>CAJFOT010000134.1 GCA_904397815.1 Candidatus Paralachnospira sangeri
CAGCGCCAGCGTCACCTTTCCCTCTGGCGTAAAAGGCCTCACTTCTTTTCTGTGAGCATCCAGGTCATAATTCATAAATTTCGATGCTTCCGGCTTCCAGATCAGACATATGATGAGGATTGCCGCTGCTGTAATCAATGTCGCTGCCGGTATACCTACCGCCATCCACTGCGCAATGGAAACCCCATATCCTGCAGCGGACGCCGTACTCATCAGAACCAGCGGCAGCGCATGGCCCAAAGGGGAACCGGCGTTATATGCATTTGATACCCAAAACAGTCCCAGCATCAGCGCTGTATAAAAACTGTCCCCCTTCTGATATCCAATTTCTTTGCAAACCGCGGCAATTAACGCGATAAAAATCAAAAGCATCGCGCTGATATTCATCACAATAGAGGCCAGTCCTTCGACAATCATCAGCACTGCAATAAATCTGTAAAGATGATTTCTGACAAATTCCCGAGTGCAAACCACTTTACAATGGTATCAATGACCCCTGTATCTACCAGAACCTTACTAAAAGCCATCATACCGATCACTGTAATAATCAATGAACTTCCGTATGATCCCGCAAACACCTCAGCAGGCGTCATAACACCTGTAAATACAATCAGAATCAGGGCCAGCCAACAGGTCCAGTCAGTCCCTGATGTCAGCCACAAATAAAGCGTTGGCAGAAAAATTGCAATCACCCTGACACCCAGCGGCGTCAGACCATTCGCCGCCGGAATCAGTGTCAGACATAAGACCCCAATGATAACCGCAATTAATATATGAATATATGATTTATTCATTATCTGTTTTCCCATTGTTTTCACACACCCTTTATTCCGCTTTTATACCATGATCGGGTATGCTACAAAGGATACCAGCGCCCGGGTCACCGCAATCATAACCACATTCCATTTCCAGGTATTCTTAATCGTAATATGTCCGCCGTCAAAGAAGAACGGTGCAAAAGTTGAACTGGACGGTACCAGTGACGCAAAGCTGGCGATAAAGCAGATAATTACCGTAAGCGCTGCTGTCGGCAAACCTGCCGCCACAAATACCGGTACTGCCAGATTAAAATACAGCATCATGCAGACTGTGTTTGATATAAAGTTTGTCAGTATAATAAAGAACAAACTCAGCAGCGTAATATACGCAAACAGTGACATTGAAGATGTCAGCGGATTCAGCACATTTGCCAGCCTTGCAGAAATACCGGTATCTGTGCTGCTGATCGCATTGCCCAGCACAATTACACAGCCGATAAAGGTAATCGTGGTAATGCTAGTAGTACTGGTTGCCTGTTTAAAAGTTGTAACCAGCTTTCCTTTGACATGGATAATGCACAGCAGCGCTACACCAATAATCACCGGCATATTAGAACCCCAGCTGTCATACAGCGCCTTTGCCCCTTCAGGAAGCATATTAGGAAATACAGATGGAAGAACCCAATACAGAATCAGCGCGATTAATAATACCAGCGTAATCTTTCCTTCTGCCGTAAAAGGTTTGATTTCCTTTCTGTGCGCATCCAGATCATAATTCATAAATTTTGAAGCCTCCGGCCTCCAAATCAGACATATGATCAAAACGGCTGCGACAGATACCAGTATCGCAATCGGAATACCTACTGCCAGCCACTGCGCAATGGTCACTTCCTGCCCTGCCGCAGATGCCGTACTCATAAGAATCAGCGGCAGTGAATGGCCGAGGGGAGACGCTGCGTTAAATGCATTGGCGATCCAAAACAGTCCGATCATCAGAGCAGTATAAAAAGGATCTCCTTTTTTATAGCCAATTTCTTCACAAAGGGCTGAAATAAAAGCGATGAAAATCAGTATCAGCGCGCTGATATTCATTACGATCGATGCCAATCCCTCTACGATTGAAATAATAATAATAAACCGATAAGGGTGATTTCGCACCAATTCCCGTGTAGCAAACCATTTTACAATGGTATCAATGACACCGGTATCTACCAGCACTTTACTGAAAGCCATCATGCCGATCACTGTAATAATCAATGAGTTTCCATAAGACTGCGCAAAAACCTCTGTCGGCGTCATCACTCCTGTAAATACCAGCAGCATCAAAGACAGCCAGCAGGGCCAGTCAGTTCCTACGGTCAGCCACAGATACAGCACCGGAAAGAACACAGCGAGTACTCTTACGCCTACTTCTGTCAGCCCATTTACGGCGGGTATGAAAAGAATGCATATAACCCCAATCAGCAATGCTACAATAACATGAATATACGATTTTAATATTTTACCCATTTTCCCCTCCTGCTTCTGTAAAGTTATTTCTGTCTATTTTTGATAAAAGGTTCTTCCATAGGCATCATATTCTTCTGTGATCCAGCGGCTGCGCTTCAGGAATTCCTGATCATCAGGCGCGCCGTAGAGGCTGCCCCAGAATATAAATCCACCGCCGGGGGCAAAAGTATCGATACAGGACCGCACCTGTTCCCGGATCATCTCTTCAGTAGCATCCGGCCAGCCTACCGGCCCCTGAGAGTCCCAGCAGCCTTCCAGAACCAGACGGTTGCCATATTTTTTCTTAATTCCCGCCAGATCATTCATCACCTGAGCAGGATTCCAGCAGCTTACCCCGAAATCCAGCCAGTCGTCGATAAAGTCCTCACACCGGCCGCAGTTATGCATATCAATCGGCATCCCCACATTCTGGGCAAAAGAAGCTTCTCTCGCATGGAAAGGCTTTACCATCTCCCGATACATTTCAACAGAAATAAACGGATTCATAGCGGTTGCTGTATCATCTGTAATGCACCAAATATCCGGCTTATAGTATTCCATGGCCTTGGCAGATACTTCCATGTAAAATTTATTCATATATTCAAACAGTTCCATAACCTCATCCGGACTGCCGTCTGGCTTCTGTCAATTTTCTCCATATCTTTTTTTGCCATCGTTTCCCAGTCAATGTCGGATATATCCGGCGCTTTTATCACGTCTCGCCATTTGGTAATATCGTCCAAAATGAACTGGCCAGGCTTGGGAAGCGCCTGATAGCCGGTTTCTTTTGTCGTTACATACTCAACACCCCAGATATCAAATCCCGCACCTTTGTTTCTTCTTGCATTCAGAAAGCCTGGTGTAACTGCGGTACTGGCCGGCGCATGTCCCGGCGACGCAACCAGGTTTCTGGGCACCCACTCAGGGACTTCCCCCGCCAGCGCCATTAAGTAATTTTCTTTTTCTGTCAGCATAATATTTTCCCCCTTTATCTTATATTCAGCCTACAGTTCCTCTTCATGGATTCTGACTCCCCCTGCTCTGAGACGAGTTTGCAGAGAGGCTATGTCAATCTCACTGAAGTTCTTTGTCATCGCAGCGGCGGTGCCCGCCGCCTCGCCAGTCACGGCACAGGGCGGAATCACTCTGGTAACATTCCAGATCTCATCACTTACAGATATAATTCTCCCCGCTGCCAATAAATTATCAACCGTATCACAGCACAAAGCACCAAATGGAATCTCATAGACAGGGCCGCTTTTGCACCAGTCGCCGCACATTCCGATACTGGTTTCATAAAATCCCATACGGTCGAGCGTTTCACGGCCTTCCAGCCGTCTGCTCATCCGAACCAGCGGAATAGAGGATATAGATACCGGCATATAAGCAGGATCCTTTTCCCTGTGTGCTTTAATATCTTCCAACATTTTTTCATGAGCGGCCTGCCATGCCTCGCTGAGTTCATAACCGTCCACTCCGCTAAACCGAAGCTGGCCAATCTCCTGAACTTTCTGTTCTGTTTTCATGGCATTGCTGCTGTCCGGCGTTATATCAGCCAGACCAAACATACGCAGACCGACTCCGCTTTCATTTTTATAATAATACCAGCTGGCCAGGCCATTTCCCTGAGGATAAAGTTTTGTTTTTGTTCCCGCTCGCCAGCAGATATCCGCATCGCCGGAACAGTCAATCACCGCTCCCGGCAAAATGCTGCTTCGGCCTGATTTCGTTTCAATGACAACCTCTGTGACTTTCCTGTCACGGCAGATTACATCTGCAGCCAACGCTCCATATAGAATCCTGACCCCGGCATCTCTCAGCAGCTGTTCCAGCAGCAGCGCAAACAAATGCGGATTAAACTGTACCTTATATCGCTGCTTTTTTTTCTCCTCTATACTTCCATCTTCCAGCCATGCCGCGGGGACAGGACCGTCAGCACCATATTGTATAGACAGCCGCAGCAATTCTTCACTGATTCCATAAGATACCTGACGGCCCATTCCGTCACATAATGGCAGATAAATTGCAATCAGACCCAATGTTGCCATGCCGCCCGGCGCATACTCACGTTCCGCCAGTATTACATCTGCACCGCCCCGCGCCGCTGCCAGGGCGGCACTGACACCCGCAATTCCCGCTCCCACTACCAGAACATCACAGGAATCTGTTTTATATTCTTTTCCCAACTTCTCCATATCGCCGCTCACACATCTTCCTCGCTGTCAGATTTTTTATGAACAATCACACAGCCTTCGTCTCCGTTTACCTCTACATAATCTCCTGTCTCAATCACAGTCATAGGGTCAATGTCAAAATCGGTCAGGACCGGCTGTTTCAGTCTCATTGCCATCGTCACAATCACGCTGATAGATTCTGTTACCAGCATAGCTGCCGGATTCATTCCAAATTTTTTGGAATCTGCATAAATAACAAAACCGCCGGATCCTCTCATATAGGGAAATACCAATATTTTATCTTTGAAACATACCTTGTACAGCGGATGATTCCGTTCTACGGTACATCCTTCATTCGGTTTTACATTTCCCCATCCCATCAGAGGCATTTCTGAAACCAGAGCTTCTCCCTCTGCATGGCCTCCATATATTGCTCTTCCATGAATTACAATCGTCTTGCCCATCCTGATTACCTCCATTCTCCATGCCAGTATCCGGTCAGCGCCGCGTCAATACAATCCTCCATTGACCCATACCAACACTGTGTTTTTCTGGGGTACAGGTGACCTGTTGAATAATAATTCTGTTTAGAAGCATCCATAGCGAACACTGTATACGGCGGCAGCTGCCCTCTCAATTCATCCATGCATGTACCGCTCATCAGTTTGGCGCCTGTTTTTTCAATGGTATCTCGAAGACCCATCTTGACTGCCATATCATATACTCCCGGACTGGTCATAATCCACAGCTCAGCCATGCATCTGCGTCCTTCCAGCAGTCTGGCAGCCTTCTGAATTTCCACAATATTATAATGAGGGCATCCCAGAAATACCATATCAATATGCCTGTCTGTAGCATAATTCAGCATATGGTATGTCTTTTCCAGATCATCTCTGGTAATTTCGATTTCTTCCTGAGGCTTTTCTCCGTGGAAGGCATCCTCCAGTGTCGCTGCCTCCGGTGTCACACCGGGGATGTGATACATTCTCACCTGCCCGCCTGTATTCAGGCTGGAGTTCATCTTTACGAACTGGCTTAATGTGGGTTTGCCGATATTGATAAAAGCAGGTACTTTATTTCCCAGCTTCTCACCAGCCGCCCAGCCGAACAGGTCATAATCCATATCAGTGGTCAGCGGCTGGTCTCCTGCATATGTACATAACACCGTTGCCTTTCGTTTCTCATCCAGATGCAGATCATAGCATGGAACTTTCCCCAGATAAGCCATCTGAAAACCACCGTCAAAATTCGTCCGGGCACCCAGATTTGCGTTGCACCACGGAATTGCAGAACTCTCGCCCCAGGAACAGTGGGTTCCCGCTGTCGGCCAGTAAGTACTGGTCAGATAGTAATTGCAGGAAAGCGTAGGTACCATACCCATCTGAATCAGTGGTTTCATGTAATCCATTCTCTTTTTATGGTAGTCCGGATCATTATCCGGCCAGGTGCAGCAATGTTCATAGCCATCGACAATAAACCCGGGAGTCGGTTTATTCGCAAATGTTGGAACCTTAAATTTTTCCCCTCTTCTTGCCGCCTCAAAAATTTCATCATCTGTAATACGGAAATCATCAGTCCAGCATGGATTTCTCGACCCATGCAAATCAACAGTACCATCAATATCTACAAGGCACTCTGCATCAGCCGCCTCGCCGTATGCCACCAAAAATTTCATGCATTTGCTGGCCAGATACCCCTGTTCGCCATCCAAAATTCGTTTTTCTTCATCTGTCAGTCTCATAATTCACCTCCAAAAATATTTCCCTCCTGAATATCAGAACGCAATGATAATATTTTTTACAATAACTTTAATTTCTTAACCTCCTTTTTCATTTTTGTGATATAATACTTTTGTCTTTCCTTTGTTAGTTACATTCTACATATTCTGTTTATTTCAATCAATTCGATATGCCGTTCGATTATTTCCAAATCGGAATGAGTAATTGATTGAATTAAATGTACAATTTTTTCCATATGCAGCTATTTGACACGTTCTAGATTTAAGGAGTATTTTATGCAGATCAATTGGATTCAGGCATTTGTAGAAGTAGCCGACAAACAAAATTTTACAGAGGCGGCTGAGGCTATGTATGTTTCCCAGTCCACCTTGTCCAAATACATCAAATCCCTTGAAGCAGAACTGGACGTCATGCTTTTCGACAGAACGACCCGCAGCGCGAAATTAACCTATGCCGGCGAACAGGTTCTGCAATATGCCAGCGATGTATGCCAAAGCTACCAGGTTTTTACCGAAAAGGTGTCCGAATACAAAACATCACGGAAGAACACTATCCGTCTGGTGTCAACACCATTAATGCACCTGTATGACCTGGCAGAAATTATTGTAAAGTTCCAGCAGCAATTCCCAGATATTCATTTAATTATGCATGAGGCTGAACTGAAGCCTGTTCTGGAATGTATCGACAGCGGACAGGCAGATGTGGCAATTATACGTCAGACCTCCTTAAAACCCTATGATACTTATCAGGTTTTTCCTCTCATAGACGATGAACTGGTTATTCTATGCAATAAATCGCATCCTATGGCTGCCGGGGGGGAAGTCAGCATACATGAAGCGGTAAAAGAAAAACTGTATGCGCTGCAGGGAAGTGTAGATCTGCTGAAAAACGCATTGGAAAGATTTCATATTGATTTCGAGAGTATTACGATTACTGCCTGTGTAAATGGATTTGCTGTTGCAAATTTTCTGAAATATAACGATGGCATTTCTCTGATCGTCCGTTCCACAGCAAAAAGAATTGGGGCAATGGATGATTTGTGTATCGTTCCATTAAAGGAACATCCTCCTTATCCGGTACAGGCGCTGACAGGAAAGAAAAATACAAATTTTACAACTATGAAATTTATTAATTATCTTCTTACAAATTTTAAGCTGCAGTGAAGTGCTGCGGAGATATTTCTCAAAAAAGCATCGAAGACAAAACCAACACACAAATGTGCCTTTCTGTCTTCGATGCTTTTAATCGTAAAAGATCTGACTGACAAAATCGTCGTCATTTACTGAACTTTCTTCGCCACAATCGCCATACGTCCATTCTCCACGCTGTACTCACAGGTGGACAAAGTAATCAGCTCATCTCCAAATTCAGCATCCGCTTCAATCGGGTACAGCGACAGTGCTTTTACATTCTCTACATAGTTTTCAAATTGTTCCGGGTTCTGAGAACCAAAGAACTGGTAATACTTAAAGTTTGTATCTGTTGTGTAGTAAACCTTTGAGAGAAAAACAGAAATAATCTCATAGGTTCCCTTCTCATACAAGGTATCAAACTGAATGTATGGATGCTCTTCATAATAAGCCTGATCCTTGTAAGCCATCAGCAGTCCAAACATTTTCCCGTTTTTCCGATTATGGCCATACATCATCAGGTTATTATCCGGACCTGTGTATCACCAGCGGAAACAAAATCGCAGTTCCCATAAGGTAAACCCGCGAAATTTTTTCTTCCATATCTACCTCCCGGCACATACAAAAAACCTCCCCGGCTGAACCAGGGAGGTTTCTGCTTTTATCTCTGTCATAAATGATCTGTGCTGTCTCAGCAAATGACCCGGATCTTTTTATACAAACTTTGCTGTATTCAGTTTTACGCCCGGACCCATAGTGGATGCAACGGTTACGCTCTTTAAGAACTGTCCCTTTACCGCACTGGGTTTTGCCTTTACGATAGCGCTGATCAGCGTCTGGAAGTTGTCCGCTAACTGTTCCTCGGTGAAGGAAACTTTACCAATCGGCACGTGAATGATATTTGTCTTGTCTAATCTGTATTCGATCTTACCAGCTTTGATATCAGCGATTGCCTTTGCCACGTCCATGGTTACAGTACCGGCCTTCGGGTTCGGCATCAGGCCTTTCGGTCCCAGTACACGGCCCAGACGGCCTACAACGCCCATCATATCAGGAGTTGCTACAACAACATCGAAATCCAGCCAGCCTTCATTCTGGATCCTCGGAACCAGCTCCTCAGCTCCTACGAAATCTGCGCCTGCTGCTGTCGCCTCGTCAGCCTTTGCATTCTTCGCGAATACCAGCACTCTGACAGTCTTGCCGGTTCCGTGAGGAAGCACAACAGCGCCTCTGATCTGCTGATCTGCGTGACGTCCGTCGCAGCCTGTTCTGATATGCACTTCAACTGTTTCATCGAATTTAGCGGATGCTGCCTTCTTTACGATCGCGATCGCTTCCCCTGCGTCGTACAGGTTGGAACGGTCGATTAATTTAGCAGCCTCTGCGTATTTTTTTCCTCTTTTCATTTAAAAACCTCCTAGTGGTAATTGCGGGAATTATACCCTCCCACATTCCTGATATTAGTCTACTACTGTGATACCCATGCTGCGGGCTGTACCGGCGATCATGCTGGTAGCTGCCTCGATGGTAGCGGCATTTAAGTCAGGCATCTTTAATTCAGCGATCTTCTGAACTTCTGCTCTGGAAATGGTAGCGACTTTGGTCTTGTTCGGAGCGCCTGAACCAGATTTAATGTTGCAGGCTTTCTTTAACAGTACAGCAGCCGGCGGGGTCTTTGTGATAAAGCTGAAGCTTCTGTCAGCATAAACAGTAATCACAACAGGAATCACCATATCTCCCTGATCTGCTGTTCTTGCGTTGAATTCCTTTGTAAACTGTACAATATTTACGCCATGCTGTCCCAGCGCGGGGCCAACCGGCGGCGCGGGTGTTGCTTTACCGGCAGGAATCTGTAATTTGATATAACCTGTTACTTTCTTTGCCATTTTAGGCACCTCCTAAATCGTACACTCGTAAACAAGTGTGTTGTGGTATTGGCGGGAGAATGTTCCCTCCCACGCCCTGACGGGCAGTTACATTTTTTTCACTTCCGTGAAATTCAGTTCAACCGGCGTCTCCCGGCCGAACATATCGACATTGATTGTGACACTCTGCTTTCCCTGATTGATTGCCTTGATTACACCTACGGTATCCTTCCACACGCCGGCAGTTACCGTCACCATATCTCCGACCTCAAAGTCAACAACGATATTGTTTACCTCAATGCCCAGAGAGGCCATCTCAGCCGGCGTCAGCGGAACCGGTTTGGAACCCGGGCCCACAAAGCCTGTCACACCGCGGGTATTCCGGATCACATACCATGTGTCATCCGTCATAACCATGTTAATCAGTACATAGCCGGGAAACAGTTTCTTTTGGACTTCTTTCTTCGCGCCGTTGCGCACTTCGGTAACACTTTCCAGCGGAACGGCCACTTCCAGGATGAGGTCATGGAGCTTACGATTCTCAACCGTCTTTTCAATATCGGCTTTTACTTTGTTTTCATAGCCTGAATACGTATGAACCACATACCAGTTTGCTTCTGCCATAAAATCACCCAGTCCTTATTTAATGATAAATCCAAAACCAAATCTGATAATCATGTCCAGCAGGGCGATGATAAATCCCAGACCGACAGCAGAGGCAATCACCGCTACAGACTGTCTGATCAGAGACTTGCGGTCCGGCCAGACGATCTTTTTGAATTCGGCTTTCATATTCTTAAACCATGAGTCTTTGCCTGATTTAGAATCCGCGTCCTTTTTCTTGTTTTCCATACAGCCACTTCCCTTTTCAGACCTGGTTATTTTGTTTCCTTGTGCAGTGTGTGAGACTTGCAGAATCTGCAGTATTTCTTGGTTTCCATTCTGTCAGGATGGGTTTTCTTATCCTTTGTCATGTTGTAATTCCGCTGTTTGCATTCCGTACATGCCAATGTGATCTTAACGCGCACGACTTCCACCTCCATTTATGATTGATGTTTGCTTCATTTTAGGTCAAAAAAAAAAGACCTTCTTTCTTCCATTCGCCAGTACAGTTTATCACAGATCAGGAGAATAGTCAATACTGGCGCAGAAAATCGTATATTTTTATTCGGGAAATTTACGCAGACCGGACGGAAAAGCAAATGGCATAACGGTTCAGACCTCCGGCCTGGAAACAAGCGTCTCTCTGTCTGCCTGTTAACGCTTTGTTTTCGTTGCCGTGTTTTAGTTCCTTCACACATCCAGTCAACAGGAAAGGTCAATTGTGTAACAGCCCCCCGAACGAAAACATATGCAAAAACAGGCTTGCCGCCGAAAAAGCAGGCGTGCTATAATCCTAACAGAAAAGGCAAAGGCCGGACTTTGAGCCGCCGTCTGCCGGAACATATTTTTCGTAGGAGGTTTTTTCATGAAACGTTCTGATGATCTGAAAAATTTATTATACGCAATCAACCGGAAGGGTTATCCCGCATATAAAGATACCCGGGGACAATATCAGTTTCCCGGCTTTGTGCTGTCCATCGACCATGTGCAGGGAGATCCCTTCGCCTCTCCCTCAAAGGTCAGTATTATAATAGAAGGAAAACAGGCCGGGTTTCCCCTCGCCTATCTGCAGAAGCCCTGGACCCGGATCGCCCTCCAGGACGACCTGACCCGCCGGTTCGGACAGGAGATTGAAAAATATAATTTCAAGGCAAAGGGCTCCGGAAAAAGCGGTCTGATCTCTGTCAGCCGCTGCGGCCAGGAGGTGCTGGAGCGGACATGCTGCGCCCTGCAGCCGGACACCGGAAAACTGACAGTGCGGCTGGAAGTAGGATTTCCTGCCAACGGAAGGACGATCAACTCCTCTGAGCTGATTAAAATCTTCTTTGAATTTCTGCCCAGAGCCGCCCAGGCGTCCCTTCTCTATAAGAGCCTGAACCATCAGGAAATCGAAGACGTGATCCATCTGGCGGAGGACCAGCATTTCATCCGGGAAGCCCTGCCCGCTATGGGCCTGTGCGCCTTCGTGGCAGACGGAGCCATCCTCCCCCGGCGCAGCGGCGTATCCCAGCTGCCCATGAAAAACGCAGTCCCCTTCCGCTCCCCGGACTCTCTGCGGGTTACCATGGAGCTGCCTCACCGGGGGCCGGTCACCGGCATGGGCATCCCCAGGGGCATTACCCTGATCGTAGGCGGCGGCTATCACGGCAAGTCCACCCTGCTGAAAGCCCTGGAGCTGGGGGTATACAATCATATCCGGAATGACGGAAGAGAGTATGTCATCACGGACGACTCCGCCCTGAAAATCCGGGCTGAGGACGGAAGGTGCATCCATCACACCGATGTCTCCCTGTTTATCAACAACCTGCCGGGCGGCGCGGACACCCGGGTTTTCACCACCGAGGACGCCAGCGGCAGTACCTCCCAGGCCGCCAATGTGGCAGAAGGGCTGGAAGCCGGCACCTCCCTGTTCCTGATCGATGAGGACACCAGCGCTACCAATTTCATGATCCGGGACGAACTGATGCAGGAAGTCATCAGCAGGGACAAAGAACCAATCACGCCATTTATCGAACGGGTGCGCCCTCTGTATCAGAAAGCCGGCGTTTCCTCCGTCATCGTGGCAGGCAGCTCCGGCGCATATTTCTACATCGCCGACCTGGTGATCCAGATGGACTGCTATCAGCCCTTTGACATCACAGCGCTGGCTAAGGAAAAAGCAGCGGCCTATACCCCCGTCTCCTCCCTCCCCATGTCGGAGAGTGCCCTGGACTTCCGCCGTGTTCCCGAGCCGCTGCCCGCCATCGCCAGAGATCCCAGGGTAAAGCTGAAGGTCATGGGCCGGGAGACTGTGTCCATCAACCGGGAGCAGATCGACCTGCGGGGGCTGGAGCAGCTGGCCGACCAGGAACAGACAGAAGCCCTGGCCTACATGACCCTGTACGCCCTCCGCCGTCTGATCGACGGCAAACGGAGCCTGCCCGCCGTTGCTGACCAGCTGATGAAGCTGGTGCAGGAAAAAGGTCTGGAAGCCGTCGCCATGGAAAACGGCTGGCTCCCCGCCGGCCTGGCCATGCCCCGGAAGCAGGAACTGATGGGCTTCCTGAACCGGTTCCGAAGTTTGAAAATACGTTCCTGAGCACTGTTCCTGAACACAGTCATCTTTCCACTCGAAAGGACTAACACACCCCGGCGGACGGCACCGGCAGATCTTTATTCACTCATACAGCCAGCTAACAGGAAAAGGCCAAGATCTTTTCCTGTTAGCTGGCGTTTCAGTGTATACACACAACATATTCCGTAGTGCTTATCAGGTTTCCTATTTTTAGCATCCCACAATTCATGCACCGTTCTGCCTCATATACAAATACCGCACAACCTCCATTCCCCAACCTTTCATGTACTGTATACGTACCTTCAACAAAGCTATGTTCACAAAAAGCCTGGGGCTGAACTGTCTCATAATAAACATTCCCGTTTTGGTCTGTAAAAAATGAATCATTCTGCTGGAATCGAGTATCTGTGGAAATTCCTTCTGAAAATCCCATATCCGTAACGTCACCACTGGCAAAACCTTCATAGTCCATATTCGTTTCAAAAATTATGGTAGGATTCTGTGTATATGCCAATATCGGAAATGTTGAACACATAAAAGTCAACATTAACAACAACGCCGTCACCACTGCCCTGATTTTACTCATACACTGTTTCTTCATCTTCAATTGCATAATCCTCCCTTTATAAACATATTTTGTAGGCAAACCTAATCCCTTTACAAAAGCAGTTCTCTGAACCTGAGACATTACCATCTCTAAAAGTGCCTGCCCATACTGCACCCGGTCATCTCCTTCAAGAACGCCAACTGCATATTCATCGGCTGATAATTCCTCATAATAATTCAATACTTGAATCAAAATATAAAGCACCGGATTATACCAGTGAAAAAACATAGCGACAAGAGCTAGTCGTTGTATGACCAAATCTTTATTTTTAATATGAAAAAGCTCATGTTTCAATATAGCCGTATACACAGGTTCTGAAAATGTATGCTGTTTCGGCAAAAAAACTACAGGGCGAAAGAGACCAAACACACATGGCGTATGTGCTCCGGAAATATATCGTACCCGTAATATTTGTTTAATTTCCAAATCTTTTTGGATAGACGCAATAATTTTTTCCACTGTCCCCGCTTCGCACGTCCCTCCATCAGAAAGATATTCATCAGAAGATAATTGCTTCAATCCACGGTATACGCATCGTTTTTTCCACAGCAGATACAAAAAGCCTACAAGCCAAAGCAAAAAAAGGCTTATCATAAAAATATGATAACACGATAAAATGAGTTTAGATGAACTTTCAAAAATTTTTGTATAGAAACTAACAGGGTAGAAAAAGCACAGGTTATACCCCGGGGAAAAATAATTGATCCATCTTCTGACTACGTTTGAAAATAATGAAAAAGGAAAAAGATAAACCAGCAGATTCAGACGTAAAACACACACACAATACTTATTTGAAAGTTTCTTCCTGTTTAAAGCCAAAAACAGCATAACAAAACCAAAGAAGACACTTCCGATCAGACTTGTTAAGATAATGCCATCCATTATTATATTTCATCGAACAAAGATTTTAACTCTACATAATCCTTTCGTGAAAGTTTGTTGCCTCCACAGGTTGCGGCACGTACAAATGCACTAACAGACCCATCAAATGTTTTATTCAGCAAATCAATTGTCCATCGCTGAATGTATTCTTCTTTTGTTGATGACCTTTTATATTTTTTGCTGTTTTTTTCAAATATCTCAGCTGTCAAAACATGCTTCTGTATTAAATGGGTTAAATGGGTATGTAACGTCTGTTTTTTCCAGTTCTTCCCTTCTCTTTCTGAAAAATGAAACATAATTTCGCCAAACGTAAACGAGTGATCACTCTTCCAAAAGAACTCCATCAGTTCATATTCAATTGGAGAAAGCCCATAATATTCAATCATTTTCTTTGCTCCTATATTGCAGTTTGATTATCATATATGGTACTATATATTTATAGAATAGTCAAGTTGTATATTTATATTCGAAAAAGAAAATTCTTATTATATATATTGACAAATCTTTCAAAACATGTTATAAGTACTAATATAATATAGTACATTGATTTTTAGAAAGGTTGTGAGTCCAATGCAGAATTCTTAATTATTTCTTAATTATTTTTTCTATTTAGAAAAATAGTTCGCAGAAAGGAGATCCATATGAAAAAAACGAAACGTTTTATGTCATTAATTTTAAGTTTAATCTTATGTCTCTCAATGACAATATCTTCTTATGCCTCTAATAACAACACACAGAATTTAGAATATAGTGTTAATTACCAGACAGATAATATGAATAATATTATCGAGGAAGCGTCCTTTTCTGACGGTATCAATACTTTGACCTCACATAGGATCATTTCTCCTTCTGGAACCGCTATACTTACTACTACCATTGCCGGTGAAAGCGAAACAATAACACAGCAAGTTGATTATACGTTATTTGCAAAATTAGCACAAGTATATACAACACCGCCTTACGCTACGGCAAGAGCAGTGAATGTTCATGACAGCAGTATTTTTAACCATACCTTAGTTACAACTATGTCTCAGACGCTGAAAGGCGCTACATTGGACGCAATTGTTACAGCTGGTAGTCCCTATCTCGCTAGTCTATTAATAAGCGCTGGATGGGCCGCTACCATTGCTGGAGTTATTGCCGGCCTTGCATATCTCTCATGGAGTGTCAATCAGCCCGATCATGCTATAGTCAGTTATTCAATGTACGAAGTAACATTCAAAACTGACAACTTATATTATTGCTTCTGTTATCATTATACAATACAAGATTACGACAGCGGCGGACACCCCATTGGAAGTCCCCGAACCGGAACATATGAGTCCATTGGTGGCTAATTTTACTGCGCAATAATGTAATATCTCCATCTGGTCATTGTGAAAAAGGCCACATAAAATGTAATATCAAATAAACTATTTCTTCTCAGTTTACAGCATTTTCCTGTTTGTAGGCTGAGAAGGATCAGAGAAAAGAGGGAATCATATGATACCAACCCGTCTCCAATGTCTCCTCTATATTTCCATGTTCCTGTCAATGTCTGTATTTATCAGCGGTGACACCATTGCGGAAAATATCGGCGGCGGCTGGCTGTGTGTCCTGAGCTGCGCAGCCATCTTCCTGCTGACCTATACGTTTTACCACCTGCATCTCCTGAAACTCAAAGGGGACAAAGCAGCTCCCTTTGCCTGGGCCGCATGGATCTGTATGATCATTTACGGCATCTACAGAGGGCTGACATAAAGCAGGACAGAATTTCAAAATATTATTATTGGAAGACACCTGCCTCAGTTCCTCCCGCTGCAGATACTGACGCACACTACCTGTTCCGCCCCTGTCCGGAGCAGGGTTCTGGCGCAGGCATCCATGGTGGCGCCTGTGGTGTAGATGTCGTCTGTCAGGATAATACATTTGATATGTTCCGGAAGTGTTCCTCTCTGGAAGACGTGCTGCAGGTTCTGGCCTCTCTGGCCTCTGCCCAGATTTTTCTGGGGGCTGGTGTTTTTCAGGCGGATCAGCCCCCTGGGATATACGGGAATTTCCAAGGCCTCGCCCAGCCGCCGGGCCAGGATTTCTGCCTGGTTGTAGCCCCGCGCCCGCAGCTTTTTCTTATGGAGGGGTACCGGAACCACCGCCTGGGCTCCGGCCCGTCTCAGCCGGCTTCCGTAATGCTCCATCACCTGCTGGCTGTAATAATCCCCGAATTCCTGTTTGTTCTGATATTTGAAGCCCATCATGGAGGCTTTCATCTCATCCCGGTAGGCAAATACCGAGACACCCCATTCAAAGGACTTTGGGCGGGCCCAGCAGTCGCGGCAATATTCCTGGATTTCATCCTCCAGCTGTTTGCCGCACTTTTTGCACAGTGGTTCCCGCAGAAGCAGTCTTTCCGCCTTCGGCCTGCATTTCGGGCAGATCAGCCCTTCCTCCTTCGTCACAATCTGCCCGCACAGGGGGCAGATTCTGGGAAACAGCAAATCCACGCAGGGCTCCGCCGCTTTCTTCACCAGATGCTGAATTCTCCTGATTCTGCTTTTCTCCATCCGGTTTCTCTGATTCGCTTCCTTTCGGCTTTCTGTCTCGTTTGCTTGTGTATTTCAAAATCTCAAAACTCTTCTTCTGTATCTCAGAACTCTTTAATCCGCAGATCCAGGCTGGAATACCGTCTCTGCTGCCTCTCATTGGCCACCATTTCCTGAAAGGTCTGAACAGAACCTACGATGCAGACGCAGGATTTGGCCCTGGTGACTGCCGTGTAGATCAGGTTCCGGTTCATCAGCATCCTGGGACCGCTGAGAAGGGGAATCACCACAGCAGGATACTCGCTGCCCTGGGACTTGTGGATGGTGATGGCATAGGCCAGTTCCAGCTCTTCCAGCTGTTTAAAGCTGTAATCCACCATACGGTGCTCATCATATTCCACCGTCAGAGTCTCCGCGAAGAGATTGATCTCCCGGACGATGCCCATATCGCCGTTGAAAATGCCCTGTCCGCCGTCTACCGCAATGTTGTGCCGTCCCCGGACTTCCCATTCCAGCTGGTAATTATTTTTGATCTGCATCACCTTATCCCCCTCCCGGAAGATGCCGTGGGCAGTCTCCTTTTCCTTCTTGGAAGGGTCAGGGGGATTGAGAAATTCCTGAAGAATGGTGTTCAGCCGTTCCACGCCCAGAGAACCTTTCCGCATCGGGGTCATCACCTGAATCTCATACATCGGCGCCTTTACATAATTCGGCAGCTTATTTTTCACCAGTGTGATGGCAGCGTTGATGATGGCATTGGCATCCGGCCGCTGGATAAACAGAAAATCCCTGCTTCTGGCCGTGGGGTCAATCCATTCCCCGGCATTTATCTTGTGGGCATTGACGATAATGTCGCTCTGGGCAGCCTGCCGGAAGATTTTCTTCAGCTTCACCACCTCGAAGCGGCCGGAATCAATCATATCCCGCAGTACATTTCCGGGGCCTACGCTGGGCAGCTGATCCACATCCCCCACCAGGATCAGGCGGGTTCCCACAGGAATCGCCTTCAGCAGGGCGTGCATCAGGGAGATGTCCACCATGGACATCTCATCGATAATCACCGCGTCCGCCTCCAGAGGGTTCATCTCATTGCGCTCAAACCGCTCTGTGATCGACTCCTCATCCGGCACGCCGGTCAGCTCCAGCATCCGGTGGATGGTTCTGGCTTCACAGCCGGTAGCTTCTGTCATCCGCTTTGCCGCCCGCCCGGTGGGCGCGGCCAGCTCTATTTCCATGCCCTCAGACTCAAAAAACTGAATCATGGTTTTGATGACTGTCGTCTTGCCGGTGCCCGGACCGCCGGTGACGATCAGCAGCCCGTTGGTCACTGCCTTTGTAAACGCTCTGCGCTGCTCCTCCTCCAGCACCAGCCCGGCCTGCTTCTCAATCTGGTTCAGCCGGGTCTGAATCTCGATGTCCGGCACGTCGTAATGGACATTCAGATCATGAAGCATCTTCGCCGTATTCAGTTCCATGTAATAATACCTGGAAGCGTAAACACCCTGACCTTCCGGTACATCCTTCACCACCAGTTTTTTCGCCATCACCAGATCCATCAGATGCCGCTCCACAGAGTCCAGCTCCACCTGAAGCAGCTGTCCGGCCTGACTTTTCAGTTCCTCCAGCGGCAGATAAACATGGCCGTTCCCCAGCGCCTGCATCACCACATAAAACAGACCGCTTTTGATCCGGAAATCCGAATCTGAACGAATCCCCACTTTTGCCGCGATTTCATCCGCGATTTTAAAGCCTACGCCCGGAATGTCGTCAGCCATCTGATAGGGATTGGTTTTCATAACGGAATATAAATTGGGACCATATTGCTGGTAGATTTTCACAGCCAGATTCACAGAAATTCCATACTGTTGAAGAAAGATCATCGCCTGGCGCAGTTCCCGCTTTTCAGCGGCCTGCTGAGCAATCTGAAGAGCTTTGGATTCACTGATGCCTTTCACCTCTGCCAAACGTTCAGGCTCCTCCTCCATAATGCGGAACGTATCCATCTTAAACTTTTTCACAATCCGGGCAGCCAGCGCCGGACCTACTCCCTTAATGACGCCGGAACCCAGATACCGTTCAATGGAATCTATATCCTCGGGCGCCTTTATCTCATATGCCGCCACACGGAGCTGCTCTCCATATACCGGATGCTCTGTCAGTTCTCCCTCCGCCTCGATATACTCCCCTTCTGATATGTAAGAAAAGGTTCCCACCAATGTCATGGAATCGCCCTCAGAGGACAGTTCCAGCACCGTATATCCATTGTCCTGATTGCGGAAAATAATATGTTCAATATATCCTGAAACCACTGCCATATACAAAAATACCTCCGAAAAGGTATAGAAAACTGACCCGACCGGTCATTTCCCATCGGAAAGACCTGCCGGATCTCGTTCTCCTGATGTAAACAGGGACAGCTGACTATTTTGCCTCGTCCCGCTCCCCATGCGTAAATTCAATAAACTTACCTGTACCGATCGCCACCGCTGTCATCGGATCCTCAGCAATCATCGTGTTGATTCCCGTTTTTTCCTCAATCAGCGTGTCCAGACCGCTTAACAGTGATCCGCCGCCGGTCATGACAATACCTCTGTCATAAATATCCGCCGCCAGTTCCGGTGGTGTTCTCTCCAATACATTGTGTACAGCGTCCACAATAGACATAGCAGGCTCCCGCAGCGCCTCCAGCGTCTCATCAGAAGTTATGGTGATCGTCTTCGGCAAACCTGTCACCAGATTCCGTCCTCTCACATCCATCGTCGCGATCTCCGGCCGCTTATTGGCACAGCCGATATTAATCTTAATATCCTCTGCTGTCCGCTCGCCGATCAGCAGGTTATGTTTTTTACGCATATATCTGACAATTGCCTCATCAAAATCATCGCCGGCTACCTTCACAGAAGTGCTGACAACCGTTCCTCCCAGGGAAATCACAGCAATATCAGAGGTGCCGCCGCCGATGTCCACAATCATATTGCCGCAGGCCTTGGAAATGTCAATGCCGGCGCCGATCGCAGCAGCCACAGGCTCCTCGATGATCGTCACCTCTCTGGCCCCTGCCTGATAGGTTGCGTCCTCTACCGCCTTCTTCTCCACCTCAGTAGCGCCGCTGGGAATGCAGACACTGATCCTGGGCTTTCTCAGAGTTTTCTTTCCTACCGCTTTCTTAATAAAATATTTCAGCATCTTCTCGGTAACCGTGTAATCAGAAATCACACCCTGACGCAGCGGACGAACCGCTACGATATTGCCCGGCGTTCTGCCGATCATCAGTCTGGCCTCTTCGCCGATGGCCTTAATCTGATTGGTATCACGGTCAAAAGCTACGACCGAGGGCTCCTTTAATACCACTCCCCGGCCTTTAATATATACAAGAATACTGGCAGTTCCCAAATCGATTCCAATATCAGTTGACAACATCATTTTTTCTTCCTCCTGGATATTCAATAACAAGTTTATCAGATGAGTATGGTCGAAAAACCATCTAAATGTTCATAAGTATTTATATTATATACAATAACGCTGGTTTTTCAAAGGTTTTTTCAAATTTTAATATTTTTTTCAGGAATCAAACATAATATGATCACAATTACCCGTTATACTATAAGCGTATCATGAAAGTGATATAAGCTTTTTCATACTCATACCTGGTGGCTGTCCTCCCAGACAGCCGCCAGGCACCCCCCGTAAATTTAGTGATAGCCTCCCCTGAAAATGCGGATTATAACTGCATACTTATTTTATAGAAAAGACATCCCGGAATTCCAGGATGTCTTTTCCATTTGAATTTATTCACTTTGCCCGTCATCTTCCCGGTCTTTGATGTCATCATAACCATTTATATGGTCTATGATCCTTTTTTGCAATTCACTCAGTGCCTGACTGAATTTCTCCGATCTGGCGCCCGGATTCCGTTTCAGGAGTCCAGCTTTGAAAGATCCCATTCTTCCAACGATCCGATTATATTCCGCTGCTTTATCCTTCAGCTTATCCACCAGGGCAGAATAATCAGGCAGCAGCTCCTTTAATTCGTCGATCTGTTCTTTGGTGGGCACTCCCAGCTCGGTCAGCCAGTTTCCCAGACGCTCTCCAGCTGCCAGAAGCTTCTGCTTTTGACTCTCCCAGTTCTCCTTCAGTCCCTCTACCTGAGCCATCGTCTCCATCTTCGCCAAACTCAGCTGGACCTGCATCGCTTCCAGCTCGGCACGAATTCTGGTCATGCCTTCCAGCATCTTCCGCAGATCCAGAGCCGCTCTCACAGACACGATGGTATCCAGCACAAAAATGGAAGAAACGCCGCCGGTTATCATCCCCAACGCCAGATCCGGCAGCCCCATCACCCATTCCTCGATGGGCCGGTGAATCACCCGGGTCAGCAGCAGTGTCAGGAATCCCCAGGCAATGGTGGAAGAAAGACAGATAATCCCCTGAAAATTAAATTTCTGATTGCTGTAATCCCAGTATTTCACCTTGAAGAGAGCTTCCATGCATATCCCGACCACATATTCCAGGACAGTGGCGCTGACCGCTCCCACCAGCCAGGTCAGGATCAGGCTGTCCTTCACCGGCATGGTCGCCCACAGCATGACAATCGCTCCCGTCCCGTAAATCGGCAGCAGAGGCGCCCGCAGAAATCCCCGGTTTACAAACCGTTTTTTCTTAATCGATACATAGGTCGTCTCAAACACCCAGCCGATAAAACAGTAAATATAGAAAAACAACAGCCACTGAGCACATCTGTAAGAATACATCGCTGCACCTGCTCCTTTATCTTTCAATTAAAATTCAGCATACCGCAGGTGTATAATATGTGTCAAGCAGCTTTTCTTTTCGGTTCCAATTATTGTTAATAAAGGGGCTGATCAGCATGCACCGAAGCCCCTTCGTCATTTTATGATTTATTTTCTGATCAGTTCCTTCAAATCCTCCGTCTCAACCACCGCAGCCACCGCTGTGCCGATAAACAACGCCCAGAAAGCAGGACCGATGGAGAAAAAGGATACGCCGGATAATGCCACTACAAAGGCGACAAAAGCTGAGAGCTGGAATTTCTTTCCGCTGAAAGCATCCTGAAGAGAGCCCAGAATCACGCCCAACAGGGAAAGCCCCGCCACAATGTAGATCAGATTCACCGGCAGTGTATTCAGGAACGGAACGACAATGCTGGCAAAAATTGCTACCAGGGAAGTAAACAGCATACAGATTACGGTTGCCGCATAGCGGTCTTCCTTCGGCCCGGAATCAGGGCTGGCTGTCATAGCCGTCATGGGCCCGGCGATGTTGGCATTATGGCCTCCGAAAACAGAGGTAATCATACCGCCCAGACCGGAGACAATAGTCATCGTCTTCACCGGCGGATCATATCCCTGCCCCTTCAGCACACCTACTGCCTGAGTATTTTCCGCACCAATCACCAGCATGGACAGAGGCAGCGTAATCGAAACAAATACATTTCCCAGCCCTTCCAGAGAGTAGCCCGGAATCTTCGGCCCGCTCCACTTCAGTCCTTCCAGCATACTGGCGTCATAAAGCCCGAACATCATCACACCCGCAATCACAACCACCAGCGCTGCCAGAACCGGCGGCACTGCCGGGATTTTCAGCTTCGTAAAAACCGCCCATACCACTACCGCAGCCAGCGCAATGCCCAGCAGAACAGCATTGTCCCCTGTTGACACATTCATGGACCATTCTGCAATAAACTTCACAATATCTGTGGCAAACTTAAACAGGCAGCCTGCTGTCATGCCCATGACAATCGGCATGGGAAGATACCGGATAATCTTTGTAATCACGCCGCTTAATCCAAGGAGCAGCACAATGATCCCGGCCATCAGATAGCCTGTGCACAGCTGGGGCAGCGTCAGTCCCGCCTGCACGCCGGAAACTGCCACTGCGGCGCCGGAAATGGACCAGGCGCCGGCAATCGGCATCTTGTACTTCAATGCCAGAAAAATGCCGTTGATACAGCCCATGCCCCAGCAGGCGAAAATCCAGGATGTCACCGTCTCTGCCGGCCAGCCGCAGGCATTCCCGTAAGCATACAGCATCAGCGCAAAGCCCCATCCGGCGATTCCGGTTACAATCCCCTGAGTAATCGTTTTCACTGTAATGTGACCGGGCAGTTCCCGCAGCCCGCTTATCACACTATTCTCTTTCGCCATGTAACCCCTCCTTTATACATCAAAAACCCCATCTATTATCCATTAATTTCTTCTATACTTCTGCCCTTTGTTTCTGTTCCGAATACCAGTGTAGATACCGCGCCGATAATGAAAACGACCGACGCCAGAACAAATATATACATTGTGTCCGCACCCGCCTGCATCATAGCGCCGAACAGAGTAGGCGCAATCAGTGAAGCCAGACGTCCCGCAGAAGATGTGGTGCCGGTTCCGATTCCCCTGACTCTGGTAGGGAATACCTCTGATGCATAGGTATAGATCAGAGACCAGATACCGAAATTAAACATCTGCAGCAGACACCCAAATACAATAATCTGTGCCATTGACGTGGAACCGCCGTAGAAATAAGAGAATATGGCTGCCAGAATCAGATATGTAAAAATCATCTTCTTCCGCCCTACGATTTCTACCAGCCAGGTCGCGATCAGATAGCCGGGAATGGCCGGCAAATACATCAGAATCACAAAGCTGTTGGACTGCACCACGTCAAATCCCTTCGCCACCAGAAGGTCTGAAACCCAGGTGTTCAGCCCGTAATGTCCGAACAGCACGCAGAACCATAAAATCCACATAGTCAGTGTCTTCTGGGTCTGATCCCTTGACTCGAACAGCTGCGCAAATTTGGATTTTTCTGATTTTTCTGTTCTGACCGGAACAGGATCCGGAATGGGCGGCAGCTCTTTTCCTGTGGCAGTCCGCACCTTCTCTTCGTATTGTCTCACGATTTTGTCCGCGCTTTCAAAGTCGCCGTTTGCTTCATACCATCTGGCTGACTCCGGAATCAGGAAAATAATGATCAATACACATAATCCCCCCAGAGCCTGAGCCAGGAAAACACTTCGCCACGGAAATACCATCTGCAGCAGCCATCCGTAGATACCGGCCAGAATGCAGGCCAGCGGATATCCGCCTTCCAGCAGGCAGATACACCGTCCTCTCGACTTCGCAGGAAACAGTTCCGCCAGCATCGACTGGGTCATCGGGAACTGAGCCGCCATGCCGAATCCCAGCGTAAAACGGAAAATCCAGAACAATGTCGTATTCGTCGTCAGCGCAATCACCAGACTGGATATGGCCCACGTACATACCGAAACAATCAGCATCCGCTTCCTGCCAAATTTATCCCCCAGATAACCGGAGCTTGTAGCCCCCAGAAACATGCCCAGATATACCACTGTCGCTACCAGGCCCTTGGTGGTAGCGTCAAAACCGAATTCCTGTGCAATACTGGTTAAGGTAAATGTGGTGCTGCCCAGTCCGACTGATCCTAAAATCCAGCATATTTCATGGCACAGCCACTGCTTCCAGTGAACGGAACAGACCGGTAGCCGTTCCAGCCTTCCAGAAATCAGAGGGGATTATTATCGCTGCCACCGAAGAGGAACGTGTGGGTGTTTTTCATGAGGCTTCCTATAATATGATCAAAAACGGCCTCCGGCAGATCGTAGTTTACCCGGAAGATGTCCCAAAATATCTGGGTGTTAAAAACGGCGTCGACATGACCATTGTCCATAATAATAAAATCGTCGGCGGAATCGGCGTAACCGGCCTGCCGGAAGTGAGTATTCCGTGGCTTCAGAGCCACTCAATCCGTTACAGAGAGCCATCCATTCCGGACGATAGAGCCACCTGAATTATAAGGACA
>CAJFOT010000135.1 GCA_904397815.1 Candidatus Paralachnospira sangeri
AAATCAAAAGAAATCCTGGCCGCTCAGCTCCGCATTACGGCCGTTTTGCTCCGCAAAACCGGCCGTAGTAGGCCGCTATTTGCACAATGCGTACTTTGAAGAAATCAGCAGTTTTCTGACAGATCAGTGTGGCTTTATGTGGGTTTATTAAAGATAACGAGGTTTATTATGGAAATTGGACACGAAGCATTCGGACTTGATTTTTGCACACAGCAGCTCATTCCATTCATTCAGCAGATTGCTGACCGATATTTGGAAATACCTTATGATATTAATCGAAAAAGCCATGGAAATTTTGTCACAACAGCGGACCGGAGTATTGAAAAAGATCTGATCAACGGCCTGCGCCGGATGATTCCGGAGGCGGGCTTTATCGCTGAAGAAAGCGGCGAAGACACGAAAAAGGAATATAACTGGATCATAGATCCGATTGACGGCACTACGAATTTTATTTACGGGCTGTCCTATACAGTTTCCGTGGCCTTATCCCACCGGAAGATCGACAATGTCATCCTGGGCGTGGTATACAGCCCGAAAGACCGGGTTCTGTACTACGGCTGCAAAGGACAGGGCAGCTATGTGGCGGAACGGAATAAAAGGCGCAGACTCCAGGTCAGACCCTTTCCTGCCGATGAAGGACTCGCCATATTCGGCATGCCTTACGACCGAAAAAAAACAGACCGGATATTTGAACTGGCCAGAAAATATTATGCTATTTCTTCTGATTTGAAACGCATAGGCCCCTCCTCCCTGGACATATGCCGGGTAGCGGCGGGAACCGCAAAAGTATATTTTGAACTGGATCTGAAAGTGTGGGATATTATGGCCGGGATTCTGATTCTCACCGAAGCAGGCGGAACATATCGTATAGAAGGCGATTTGTACATTTTTGGAAGCGGAGAAGTGATGAAACTGTAAATCAGCTGAACGGGCAGACTTTCTCTGTCTGCCCGTTCTGCCGGGACAAAGCTGACCGGGAATTATCCCGGTCACCTACGCGGACACGGCGCCGCTGGAACGGGATTACGGCTTCAGGCCCCATACCAGCCCGAAACCCGGCCTGCGGAATTTCACGCCATCGCCACCATACATTCCTTTTCATAAAAAGCAATCCCGTACCGGATCATCTTTTTCATACTCCGGCGTTTCAGCCCTTCCGCATACTTCTTTTCCTCAATCTGCTCAAGGGCCTCCCTGCACGCTTTCTCCAGATTTCCGTCATCCGCGTACTTCAGTTCGATTACGATCCCAACCCTTTCCGGCGTCTGGATGGAGATATCACTGTATCCTTCACCTGTTTCCGCGTTGGATTTCACCAGCCAGCTGTCCTGGTTCTGCAAGAGCCCCAATAACATCCCATGGTAAAAGTTTTCTTTCATGTTCCTGCGCACTGCCGTATCTCTCACACTGATGGAATCCCACAGGTAATCGCCGAGCATCTCCTGGATCGTGTCCGTATCACCGGCCGGAAATGCCGCGCAGAAGCGGCTGATTCTTGAAGTATCGGAGCGCGTCATCTCGCGGAACCAGTCTTCCACCAGTTCATAAAACAGTTTCCGAATCTCTCCGTTGGGAATCCACAGCCGGAAGATATCCGCGTCCTCCTGCTCCGCCCGCGTCCCTGTCAGGTAACCTGTGGCATACAGCACGCTCCACACATTTTCAACACTGTCATCAATCTCACGGTATGTCAGTTCCTGCCTGAGGCGTTTGGTTATCTGCCCTCCGTTTAACAGCTCTTCCACCTCGTTCTTCGCGGTCAGGTTCGCGTTCTTCAGCATACGGCGGATCAGGTCATTGCCGCTGGTGTTTGCCCAGTAATTTTTTGGGGGAGTATTCGGCGCCGCCAGCAGCTCGTCGCAGTAATTAATTACATCCCAGGGACAATATACATCCGTGTCTCCGAAACGATACCCGTCATACCAGTCCCGGATCTTATCCTTACAGGATGACAGGCCGTAAAAAGCCAGCATTTCATCTACGTCTGTGTCCGTAAAACCAAAATACTCATCATACCGGACATCAGAGATCGTGTGTACTTTCAGATTGTTCAGTCCTGTGAAGATACTCTCTTTGGAGATTCGCAGGCACCCCGTCAATACGGCAAAATACAGGCTGTCGTTGGTTTTCAGCGCATTGCCAAGCAGGCTGCGGATAAGACTTACCATCTTATCATAGTATCCGGCCTGGAACGCCTTATCCAGCGGAACATCATACTCATCGATCAGCAGGATGACTTTCTGGCCGTAATGCTTTTCGAGAAGCTGCGAGAGCGTATTAAGACTGTCAACCAACGCATCATCGGGCATGGCATATTTTGACTTACCGTTCGTCTTCACGTTGACCAGTTGATTGTATGAATTTTTGTCATCCTTATCCAACTCAGCGCTTTCACGCAGGAAACGGAATCTTCCGGCCTCATTTCCAATGACTGTTCTCAATGCTGCCACCGCCGAATCATATTGTAAACCGCCCACGCTTTTCAGGCTGATGGAGATCACAGGGAACTTTCCCATGTATTTCTCACACAGTTTTTTTTCCTGTGCTATCTTCAGTCCTTCAAACAGTGCCGGATCTCTCCCTGTTTCAAAAAAGCATTTCAACATACTCATATTCAGGGTCTTTCCAAAACGTCTCGGACGGGTAAACAGGTTTACCTCTCCCCAGTTCTGTAACAGTTCCTTTATGAACAGTGTTTTATCTGCATAGTAAAAATCATTCGTCCTGATTTTTTCAAATCCATCGATTCCAATGGGAAGTTTCTTCCTCACCCTCCCCACACTCCTTTCCGTCATCGGTGACATGGAGCAGTTTCCAAAACCGCATCACTACACCTGTGGTAATCTTCCAGGTTTCTCCATAAGACCGCCGCAGGGTATCATCAAGGGGCTGCAAATTAATCCTCCATACATTGTCTGTATCACGCTATGAAGATCGTAAAATATAATCTTTTCCGGCACAAGTACCCTGAGCCAAATCGAAGGGTATGGAAAAAGGATCTGCCATCTGTGCTTTTTACTCTTCATTTTGTTTAATCATTTCATCGAGGATTTTAATATAATCATCAAATAACATTTTATTTGTATTATTATATATCCAAGATTTTACTACGTAATATAAAAAATAGCCCAAACCAAACGTTATACAACCGCTGAAAATCGTAATAATCAAAGATTCCCAAGGAACTGTCAATAATTGAGTCAAATCACTCATTTCTTCAGCAAACCGAAGAAGATAATTGCCCACTATTGCTGCAATAATGGCTGAAGTAAAACTATGATTAATGTCATTGGTTATTCTTAGATTTTCTTTCCGATGTATAAGGTAGTTATGAAAATTTATTAATTTATTTTTGTCATACTCATGATATTTATTTTGAATATATGCTTTCCAGTCAGAATAGCAACTATATTTTTTATTATCACTTAATTTTTTGTGCAAATGAGTATGTACACCATACAAATAGGAGTAAATCATGATTTCTTCTTGAAGGTCAAAAGCATAAGTTTGTATTCCTATTTTATTCTCTGTTCTTTTTGCTCTATTAAACAATTTTAACCCATCCTCTAAATTTGCGTGTTCCTCAATTTTACCTTCCTTTTTATTGATTTCATATTACCATCAAAGGGAGGCGATTTCAATATCCGATGATATTCCGGATATAATTCCGTCGGTAAATCAGTTGAGCAGGCAGCTGTTATCAGTCTGCCTGCTCATATAAATTTCCCTATTTTGCCAGGCTCATGCTTCCGGACAGCCATTCCTGTACCAGTTTCACGCTGACTTTGACAATGTCGGCAATATCGGATACAGCCATGCCTCTTTCCGCAAGCGTCAGAGCAGTTTCTTTAGCTTTTTTCATTTCTCCCGCCGCAATTCCTTCCACAATTCCCTGAGCTCTGCCGCGTTCTGCCCCTTCATTATAAATCTCATCCATCTCACGACACATAAAATCGACCCCTTCCTGCGTCTCTTTCAGTTCATATACACGTTTCGCCAGAACCTCGCTGTGCATATCCTCCGCGTTTTTACAGTGCAGGTCATGCATCAGACGTCCAAGTTCTGTGTTGTCCTGCCGGCTGGAATTGACATAGATCATATATGCCTCATCCTGAAACTCCGCGCCCACCTCATCGATCATTCTTCTGATATGATAGATGGGCAGACCGTATCCAAGGACATCATCGCGGGTGATAAATATCACATGGGTTTCCGGCAGTTCGTCAAAATCCTGCCCGGCTGTTAACGTATTCATATCCATCAAACCACTGTGATATCGGGCACGCTTGGGAGATGCCCCTTCCGTATCCTGCTGGATCTCCACGTCAAACTGCCTGCCGTCCCCGTCCCGTACGACACAGTCAAGGATAGCTGACCTGCCCTGGAGGTTTTTATAATCCTTCTGGATGACCTGATCCAGCACCTTCAGATCCTTTCTGTCCATGATCACCCGCAGGACGAATTCGGTGCATTCCCGCTTTTTGAAAACATTTCTCATGAAAATGTCACTCATAATGGTCAGATTTTTTAAAATCCCCCGGTACTTTTCATAGCGGGCTTCTAGTTCATGATCCATTTCAATGCGGTCCATACCTGCATCCACCTCCAGTCTGTTCTGTTTGATATTTCCCGGCGTCTGTCCGATGGCAGGGCGGTAGTGTTTATCAAGACAGCTTTTATTGATTTCATATTACCATCAATAGGGAGCGATTTCAAGCTAATGCTGTATTCGAAAAATGTTTAAACAATTGTGATGGTACGGAAAGATATTAAAATTTCCGCCACACCATCTTATCAACCACCCCGGTATAGCTTTGGATAATCTTCACTATCTTCGTGCTCACATTCTCATCTGTATAATCCGGCACCGGGATCCCGTAGTCCCCGGAACGGTTCATCTCTACGTAAGTAGGTAATCGCTTACGTTTATTTTACCATTATACTGCTTTTTTGTGTCTTAAACGTCCTTCTACCAATTGAGTATTCCGTGGCTTCAGAGCCACTCAATCCGTTACAGAGAGCCATCCATTCCGGACGATAGAGCCACCTGAATTATAAGGACA
>CAJFOT010000136.1 GCA_904397815.1 Candidatus Paralachnospira sangeri
AGAATGTCCCGCCCATATGGCGCTGTGTCCCAGAGCGTTGCCTCCCTGTCCGGCGGTTCGTTCCTCACGCTTGTCCGTGAACGAAAATATATAACATTTCGAAACATTCACTGGTTCAGCAGCTTCTGATAAATCTCCAGATCCCTGTCGGAAAAAACATTGAAGATTACCTGCCGGACTGAACTGTCTGTCTCAAGAAACCGTGTTACAGTATCCACCGCAATTTCTGCCGCTTTCTGCTGGGGGAACCGGAACACGCCGGTTGAAATGCAGCAGAAGGCGACGGAACGGAGGCCGTTTTCTGCCGCCAGCTCCAGGCAGGAGCGGTAACAGTCTGTCAGCAGATCGCAGTCCTGTCTGCGCAGAGGGCCTGATATAATCGGCCCCACTGTATGCAGCACATAGCTGCATGGCAGATTATAAGCCGGCGTGATTTTCGCCTTTCCGGTTTCTTCCTCATGACCCTGTGCCTCCATGATCTCATTGCACCTGATCCGAAGCTGAACGCCCGCCAGTGTGTGAACAATGTTGTCAATACAGGAATGACAGGGCTGCCAGCACCCTAGCAGGGCGCTGTTCGCCGCATTCACAATGGCGTCGCAGCGCAGTGTGGTGATATCTCCCTGCCAGAGGGAAATCTTCTGACTGATTTTTGTCCCGGGCAGGTCTGCCGCCTCTGTGATTCCTCTCTCCCGGATCAGTTCTGACAGGTATGCGTCCTGTACCCGCAGAAAATCCTTAGACGCGGGATAGGGCGGGCGGACATTGAACAGAGAGCGCAGCAGCAGCCACTGTCCTTCCTTCTCTGCCGGTATCTCCAGCCCCCTGTACTGAGGCATTTCCTCCTGCAGCCTGTGAATCAGCCAGACACTCCGCTCTTTCTGTGTTATCTCACGCTCTGTTGCCTTGTACTCTGTCATTTCAGGCCCTGCCATCTCACGCTCTGTCATCTTTGCGCCACCTCCTGCCCCTATCATACCTCTCTGCCAGCCAGGCCGTAAAGCAGGCACAAAAAAGTGCTGTGGTTACCTTCAGGAAACCGTCTCCCTACTCCCACGGCAGCATGGGATTTTCAATGGTCTTATCCCGGAGCATCAGTTCTTTCACCGCATCCTGGGCGGCCTTGCCGCTGAACAGGATCTGATTGACCTGCTCTACGATGGGCATTTCGATATGATATTTTTCCGCCAGGGCTTTTGCCGCCTTTGCGCTGAATACCCCTTCCACCACCATATTCACTTCCTTCATAGCTGCTTCCATGGTATAGCCCTGTCCGATCAGGATGCCGGCTCGTCGGTTCCGGGAATGCATGCTGGCACAGGTGACAATCAGGTCGCCGATTCCCGACAGCCCGTAGAGAGTTTCCTGACGGCCGCCCATGGCCACTGCCAGCCGGGTCATCTCTGCCATGCCTCTGGTGATCAGGGCCGCCTTTGTGTTGTCTCCATAGCCTAGCCCGTCAGCCATGCCCGCCGCCAGAGCAATCACGTTTTTCAGGGCGCCGCCCAGCTCGATGCCGGTCATATCCGGGCTGGTATATACCCGGAACACATCGCTCATAAAAATCTTCTGCAGGTATTCCGCCGTATGCCGGTCCCTGGCTCCAACAACGCAGGTAGTGGGCATCCTCCGGCTCACCTCCTCAGCGTGGCTGGGACCGGACAGTACCGCTACATTGGCCTGGGGAATTTCCTGACTGATCTGATGGGACAAAGTCATCAGGGTATTTTCTTCGATCCCTTTGGCCACATCCACGATGATCATGCCCTCCGGCACATAAGGGGACATCTGCCGGGCTACCTTTCTGGTGTACACAGAGGCCACTGCCATAACCAGGATATCCGCCTCTCTGACAGATGCCTCCAGATCCTCTGTAACCGTAACGGAATCAGCCAGCCTGATGCCCGGCAGATTTTTATGCTCCCTGTTTTTCTGAAGCATTTCCACTTCCGCAGGCACAGCTGACCATATATTGACCTGGTGCCCGTTGTTGGACAGCAGCACTGTCAGCCCAATTCCCCAGGTTCCAGCTCCGATGATACTGATTTTTGCCATCTCACACCTCCATGACGTATGTATTTATGACTGCCGGATTTTCTGGCTGCCCCACAGCTTATTTTCCGTACCGTGAAGCAGCCGGGCAATATTGGAGCGATGCTGCCAGATGCCCAGGGCCGCCAGCAGAAATACGATCACGCAGCATTCTGCCGTATAGGGCTCCGCGTGAATTCCGCCTGTCGCACAGAGTACAGTCCAGGTTACAAACACGGTAATCAGACCCAGCACAGACCCCAGTGAAACGTATCTGGTCACAATCACTGTAATCAGAAACACTCCCAGAGCAATCACCAGCAGCCGCCAGTCGCCCAGGGCGATCACCAGACCGCCGGTAGCCGCAATGCCTTTTCCTCCCTTAAAATTCATATAAAAGGGGAAGTTATGCCCCAGAATCACACCGGCGCCGGCATACAGCTCCAGCAGAGGAAACATCTCCGGTACGCTGGACTGAAACAGCAGGCGGGCAGCCATGCAGGCCAGAATGCTTTTCAGCACATCCCCTACCAGCACCACAGCACCGGCCTTTTTGCCCATGACGCGCAGCACATTCGTCGTGCCGGAATTACCGCTCCCGTATTTCCTGATATCCTTTCCGTGGAACTTACTGTAAATATATCCCGACTGAAACAGTCCGAAACAATAACCCATCACCAGACAGATGACCCGTTCCATCACTGATTTTTCTCCTTCCTCTCACGAATGATAAATTTCAGAGAAGTCCCCCTGAACCCAAAGGCTTCCCGGATTTTGTTTTCGATATATCTCGTATAGGAAAAATGCATTAATTCCTTATCGTTAACGAATATCACAAAAGTCGGAGGTTTGACGCCCACCTGAGTGATGTAAAACAGCTTCAGCCGTTTTCCTTTGTCGGAAGGAGGCTGCTGCAGCGCCACTGCCTCTGTCATAATCTCATTTAAAACGCCTGTGGCAATCCGCAGGTTCTGATTTTCAATGATCATATCGATGTAATCATAAAGTTTGGGCAGCCGCTGCCCTGTCTCAGCAGAAATATACAGGATTTCGGCATAGGGCATAAAAGACAGAACCTCCCGGATCTTCCCGGTAAATTTGTTCACTGTCTTATTATCCTTCTCGACCGCGTCCCATTTATTCACCGCAATCAGGATGCCCTTGCCCCGCTCATGGGCGATCCCGGCGATCTTCGCGTCCTGCTCAGTCACGCCCTCAGTGGCATCTATCACTACTACCACCACATCTGCTCTCTCCACCGCCGTAACCGTCCGGATAATACTGTAACGCTCCAGTTCTTCTTTAATCTTATTCTTTCTGCGCAGACCAGCTGTATCGATAAAGACATATTCCTTTCCATTCCGTTTCACAGCGGCATCTACCGCGTCCCGGGTAGTTCCGGCGATATCAGACACAATCAGCCGGTTCTCTCCCAACAGCCGGTTAATCAGGGAAGATTTTCCAACATTCGGCTTTCCAACGATGGCGATCCGGGGGCGTTCATCTTCTTCCTCTGTCTTTTTCCCCGCCGGGAAATCCTTCACCACCTCGTCCAGCAGATCACCGATGCCCAGACGGGAAGCAGCAGACACCGGCACCGGATCGCCAATGCCCAGATTATAAAACTCATAGACATCCGGCATAAATTTCTCGAAGCTGTCCACTTTATTTACCGCCAACACCACCGGCTTCCGGGACTTCCGCAGCATATCCGCCACTTTAGAATCCGCGTCCTGGAGTCCCTGGCGCACATCAGTGATAAAAATAGTCACGTCTGCTGTATCGATAGCGATCTGTGCCTGCTCCCGCATCTGGGAGAGTATAATATCCTTGCTCTCCGGCTCGATGCCCCCTGTATCGATCAGGGTGAAATTCCAGTCCAGCCAGTTACAGTCCGCATAAATACGGTCTCTCGTCACGCCCGGCGTATCCTGCACGATCGAGATTCTGTCTCCGGCAATTACATTAAACAGTGTAGATTTTCCAACATTCGGCCTTCCTACGATGGCCACAATCGGTTTTGACATTGATTACCTCCAATATCTGACTGGTCAGCATTCATATGGCTGATGCCAGCCACATCCGTTTCTGCCCGATGTCTCTCCCGGGAACCGGACGCCCAGCATATGCTTTACCAGTTCATATCCGCTTGATTTTACAATAACCACCGGAACTTGTAAAGCTTTTTCCACATCCTCCTTGGTGACATCGTCCAGAAAAATTTCCTCGTCACTCTTAAACATATTGGCGGGGAGAAGAAGACTCTCGCCCAGGTCCCGGCCCTGCAGCTGCCGGATCAAATCCCGCCCCGTGATCAGTCCGGAAACCGTGATGCTGTCTCCGAAAAAATCATTGGTGATCTCACAGACCTCCACAGACACCCTGGGAAAGCGCGCCGTCACCTGAGCGGCGATCATACGGATAAAGGGCGCCGCCAGCGTCCCGGACACCGCTGATACCCTGCGGGGCTTTTTCCCGCTCAGCTCATACATGCCTGCCTCATCGCCGTGAAGAGCCTGATCCGCCTCTTCCAGCATCAGCCGCAGCATCCCCACGCCGTTTTCCAGCTGAAGATAGCCATCATACCGGGGTTCTTCCGGAAGCGGGCGGCGGGCCAGCAAATACAGCTCGTCACTGGCATGAATGAAATGAAGACCGTACTTTTCAAAAAATATCCTCTGCCACTTCTCGATCCGGTCAATGGCGTCTTCTGCGTCCTCCTTTGTCAGCGGATCCAGCGGTGTCAGACCCTGACGGTATCTGGTAAGACCCACCGGCACCACGGACACACTCTCCATCACCGGGCAGTAAACACTCAGATCCCGGATGGTGCGGTCCAGTTCATCTTTATCATTGTATCCCCGGCACAGCACAATCTGTCCGTTCATCTCCACCCCTTCCTTCCAGAGTCGATCGATCTTCTTCAGTGCTTCTCCGGCAAACCGATTGTGAAGCATCCTGCACCGCAGTTCCGGATTGGTGGTATGAACGGAGATATTGATAGGCGACAGATGATAATGGATAATCCTGTCAATGTCATGATCTGTCAGATTGGTCAGCGTCACATAGTTCCCCTGCAAAAAAGAAAGCCGGGAATCATCATCCTTAAAATACAGGGTGTCCCGCATCCCCGGCGGCATCTGGTCAATAAAGCAGAAAATACATTTATTCCTGCAGGAGCGGTATTCATCCATCAGCCCGTTTTCAAATTCCAGGCCCAGATCCTCATCCTCATCCTTCTCCACTTCCAGGATCCATTCTTCCCCATCTTCCTGGCGAATCAAAACTTCCAGATATTCTTCATCTGATAAATACTGGTAATCAAATATATCAATGATTTCCTTTCCGTTAATGGAAACAACAAAATCTCCCGGCTTCAGACCGGCTTCTTCTCCGATCGACCCAGGCAGCACGTTACAGATTTTATGTCCCTTGCTCATAACAAATTCCTCCAAATGGCCTGCTAAACCTTTTTTATCATAACAATATCGGGGCTTTTTGTAAAGAAATTCTTGACGATCCCTGTATATTGATGTTATAAATTTAATGGATTATTATGTTATATACTTTAAGAATACAGTGTCCCGCAAAATGGTCTTCCCTGTGCGGGCGCTGACTGATGGAGGCAGGTATGTCAAAAGATTATACTTACAAAAACAGTATTCCGATCGCGCCGCTGCGCATCGCCGCTTTAGAAAGCTGCACCGATCTGGCCAGACAGGTCAATGACCATATCGTCCGGTTCCGGCGCAATGATATTGAAGCACTGAAAAAACGTCAGTCCTATCTGGAATACCGGGGATATGACTGTGATTCCTACCTGGTGGAATGCACATGCCCCCGTTTCGGCACCGGAGAAGCAAAAGGCCTGATGAAGCAGTCTGTCCGCGGTTCTGACATTTACATTATGGTAGATGTTGTCAATTACAGTCTGACCTATAAAGCATTTGGCTATACCAATCATATGTCGCCGGATGACCACTACCAGGATCTGAAACGGATCATCGCTACCTCTGTCACCACAGCACACCGTGTCAATGTTATCATGCCTTTCCTGTATGAAAGCCGCCAGCATAAACGCTCCGAGCGGGAGTCTCTGGACTGCGCAATGGCACTGCAGGAACTGGTGAATATGGGGGTATCCAACATTATTACCTTTGACGCTCATGACCCTCGTGTACAGAACGCAATTCCGCTACATGGCTTTGATAATTTCGAACCCCCTTACCAGTTTATGAAAGCCCTGTTCGGCCGGGAAAGGGATCTGATGATCGACAAGGATCATATTATGGTGATCAGCCCTGACGAGGGCGCTATGAACCGGGCTGTATTTTTCGCCAATAACCTTGGCGTGGATATGGGCATGTTCTACAAGCGCCGCGATTACTCTAAAGTGGTGGGCGGACGTAATCCAATCGTGGCTCATGAATTCCTGGGCAGCAGTGTGGAGGGAAAGACTGTTATCGTCATTGACGATATGATTTCCTCCGGCGAAAGTATGCTGGACACAGCCCGGGAGTTAAAAAACCGCAAAGCAGACAAAGTGATTGTATGCTGCACCTTCGGTCTGTTTACCAACGGATTTGAGAAGTTCGATGAATTCTATGAAAAAGGCTACATCGACTACGTCATTACCACGAACCTGAATTACCGATCCCCTGAGCTGCTGACCAAGCCCTGGTACCTGGAAGCTGATATGAGCCAGTTCCTGGCTGTCATCATCAACACCATGAACCATGACGTTCCCATCAGTGAATACCTGTCTACAGCAGAAAAGATTCAGAATTATATTTATAAGTACAACCATAAGCTGCTGTAATCTGTCCGCACAGCTGAGGTTACCGCAGCCTGTCGCTTTCATACCGCATCTTTGTGCGCAGGCTGCGGACCAGTTTCTGATACCGATCCTCCAGGATTCCCTGGGGGATTTCCATATCCAGCGACAGCGCCATCGAATCGATAAAATAATCCGTGACATAATCCTTCATCTGATAGAGAATCTCCAGCTTATCCGCGCTGGTTCTGGCCTCCAGAAAGGCCATCAGCAGAGCTGTTCCCTGATCCATATCGGAAGGCTGGGCCGGGGAGCCCGTATCCGAAGATATTTCCGGACGGCTTACAGTCCCGGTTCTCCCGGCATCTGCCGCTGCACTGTTTTCCATGGCAGCCGTTTTCCAGTTCTGAAAAAACACATCCGGGTACTCTCCTTTTTTCAGAAATTTCCCGAATAATTCCTGATATATAATAATTTCACTGCCGCTGTCATTCATCACTGCCCGTCCCAGTACCTGACAGAACTGTCCTTTTCCATTACGGTAAAATGTCTCACATTCCATTGTCATCAATCCTTTCCGCGCCGATACACTGAATTTTCGGCGAATTTTTACAGCAGATATAAAAATGCCCCCAGGTTTCCTCTCCGGCCTCCTGTCGCCCGATGGGAGAAAAGCCACCGGCTGTTGCACATAGTGCAGATATCTGTAACGGCAATACGCTCTGCCGGAATGCCTGTATCCGCCAAAATCAGCCGGTTGGCCTCCCACAGATCCAGCTGATACTTTCCGCCGCTTTTTTCCCGCAGAATCCGTTCCTGCTCTTTCCGGGAAAAGTTCTGCCGGAAAACATTTGCCACATCCTCTCCGATCTCATAGCAGTCGGCACAGATGCTGGGGCCGATACAGGCCAGCAGATCCTCCGGCCTGGTGCCGTAGGCTTCTCTCATCCGCTCCACCGTCACTCTTCCCATCCGCTTTACGGTTCCTTTCCAACCTGAATGACTCAGGCCGATGGCTTTATGAACCGGATCAAGAAAATAAAGAGGAACACAGTCAGCATACAGCGTTACCAGACAGAGTCCCGGCACATCTGTAATCATGCCGTCAACATCCCGGTAATCCCGTTCCCGCGTCACACCTTTGCCCATATCCTCTTCCCCTACCTGACGTACATTTACAGTGTGGGTCTGCCAGGACAATACCATCTGTTCCGCCTTCACACCCATCGCTTCTCCCATCCGCCGAAAATTTTCCCGAACACAGGAAGGGTTGTCTCCCCTGGAAACACCCAGATTCATCGACTCAAAATCCCCGGTGCTGACCCCGCCCAACTTTGTGGAAAAGCCGCTGCGGGCCAGACCCGTCCGATCCAGCAGAGGAAAATACAAATAGGGAACCCTTCCTTCCTTCAGTTCGATGGGATACATTTCTGCCGCTTCCTGTCTCTTACGCCTAATCTCAATCATGTCCATCCTCCAAACGCATTCTGTATTAACCGGATCTCATTCCCTTCCACCGCCACCACATCGAAGCGGCAGGGAGTGTCGGCTGCCAGTCCCCGAACTGTCAGATACCACCTGGCCGTCCGGATGAGCCGTTCCTGTTTCTGCCGGTTCACCGCTTCCTCCGGAGCGCCTGCCCGGCTGTCTTTCCGGTATTTCACCTCGATGAAAACCAGATATCTGCCGTTTTGGCCGATCAGATCCACCTCACCGGCCCTGCAGCGATAATTCTTTTCCAGAATCCGGTATCCTCTTTCTTCTAAATAGGCAGCCGCATAAATTTCATAACGGCTGCCTGTCACACGTTTATTCAATTCAGGCCTCCCGATCCTCAGACTTCTTTAAAGCAGCAACAGTTCTGCCATGCAGGCTGCCGAACTATTGCGTAAAATGTTTGATAAAAGTTCTTCTGTGTATCGGGCAGGGGCCTATCTCCTTTAATACGGCGATATGCTTTTCACTGCCATATCCTTTGTGCTCCCCGAATCCATATGCAGGGTAAAGACTGTCATAAGCCTTCATCATCCGATCCCTGGTTACCTTGGCGATGACGCTGGCGGCGGCAATAGACAGACTTTTGCCGTCTCCCTTGACAATCGGCACCTGCCTGATCCCGATGCCGGGAATGGTCACTGCGTCATTGAGCAGCAGCGCAGGCGCCGGGTCAAGCCGGCTGACTGCCTCCCGCATCGCCAGATATGTAGCCTGAAGTATGTTCACCTCATCGATCATCTCGGGAGATGCCTGACCCACGCCCACGCTGACCGCCTCCTCCATGATCTGATCATACAGCTCCTCCCGCCGGGCCGCAGACAGCTTCTTTGAATCATTCAGATACAGGATCTTATGCTCTCTGGGCAAAATCACCGCAGCAGCCACCACCGGGCCTGCCAGCGGCCCTCTGCCCGCCTCATCCACTCCGGCAATCACGGAACAGCTGCCGTACTCCCGTTCATAGGTCAGCATCTCTTCCAGCCTGGCCAGTTCTTTTTCCATTTTCTCATATTTTCTCCGGTACTGCTGCAGCAGCTTCTCCACACCCTTTCTCGGGTCGTCCTGCCAGGTGCGCAGCAATACCGGCAGCTGCTCGGTCCTGCAGCGCTCCAGCTGTTCTCTGATCTGCTGTATTGATTCCATCATATTTTCCTCACTGGTGTTTTAAAAATCCTATGGCATCAAAAGGATAAATCCGCACGAACGCTTTTCCCACAATGATATCACGGGTAATATTTCCTACTCTCGGATCTCTGCTGTCAGTGCTGTCATTCCGGTTATCCCCGAGAACAAAATATTCATTTTCGCCCAGGGTAACAGGCTCTGCCGCCAGTCCGTCACTCTCCATCACTTCATAGCCGTAGTCCTCTTCCAGCAGTTCTCCGTTGATATAGATATTTCCGTCTGTAATCTGTACCGTTTCCCCCGGCAGTCCGATGATCCGCTTGATATAGTAGACATTCTCTTCATGCTGATATTCAAACACAATAATATCAAACCGCTCAATATCGGTAAAACGATAGGAAATTTTATCCACCAGAAGATTGTCCCCGTCATGGAGGGTCGGATACATAGAGCTGCCCACCACCTCTGTCCGCTGTCCTACATATGTTACAATAATATATGTGAACAACACCACAAAAACTACATATCCCGCAAAACTGATAATCTCCCGCAGCAGGCTCCTGGGACGTTCATCCGGATCCTCCTCATCTAAAAATACTTTATTTAATTCCACCAAATTATTCTGCGCCTTCTTTCTCTCCAGGCATTTCCAGCGTAATCCGGCCCAGTTTCCCGCTCCGAAAATCATCCAGAAGCATGGCAGCCGCCTTCTCAGTATCATATACGCCGCCCTTCTGCATACATTTCCTGACTCTGGCCACCTCCTCCAGCGTCTGGTAAGGATCATTGGGCTGCTCAAAGCCGTAGCGCGCCGGTATCGCCTGGGGGTAATCCTTTTTCAGAGCCTTCACCAGTTCTGCCGCCAGCTCTGATGTATTTAATATATCATCTTTTACAGAACCAAGCAATGCCAATCTCAGCCCTGCCGTCTGATCCTCGAATTTGGGCCATAAAATCCCCGGCGTATCCAGCAGCTCCAGGCTTTTATTCAGCCTGATCCACTGATTTCCCCGGGTAACGCCAGGCTTGTTTCCCGTTTTCGCCGCAGCCCTTCCCGCAAAAGAATTGATAAAAGTGGATTTCCCCACATTGGGAATACCAGCCACCATCGCCCGCACCGGCCGGTTCTGTATCCCCCGTCTCCGGTCGCGTTCAAGCTTCTCCTGACATGCGCTGGCCACAGCCGAGTTGATTGCCTTCAGACCTGTTCCCTCCCTGGCATTCACCTGGAGGACATGGAACCCCTGTGCCTGAAACCAGGCGGTCCAGCGTTCATTCCCCTTTGCATCCGCCAGATCCGCTTTATTCAGCAAAATCAGCCGGGCTTTCTGTTTCCCCAACTGGTCTATATCGGGATTCCTGCTGGACAGGGGCGCCCTGGCATCCACCAGTTCGATCAGCAGATCCACCAGCTTCATATCCTCCTGCATAGCCCGACGGGCCTTTGTCATATGACCCGGATACCATTGAACATTCATTCTGCGTTCCTCACTCTTCCTTTATTCTCAGAAATCCCAGACGATCCATTGGCGAAACCCGGAACCAGGCCTTTCCCACGATCTGACTCAGGGATACATTTCCTATATTCTCAAATCTGCTGTCCTCACTGCTGCTCCGGTTATCTCCCAGGAGAAAGTATTCTCCCTCTCCCAGTTCCACCGGCTCATCAGCAATTCCCGCCAGACTCACCTCCGACAGCTGTCCCGGCAGCGACATAGCCTCTCCGTTGATGTAAATTTTTCCGTCCTGAATCTGTACCGTCTCGCCCGGCAGCCCGATGATCCGCTTCAGATACAGCCGGCTCCCATCCCGAGAACGGAATACAGCCAGATCCAGCCGTTTTGGAGCACTGAGCCGATAAGCAATTCGATTAATCAGCACCACATCACCGTCCTCCAGCACTGGTTCCATGGAATGTCCGCTGACTTGATACTGCATCCCCAGATACTGTACCAAAAACAGCGCCAAAACAAATACCACCGCCAAATCTACGATCCATTTTGCTACATATCGGACAGTTCTCCGTTCTCCATCTGTCTCCTGATAAAATACAATGCCCATCCCGACCTCCTGACTGCGCCTGCCTGTCATTATCAACGGAAGAAAAGGCAGGCCGAATTCAGGAATCACACTCTTATCATCCCCAAATCCAAAGGCCTGCCTTTTCATAGTGCCCATCTTTACTTCACAAGCTCTTTTACTTTCGCCTTCTTGCCGACTCTGTCTCTTAAGTAGTACAGCTTCGCTCTTCTTACCTTACCTCTTCTGGTAACTTCTACTTTCTCAACCAGAGGAGAGTGAAGCGGCCATGTTTTCTCTACGCCGATACCGTTAGAAGTCTTTCTTACAGTGAAAGTTGCTCTGGCATTCTCACCATTCTGCTTCTTAATCACAGTGCCTTCAAATACCTGAATTCTCTCTCTGTTTCCCTCTTTAATCTTACCGTAAACCTTAACGGTGTCTCCTACTCGGAACTGAGGCGCATTTTCTTTCATCTGCGCAGCCTCAATATTGCGGATAATCTCGTTCATGTGTAACCTCCTTCATTTTCGGATGTTCTTAATACAGCTTTCTGTAACAGAGGACCATCTCTTTCTCTACACAACGTGGTCTAGTATATCATATCCCAACCGTTTTTACAAGGACTTTTTTTCTGTCTGGTCCAGGCAGCAGGTTTTCAGAAAAGCTCTGTCCTCTGCTGTCAGATTTGCTCCGGTCAGAAGATCAGGCCGTCTCTCAGCAGTACGGCGCAGTGACTGCTGCCGGCGCCACATATCGATATTGGCATGATGGCCAGACAGCAGGACTTCCGGCACCCTGCGTCCCATAAAGGTTTCCGGCCTGGTATACTGAGGATATTCCAGCAGGTTGTCATGGAAAGACTCAATCTCTGCCGAATCCTGGTTATTCAGCACCCCCGGCACCAGCCTGGAGATACAGTCAATCATCACCATCGCCGGCAGTTCCCCGCCTGTCAGCACATAATCCCCGATAGAAAGATAGTCGGTGACAATCATTTCCAGCACCCGCTCATCAACACCCTCATAATGGCCGCAGAGAAATACCAGATCTTCCTCGCCAGACAGCTGTCTGGCAATCTCCTGACGGAACACCTGACCCTGAGGCGTCATATACAGCACCCGGGGCTTTCTGCCGATCCGTTCCCGCAGCGCCTCATAGGCCCGCCAGATCGGTTCCGGCTGCATCACCATTCCCGCGCCGCCGCCGTAGGGAGCGTCATCTACATGGAGATGTCTGTCCAGCGTATAATCCCGGATATTAATGGCTTCTATATTTAAAATTCCCCTTTCCATGGCCCGCCCGGTAATGCTGGTTCTCAGTCCGTTCAGCACCATATCGGGAAACAATGTCATCACATAAAAATTCATTTAATCCAGCAGTCCTTTCAATATATGCACCGTCACAAAGCCGCCCTCCACATCTACATCCAGAACACACTCTCTGGTAACCGGCAGAAGCACTTCCCTGCCGTGATGATCTACCACATACACATCATTGGCCCCGGTCTGGAGCACATCCGTCAGCCTGCCGAAATCCTCGCCGGTATCCGTCATCACCTTCAGGCCGATCAGGTCCGCGATAAAGTTTTCTCCCTCTTCCAGAGGAACCGCATTTTCCCTGGTCACCAGCAGCGGACATTTTACATAACTTTCGATATCATTAATATGGTCATATCCTTTAAACTTTACAATCACAAACTGCTTAAAAAACTTCACGTGCTCCACAGTCAGATTCAGCCGCTCCCGCTTTCCTTCCAGAATAACCTCTTTCAGCTGCCTGAACCGGGCCGGATCGTCAGTGGTGGGAAATACCTTTACCTCGCCTCGCAGGCCATGGGTGGAGGTAATGACGCCCACCTGCAGAAACTGTTCCATCCTTATATCCTCCTCGTCCATTATTCCCGGCGTTTCCATCCGCCGCGGTGTGAAAAAAATCCCGGAAGTCAAGGCGGAGAATTTTCTCCTGCCCCGGCAATTCCGGGAAATTTCGATTCATCACTGAATCTCCAGTACAACTTTCTTGTTTTCCCTTGAAGCGGCGGCTTTCACCACAGAGCGGATGGCTTTCGCAATCCGGCCCTGTTTCCCGATTACCTTGCCCATATCAGAGGGAGCAACCTTCAATTCCAGCACCAGTTCTTTGCCGTTATCCGATTCTGTAACCACTACTTCTTCAGGATGATCAACCAGGGTTCTCGCAATGACTTCAACTAACTCTTTCACAGCACCATTCCTCCTGATTATTTCTCAATACCGGCAATCTTTAACAGTTTGGCTACTGTCTCTGTAGGCTGTGCGCCTGTTGTCAGCCATTTTTTCGCTTTTTCCTCATCGATCTTGATTACGCTGGGATCTCTGGTAGGATCATAGTAACCAATTTCCTCGATGAATCTTCCGTCTCTGGGAGATCTGGAATCAGCAACAACTACTCTATAGAAAGGAGCCTTTTTCTGACCCATTCTTCTTAATCTGATCTTTACTGCCATTTCATTTCACCTCCTTGAAATTTCTGTTATATTTCTATAACGCATTTGATTTATTAAAAAGGAAGTTTGAAGCCTCCTCTTTTTCCCTTCTTGCCCATCATGCCAGACATTTGCTTCATCATCTTCCGGCCCTGCTCAAACTGTTTCACCAGGCGGTTCACTTCGCTGATATCCACACCTGCCCCGGCGGCAATCCGCCGTTTCCGGGAAGGATTCATCAGATCCGGATTAGCCCGTTCCTCTTTTGTCATCGAATGGATAATGGCTTCTGTCCGTTTCAGAGCGGCTTCTGAGTCGCTGACATCGATGCTGTCCATGCCCTTTTTCATTTTTCCCAGGCCCATACCGGGAAGGCTCTCCAGCAAAGCGCCGATACCGCCCATCTTCTTCACCTGCTCCATCTGATCCAGATAGTCATTGAAGTCGAATTCCGCCTTGCGCATCTTACGCTCATATTCTTTGGCCTTGTCGGCGTCTACCACCGCTTCCGCCTTTTCAATCAGCGAAAGGATATCTCCCATTCCCAGAATGCGGGATGCCATACGGTCCGGGTAAAACTGCTCCAGATCCGACAGTTTCTCACCCATACCCACATAGAGAATCGGTTTTCCGGTCACCGCCCGGATCGAAAGAGCCGCGCCGCCCCGGGTATCACCGTCCATTTTCGTCAAAATGACTCCATCGATGCCCACCTGTTCATTAAAGGTGCCGGCTACATTTACAGCATCCTGGCCGGTCATGGCATCCACCACCAGCACTGTCTGATCCACCTGAATGTTTTTTTTGATCTCCTCCAGTTCCGCCATCATATCCTCATCAATATGGAGACGGCCTGCTGTATCGATAATTAAGACATTATTATCATGTTTCAGTCCATGCTCCAGAGCTGCCTTCGCAATATCTACCGGCTTATGTTCCGCTCCCATGGAAAATACAGGGATGCCCTGCTTCTCTCCGTTTACCTTCAGCTGATCGATCGCCGCCGGCCGGTACACATCACATGCCGCCAGCAGGGGCCGTTTCCCCTTCGCCTTCAGCTTTCCGCCGATTTTTGCTGCGGTCGTCGTCTTTCCGGCACCCTGGAGCCCTACCATCATAATGACTGTCATGGCATTGCCCGGATTCAGTTTCAGCTCCGTAGTCTCAGAACCCATTAGGGCAACCATTTCTTCATTGACAATCTTAATCACCATCTGTCCCGGCGTCAGGCTGTTCAGGACCTCCTGCCCTACAGCCCTGGCTTCTACAGATTTCATAAACTGCTTCACGATTTTAAAGCTGACATCCGCTTCCAGAAGGGCCATTTTTACCTCTTTCAGCGCAGCCTTAACATCTGCCTCTGTCAGTCTGCCTTTGCCTTTCAGGTTTTTAAATATGTTCTGAAGTTTCTCGGAAAGGCTTTCAAATGCCATACAAACGCTCCTTACACATCATTTTGTCTGCCTGTTGCGCCATCCAGTTCCAGTTCACTGATCTGTCTGGACAATTCTTCTATCTGATAAATGCAGTTCAGTTCCCCGGTTTCCAGGAATTCCCTGGTCAGCCTATGGATCTGTTCCACTTTCTCTCTGGTTTTAATAAATTTATCTACCAGGCGCAGCTTATTCTCATAATCATTTAAAATTTTGTTGCAGCGTTTGATCATATCATGGACACTCTGTCTGGAAGTGCCCTGTTCCTTCGCCACCTCGCTGATGGTCAGATCTCCGAATACTACATCTTCATAAATCCGCTTCTGATGCTCTGTCAGCAGTTCCCCGTAAAAATCATACAATAATGTCTGCTCTACAATCCGTTCCATCGCCATCACCTGTGTTATCATACTAGATCCAGACAGGATTGTCAAGCGTTTTTTCTTTACAAACATGTGTTTATGCCATTTGATTGACGGGAGGAACGAACCGCCGGACAGGGAGGCAACACTCTGAGGCACAGCGCCATATGGGCGGGACATTCTGCCGCATATGAAGGTCCGATTTACAGGTACTTGCAGATGACGGCGTGGTTTTTCAGGCG
>CAJFOT010000137.1 GCA_904397815.1 Candidatus Paralachnospira sangeri
TAGGGGCTGTTTAATTGTCTTTAAGATAGTGGAAAGCCGCATGGTTACGGCAATTTCCGTGTTGTGCATATATTGACGGAGCAGTATCCCCATGAGCTGGACGGCGGCATGCGCCAGGTGGTGGGAATCGGCCGGGCGCTGTCGCTGAATCCGTCTTTTATCGTGTGTGATGAGCCGGTATCCTCTCTGGATGTTTCAGTGCAGGCGAAGATTATCAATATGCTGATGCGTCTCCAGAAGGAGAGAGGGATTTCTTACCTGTTTATTTCTCACGACCTCTCTGTGGTGCGGCATATCTCTGACAGAATCTGCGTGATGTACCTGGGGCAGGTGGTGGAAATGGCGGATACAGAAACGATTTTCGCCAATACCCTTCATCCTTACTCGATCGCGCTGCTGAGTGCGGTGCCCAGGGTCAGCGACACGAAGGTATCCAGAATCGTCCTGAAGGGGGATGTGCCCAGCCCGATGAATCCCAAGCCCGGATGCAGGTTTGCCCCCAGGTGCTGGATGGCCCGCCCGGAATGCTTTGAGACAGATCCGGAATTTAAGGAAGCAGAGCCGGGACATTATGTCAGATGCTTCTATCACGGCCAGTCCAGAGAAGAGATGAAGAGTGCGGAAACAACAGGAATTACAGACTAAATCAGAGGAGAAAGAAGGTATTGGGATGAAGAAGAAATTTGCGTTAAATCAGGAAGAAAATTGCGTGTGTCTGTCATCGCGCATCGTTTACGGGCAGAAACAGTACTGGTGCAATGCCACCACCCGCCAGCTGACGATGAGCTTTATGTGTCCCAGAAGATATTTTGACTATGACAAAAGAGAAATCCAGCCGCTGATCGTATTTATCTGCGGCGGGGGATTTGAGAAGGAGGATGTCAATGTCTGGACGCCGGAGCTGGCATTTTTCGCGAAGCATGGCTATTCGGTGGCCTGTGTGGATTACAGCGTGCTGCCTTTTACAGAATGGCCGGAACAGATTGAGGATGTGAAGCTGGCGATTCGTTATCTGCGGGCTCACGCAAAAGAATTCTGGATCGATCCTGACAGAATTGCCGTGATGGGAGAATCGGCAGGCGGCTATCTGGCAGCAATGGCGGGAACCACAGGAGAAACCAGAGAGTTTGATAAGGGAGATTATCTGGAGCAGAGCAGCGCGGTGCAGTGCGCCATTCCCTGGTACCCGGCGGTGAATCCGGGCGAACTGACAGGCGGCGGTTCCTATGACCCGGCGACTGGAACGGTGGTGCCCAGCAGCGCAGAGAAAAGAATTGCTTCTATGCCGGACGCCGCATCTTATATTACAGAGAAAACGCCGCCCTTCTGCCTGGTCCACGGAACCAGCGATGCCCAGGTCGATATTTCTCAGAGTGAGTATTTGTATGATAAGCTGGAACAGGCAGGAATCGAGGCAGACCTTCTGATTGTAGAAGGAGCGGGACATGCGGACGCCGGTATCGTGAACAGTGCGGTAAAACAGGAAATGCTGAATTTCCTGGACAGACATCTGAAATAATCGGAGGGGGAAAACATTATGCGGAAAGTTTTGAAAGTTGAGCCGAAAACGGAACTGATCGGGATCGCCAGCGAAGTGGTTTATATGCAGAAGCCTTATTGGTGCAACGCGAATGTGCGGCAGCTGAAATTAAGTATTATGAAGCCCCGGCACTGGTATCCCTATGACAATATGGACAGAAAGAATCCGGTGATTTTCTTTGTATGCGGCGGAGGATTCGCAAAGCAGGACATCAATGTGTGGAACGCGGAACTGGCATATTTCGCCAAGCATGGATACGCGGTGATTACTGCTGAATACAGCGTGCTGCCTTTTACGAAGTGGCCGGATCAGATTCAGGAACTGAAAACAGCCATCCGGTATATACGGGCCCACAGCCGGGAACTGGACCTGGATACAGAAAGGATTGCGGTAATGGGAGAATCAGCCGGCGGTTATCTGGCGGCGGCCCTGGCTGTTACCAGCGGCACCAGAGAATTTGACACAGGAGACTATCCGGAACAGAGCAGCGCGGTGCAGTGCGCCCTGCCATGGTGGCCGGTTATCGATCTTTCAAAGGATAAAAATCTGGGAAATATGGATATGGAAGGGTTTATCGACTGCGCGGCATGGGTGACGGCAGACACTCCGCCTATGTGTCTGTTCCACGGCACCCGGGATCATCTGGTGCCTGATTCTCAGAGCGAGTATATGTATGAGGCGCTGCAGAAGGCCGGTGTGGATTCTGACTTATATATCATCGAAGGAGCAGACCATGCGGATCTTCTGATCATGCAGGACGAAGTGAAGAAATTGATGCTTCAGTTTTTGGACAGACATATCAGAAAATGATGAAAACGCAAAAAGTATGATTATATACCTGGCCTGCTGTCTGGCCGGCAGCCGATCGGCGGACGGTGAAGCATATAAGAGGACAGCAGGCAGGATATCATAGTTTCTGCGCTTTTTTTCTGTATTCATTTGGGGTCATGCCGGTTTCTTTTTTAAACACGCGGTTAAAATTCTGTATGGTGTTGAAACCGGTTTTGTAGCCCACATCCCTGATCAGAATCTGGGAGCCGGAGAGCAGTTCCTTTGCCATATGGATCCGGTAATGATTCAGATAGGCGACCAGATTTTCATGGTTGTATTCTGTGAAAATATTGCTCAGGTAAGAGGGGGAGCAGCCTACATCCTGCGCGATTTCGTTAATGGAAAGACTGCAGTTGCTGTAATTGGCGGCGATATATTCCTTTGCCCGGGCGATCAGCCGGTTTTGCTTCTTCTGAGATTCAGCGGTTAATGTTTCCATGAAAGAATGGAGAATGGTTTCCATAAAGGTTTTTAAATCTCTGATAGAAGTATGCTGCTGAATTTGACGGTATAATGGTGTGTAGGCAGGATTTTCCCCGTCATCGTTTTCCGCCTGCCAGGTCAGCTCTCTTTCCACAAAGATGTCCAGAAGCTGGCTGCACAGTTTTTGGATTTCGGGCAGCGTCCATCTGTCTGTAAAAATATTTTTCATCAGCTGATCCAGCCGGGACTGGGCCACAGCCATTGCTCCTTTCGACAGGCTGGCGTTCAGCTGGCTGATCTGAGAGGCAATATAGCTTTCTGAGATTGAATGCGCTGTCTGCTGATCGGCAGTGTCCTCTTCATAATACAGAATACTGTGAAGCTGTTCTTTTGCGTCCTGCCAGGACAGGCGGATATCTGCGATATGATAATAGATTTTACCTGCGGCAAAAACAATTTTGATATTGGACAGATCTGCCTGCTTTTCCAGTGCCTGCTGATAACTGCGGATATACCGCTTGATCTGGGCGATGGAGGCATCGGCAGGATACTGGATGATCAGGATGCAGGTTCTGTTTTCCCGGGACAGAATCTGCAGATTTCCCCATTCCGGGTGAAATTCCTGCCGGCACATCTGCTGTACTGCCTGATTGCAGATATGGAGGGAAAGATCATCCAGGGAGTCGGGGCTTTCCAGCTGAACCAGTATGATCTGATATTTTTCTTCTATGCAAAATTCGCTCTTCATAGCGGTGAGATGGCGCTCCAGTTCTTCGGAGGAGTATTCTGTGCCATTTAGCAGGTTAGAGAACAGTTTCTGTTCCAGCTCCGGACGTGTACGGCTGATCAGATCGGCAGCGATATTCTGATCTGTGATCAGCTGCTGGTAGGCGGTGGTCAGATAATCGAATTCATTGGCATCGTTTTCTGCCGGGGAAAAAGCCGTGGAGGTCGCGGCAGACCCTACCAGTTCTGTCAGACTTTTAATGGGTGCGTAGGTTTTGCGTGTGATCAGGAAGGTAATCAGCAGGCTGATCAGCAAAAGTCCAATGAAAATAGGAAGAAATTCCCGGCCAAAATCTATGACGGAGAAAAGAGGGGTTTCCTTGGCGTATAAACTGTAATTGCACAGTGTCAGACGGGAGATGGTGGTAAGACGGGGGAGCAGCCCACTCATTGTATTCGCATCAGTGGTGCAGAAAAAAATCCGTCCGTTGTCGTTGCTGACCGCAATGTTATAATTTTTTAAAGCGGATGAGGCCAGCATATTATTGGCGGAGAAAAGATTGTCTTTATTTAGCACGATGATCAGTGTACCCAGCGGTCCGTCATTAGAATAAATAAAATCATAGACGAAATAAAGCTGCTGTCCGTCTTGCACCAGACGGCTGTGGGAACGGTTTGCCTCCTGCATAAAAGTATCCTGGCTGTTATTGGTTAATGCGGCCCGGATCATGCCGGAACGGGAATAGCTGTTAAGCGCGGTCATTGTGCTGTCGGAGGAAAACAGACAGCCTTTGCTGTGTTCATAGAGGAATACATTGTCAATGTAGGCATTATCATTGGAAAGCGCTTTCAGGTTTGAAATAACGGAAAAATTCCGCTGCTGGTTATCCAGGCCGGGCAGAATGACTGTATTAATAATGTCACTGTTAGACGCAGTGGTAGCAGCCAGCTGATCAATAAAATGAAGAGTATCATCAACGGCTTCTATATACTGATTTAACACGGCTTCGTCTGTCAGTGACTGCTGACGTGAAAATGCGCTGGAGGAAATATGATAAATATAGATGCTGAACAGGCTGAGCAGGGTAAACACCAGCAGCAGAATCAGACAGAAATTTTTGGTGAAAACGTTTTTTCTTCGAATCGGTGAAAAATCAAAGTATTTCATGACATAACCTCTTTTGGTTGAAAGACAAACACATAATAAATAAATTATAAAAAATTTTTTTACAAAAAGCAACAAATAATCTGAATGAGAAGCCGTCTGAGCCTGCGGCGGAATGGAGTTCATCATGAATATGAGAATTAGAAACGCGATATTGTTTTTGGGGTGTATGTTTTTTCTGACAGGATGCGCAGAGCGTGTATCAGAAGATGAAATCATGACGGATACAGAGCAGTCTCGTGTCAATGAAACAGAACAGGCTGAGGAGGACGGGGACAGGATTCTGCTGAAACTGGCTACCACGAAGCTGGAGGATTCTGACGCCTATCAGGCGCTGGAAATGTTTAAAGAGACTGTGGAAACACGTACAGGCGGAACGGTGGAAATTATATTATATCCCAATGAACAGCTGGGAGACCAGACGGTGATTGCCCAGGCTCTGGAACTGGGTACTGTGGAAATGGGGTTTATTCCAATTGAGTCAACGGAAGAAATCTTTCCCCAGATCGCTGTGCTGCCCATGCTGTTTATGATAGACGATGAGGAACAGGTGCTGCGTATCCTGAACGGAGAGTTTGGCACGAGAATTCTTTCACAGCTGCGGGAAGAGACCGGAATTGTCTGTATCGGCCACTATCTGGAGGGAATGCGCCAGATCTGGACGGTGTCGGAGATTAACAGTCTGGGACAGCTGCAGGGACAGACGATCTGGGTGCCGCAGCTGCCGCTGTATACAACAGTATTTCAGGCTTTAGGCGCTTCTGTTACATTTATGCCCTTTTCCCAGGTGTATGACGGACTGAGAACGCGGGTTATAACTGGCGTCGAAGCCGATCCGGAGACCTTTCTGGATTATGAGCTGTATGAGGTATGCAAATATTGCCTGCGGACCAACCATTCTGTTACCATCTATTCTTTTATGATCCAGGATCAGATTCTGGAGAAAATGACAGAAGAGCAGCAGGAAGTGATCTGCAACGCGGCAGAAGAGGCTTCTCAGTGGCTGAGCGCCCAGTACTCAGAAAGCCTCGAGGGTGTTTATAAGGAACTGGAGGAAAAAGGCGTGACGATCTCTGCACCCGAAGATAAAAACGATCCGGATATGGTGGCGAGAATCGAGGAGACGCTGATGGAATATCTCAGTGATTATATTACCTGGGAAGAACTGGAAGAGCTGAGAGAGTATTAAAAAAAGCAATTAAAGCACTGTCACATGATGGTGCTTTTTTCATCCCCGCATTCAGAATAAATCTCCCTTCTCCTGGACATAATCTGTTATCAGAACACAGGAACACAGAAACGGGAAACAGCAGGAGGAGACAGGGATGAAGCAGGGACAGGCGAGTCTTAGGTTTGAGAATCCGGTATATATCGCCGCCGCGGCGTCAGTGGCGGGAAAGAAGGAAGGAGAAGGCCCGCTGGGCCACACCTTTACAGAAATCGATGAGGACCCAATGCTGGGGCAGGACAACTGGGAGGCGGCGGAGAGCGAGCTGCAGCGGCGGGCTGCCGGACTGGCCATGGAGGACGGCGGCATTGGCCGGGAAAAGATCCGGTATCTGTTCGCCGGGGATCTGCTGGGTCAGCTGATCGCCACTTCCTTCGGGGTGATGGGATATGGGATTCCCATGTTCGGCCTGTACGGCGCCTGTTCCACCATGGGAGAGTCCATGAGTCTGGCAGCTGCCATGGTGGACGCAGGCAATGCTGACTATGCCATGGCGATGGCGTCCAGCCACTTCGCCAGCGCGGAAAAGCAGTTCCGGTTTCCTTTGGCTTACGGAAATCAGCGTCCCTATTCAGCTACCTGGACGGTTACCGGCTGCGGGGCTGTGATTGTGGGGACAGCAGGTGACTATGCCAGAATCACCGGGGTGACCACCGGACGGATTGTGGATTACGGCATTAAGGATTCCATGAATATGGGGGCTGCCATGGCGCCGGCTGCGGCAGATACAATACAGCAGAATCTGGCGGATTTTCAGATTTCCCCTTCTTATTATGATAAGATTATCACCGGAGATCTGGGGACAGTGGGACAGAAGCTGGTGATTGAGCTGCTGGCGGAGAAGGGTGTGGACATTGCGGATCTGCATATGGACTGCGGCATCGAGATTTTTGATCCCAAAACTCAGGATACCCACGCAGGCGGCAGCGGCTGTGGATGCAGCGCTGTTACGCTGTGCGGCATGATTTTGAAAAAACTGAGGGATGGGGAATGGAAGAGAGTACTTTTTGTACCCACCGGCGCTCTTCTTTCCTCTACCAGTTTTAATGAAGGCCAGAGTGTGCCGGGCATTGCCCATGGGGTGATGCTGGAGACGGTATGTCAGTGATAATGACGGCAGTTCAGATTAAGAGGGCTGTATCAATGAGGTGTGGAGGGAAACAATGGATTATGTAAAAGCATTTGTAGTTGGCGGACTGATCTGCGCCATTGTCCAGATTTTTATGGATAAGACAAAACTGATGCCGGGCCGGATTATGGTGGGCCTGGTGTGTCTGGGCTGTATTCTGGGCTTCCTGGGATGGTACCAGCCCTTTATCGACTGGGCCGGGAGCGGGGCCAGCGTTCCTCTTCTGGGATTCGGCAACACCCTGTTCAAAGGAGTAAAGGAAGGAATTGCAGAAAAAGGGTTTCTGGGCATTTTTACCGGCGGTCTGACAGCCGGCTCAGCCGGCATCTGCGGCGCCCTGGTATTCGGGTACCTGGCTTCCCTGATTTTTAAGCCCAAGATGAAAAAATAGAATATATTTCAAGCAGGACACCAAACAACGTGTTTTGCTTTTAATATAGATCAGGAGCTTCTTTCACAATATTATTAAAAGAAGCTCCTTTTTTACAGGAAACTATATGCTTTCGTTTGGCTGCGGGAGGGAGGCGCGGGCCGCTGGCCGGTGATCAGCCGTCAGTATTTCCGCAGCCCGATGGAGCCATCGTCGGTGGAGTTTTCGATCTTCCGGATCACCACATAGTAGCCGTTGTTCTCATTGACTTTTACATACACCCGGTCTCCCTCCTTATGTCCTATGATGGCTTTTCCGATGGGGGATTCATTGGAGATCCATCCGTTGATGGAATTTTCCCGGACTGTGGTTACCAGGGTGAACACTTCTTCTTCATCGTCATCCTCGAAATAGATGGTGACGGTATTATTGATGCCAACCTCGTCGCTTTTTGATTCTTCCGGCATGATGATGGCTGTCTTAATCATCCGTTCCAGATAACGGATACGGCTTTCATTGGCGTTTTTGTCTTTTTTGGCCGCGTGATACTCAAAATTTTCGCTGAGATCTCCCTGGGCCCGGGCCTCCTTTACCGCTTCCAGCGCTTCTTTTCTGACGACCAGTTTCCGGTATTGGATCTCTTCCTTCATACGGTCGATGTCTTTTTGTGTTACTTTATCATACATCCTTCATATTCTCCTTCTCCTCATTTTTTATTTCAGCAGATCGCTTACAGTGATTTCCAGATCTGGCCATATACCTGCCTGGATCGTATATATGCCTGAAAAGCATAAAGCAGTTCAGCAATTCTCTCCTTTCTCAGGCAGTTTCTTATTCCCACCGGGTTCCTCTCCACATATTTTTCCGTTTCCTCACCCGCGACAGGTCGAGACTGTCAATATCTGTCCGCTCCAGGCTGGCGCAGCCGTCGAACAGTCCCTGCATACTGACGGTGTGGGAGGTGTCGAAGGCGTTCTGGAAGCGGACTTCACGCAGGGCGGAACAGCCGCTGAACAGCCGGTCGCAGATGGTTCCCGCGGTTACGCCGCCCTGGGCGCCGATATAAAAATGGTATCCGTCCCCTTCCGGCTCTCTCCAGGCCATGACCTTTTTGTTGCGATGGGCGGAAACGTCCCATTTCTGGGCAGGCAGAGCAGGGATCTGATCCAGAAAGGTGACGGAAATCACGGTGTATCTGCGGACATCTGTCCCCAGCATATAATCGTCCCAGGCGCCTCCGTCTTTTCTGGACAGCATCTCACACAGCACCTGGCTTTTTGATTTTGCCCACAGGGCAAAAGGAAGGAGGATGACGTAAACCAGATTGAACATGGGGTTGATGAAGGACAGAATGACGCAGCAGCTCACCAGGAAGATCAGAAGGATTATCAGGGCGATTCTGTTTGCCCACAGCCGTACCATTACCCCGGCCCGGGAGGAGGGAACCCCGGCCGCTTTTTTTTCAGAGGCTGCGGCGTCAGCTTTTTTGCTGTCCTCCTGCGCCTGGTCGCTGTCCGGCTGTTCCCGGTCGGTGTTCGGCCAGAGCGCCCGCGCTAGCTCTCCGCAGCTGCTGTACCGGTCTTTTTCCAGCAGTGCCAGTCCTTTCATCAGGGCGGTTTCCCTGCCGGCGTCGATTTCGATTCCCAGCCGGGAGGGAGGAGGCGCTTCCTGGCCCTTCATCCGCTGGCTGGCGTCTGCAGGCGGAACCCCGGTGATCATATGGTAGATGACGGCACACAGGCTGTATACCTCTGACCGGGGGCCGGCCGGTTCTCCGCTCACCCATATCTCCAGAGGGATGTAGGGAGACTTCTCGCCAGCTGCCGGGGCCGCCGCCCTTTTTTCCCCTGATAGAGCTGCCAGGACTGGCCAGCCTTTTCCCGTCTGACCTGCCAGCTTTTTTTCGGTCTGGCCTGCCGTAAAAAAACAGAACCAGAGCCGTTCGGTGATAAAAATATCCTCCGGGCCGGTCAGACCCGCCTGCTTTCCCTGCTCATGAGCCAGGGCTGCCTGCTCTGCCACCGGTTCTATCAGGGCAAATGCCTGCCCGGGAGTCCAGGTCATGCCCTGGTTCAGCAGTTCCGACAGGCGCTCGCCGCTTTTTAACAGACTGGTGTCCTTCATATTTCTTACACCTCTGATGTTATCCTTATATTTTTGGCGGAAATTCTCCGCCTGTTTCTATCATAACAAAAGGAAAAGGAAAATGCTATATTGGATTGACGAAATCAGAGAAAAAACTTGACAGTGACGTAACGTCATCTTTTATAATATATTGTAAAGGCATGTGGAAAAAGGGGCATATGCCGGCAGGAACGGGATGGTGATGGGATGCGGGGATATTATACTTCCGGTGAATTTGCCAGAAAGGCGAATGTTTCGATCAGAACAGTGCGCTACTATGACCAGCAGGGCATTTTGAAGCCTACCTGTGTGACGGAGGCGGGCTACCGGCTGTATACGGACGGGGACTTCCTCCGTCTTCAGAAGATTCTGTCTTTAAAATACCTGGGATTTTCTCTGGATGAGATTCGCTCGATGACAGTGAATGATGAGGACGAGGGCAGCATCGGCCAGTCTCTCCGGCTTCAGCTCCAGCTGGTGCGCAAAAAGATCGACCATCTGAAGCTGGTAGAGCAGACTCTGGAGGAAACCTCTGAGATGTTGCGGCGGGGAGATGAACTGGACTGGAATAAAATCCTTCATCTGATTCATATTACCAATATGGAAAAAACTCTGGTGGAGCAGTATAAGAACGGCGCCAACCTGGATATCCGCATTCAGCTCCATGATCGCTATACCACGAACCCGGAGGGGTGGTTCCGGTGGATTTACCGCCAGCTGGAACTGAAGCCGGGCCAGCGGGTGCTGGAACTGGGCTGCGGCAACGGCCAGCTGTGGAAGGACAACCTGGACAGGCTGCCGCCAGGCGTGCAGATCGTGCTGTCAGACGCTTCTCCCGGCATGGTGGAGGATGCCAGGGAGAGTCTCCGGACCCGGGAGGATCCCCGGTTTTCCTGGAAGGTGTTTGACTGCGCCCGGATTCCCTTTCCGGACCGGTCTTTTGATCTGGTGATTGCTAATCATCTGTTATTTTATGTGAAGGATATTGGAGCGGCGCTGGAGGAGGCCAGCCGGGTGCTGAAGCCGGGCGGGCTGTTCTGCTGCAGCACCTACGGGCGGGAGCACATGAAAGAAATCAGCCAGATGGGGCGGGAGTTTGATGCCCGGATGAAGCTGTCTGACGTAAATCTGTATGAGATATTCGGGCTGGAAAACGGAGAGGAAGAACTGCGGCCCTATTTCTCCGATATACAGAAGCTGATCTATGAGGACAGCCTGAATGTAGACCAGACAGGCCCTCTGCTGGAGTATATTTTGTCCTGCCACGGCAACCAGAATGATGTGCTGAACGGGCGTTATGAGGATTTCCGCCGGTTCCTGGACCGGAAGATGGAGAAACAGGGTACCATCCGCATCACAAAACAGGCGGGGATCTTCCTGTGCGGAAAACGGAACACCATCCGGAAGCAGAGCTCCATCTGAAGAAAGCAGAGTCCCGCCGCATAAACGAAACGCCGCCTGCCCGGCGGCAGAAGCTTCAAAAACAACAGGAGAGAATGATACACAAAAAAACAAGAGATTATGAAAGACAAGAGAGGAGTGACTGATTGATGAAAGGTATTATCCTGGCCGGAGGTTCCGGCACAAGACTGTATCCGCTGACGAAGGTGACTTCGAAGCAGCTGCTGCCCGTGTATGATAAACCGATGATTTATTATCCCCTTTCTGTGCTGATGAATGCGGGAATCCGGGATATTCTGATTATCTCTACGCCGGAGGATACACCCAGATTTGAGGCGCTGCTGGGAGACGGAGCGTCTTTCGGCATCCAGCTGAGTTATAAAGTACAGCCCAGCCCTGACGGACTGGCTCAGGCGTTTATCATTGGGGATGAATTTATCGGAGATGACGCGGTGGCTATGGTGCTGGGGGACAATATTTTCCACGGCAACGGTCTGAACCGGCTGCTGCGCCAGGCCGCTGCCAAGGAAAAGGGCGCGACGGTATTCGGATATTATGTAGATGATCCGGAGCGATTTGGCATCGTGGAGTTTGACGATCAGGGAAAGGCGATTTCTATCGAGGAGAAGCCGTCCCATCCTAAATCGAACTATTGTGTAACCGGCTTATATTTTTATGACAATCGGGTGGTGGAGTATGCCAAAAGCCTGAAACCTTCTGCCAGAGGTGAGCTGGAGATCACGGATCTGAACAGGATTTATCTGGACAATGGAGAACTGGATGTGATGCTGCTGGGCCAGGGCTATACATGGCTGGATACCGGCACTCATGAGTCTCTAATAGAGGCGGGCAATTTTGTAAAAACTGTGGAGACCCATCAGCATCGGAAGATCGCCTGCCTGGAAGAGATTGCCTACCTGAACGGCTGGATCACCAGAGAAGAAGTGATGGAAGCATATGAGGTGCTGAAAAAGAATCAGTACGGCAAGTACCTGAAGGACGTGCTGGATGGAAAATATATCGACAAACTTCATGGAAGGTATTAAGATATCAGATAGGAAGGATTATGAATATGAAGATTTTAGTAACTGGCGGAGCAGGCTTTATCGGCGGAAATTTTGTTCACCATATGGTAAATAAGTATCCTGAGGATATGATTGTGAATCTGGATTTGCTGACTTACGCAGGAAACCTGGAAACCCTGAAACCGGTAGAAAATAAGCCCAATTACCGTTTCGTCCGGGGAGACATCGCTGACAGACCCTTTATTATGGATCTGTTCGAGAAAGAGAAATTCGATATCGTGGTAAATTTCGCCGCAGAATCCCATGTGGATCGGTCTATTACAGATCCGGGCATTTTTGTGCGGACCAATGTAATGGGCACGACTGTGCTGCTGGACGCTGCCCGGACTTACGGCGTGAAGCGCTATCATCAGGTATCTACTGATGAGGTATACGGAGACCTGCCTCTGGACAGGCCGGATCTCTTTTTTACAGAGGAGACGCCGCTGCATACCTCCAGTCCTTACAGCAGTTCCAAGGCATCGGCAGATCTGTTTGTTTTGGCTTACTATCGGACCTATGGCCTGCCTGTTACGATTTCCAGGTGCAGTAATAATTACGGACCCTATCACTTTCCGGAGAAGCTGATCCCGCTGATGATCAGCCGGGCTCTGGCAGATGAGGAACTGCCGGTGTACGGGAAGGGAGACAATGTCCGTGACTGGCTGCATGTATCTGACCACTGTGAAGCCATCGACCTGATTATTCATAAAGGACGGGTGGGTGAGATTTATAATGTGGGCGGCCACAATGAACGGACCAATCTGGAAGTGGTGAAAACGATCCTGAAGGCGCTGAACAAGCCGGAATCTCTGATCCGTTTTGTGACAGACCGTCCCGGCCATGACAGGAGATATGCCATTGACCCGACGAAACTGGAGACAGAACTGGGCTGGCAGCCAAAATACAATTTTGACACCGGCATTCAGCAGACCATTCAGTGGTATCTGGATAACCGGGAATGGTGGGAGAATATCATCAGCGGAGAGTATCAGAATTATTTTGAAAAGATGTACGGCAGCAGGCTTTAAGCCATGCCGGCACAAAGGAGTGTAAAATGGGAAAGATCAAGGTAACACCCTGCCCGATTAAGGGGCTGTATATTATAGAGCCTGCAGTATTCGGCGATGAGCGGGGATATTTTATGGAGACATATAATCAGAATGACATGAAGGAAGCAGGACTGGATATGACATTTGTCCAGGATAACCAGTCAATGTCCGTGAAAGGTGTTTTGAGAGGGCTTCATTATCAGAAGCAGTATCCTCAGGGGAAACTGGTGCGTGTGGTAAAAGGAAAAGTGTTTGACGTGGCGGTGGATCTGCGGGCGGAATCAGAAACTTATGGCAAATGGTTCGGCGTGGAACTGTCAGAGGAGAATAAGAAACAGTTTTATATCCCGGAAGGATTTGCCCACGGTTTTCTGGTATTGTCGGATGTGGCGGAATTCTGCTATAAATGTACGGATTTCTATCATCCGGGAGACGAGGGCGGCATGATATGGAATGATCCGGAAATCGGCATCCAGTGGCCGATTGAGGAGGGCATGAAATTAATTATCAGTGAGAAGGATCAGAAATGGCTGGGATTTCGCGATACCTTCCGGTTCTGAGAGACAGGTGACGGATCATGCGCTGTGTACAGTCAATTATTCCCTGCGTGAAGATATTTGAGCTGGAGCGGATCAGGGATCAGAGAGGCTGGCTGATGGAATGCTATCAGGAGGAAGAACTGCGCTTTTATGGCATTAAAGAGCGGTTTATCCAGGAAAATCATGCTTATACGGAAGCGGCAGGGACGCTGCGGGGCCTTCATTTTCAGGCCCCGCCCTGCGCCCAGTCCAAGCTGGTGCGCTGTACGGCGGGGGAAACCCTTCATGTGGCTGTGGACATCCGCCCGGACAGCAGAACTTTCGGAAAATGGGTGATGACAGAGCTGACTGCGGCCAATGCCCGGATGATCTATATCCCGAAGGGGTTTGCCCACGGCTATCTGACGCTTGCTGACGGAGCGGAAATACAATACAAGGTGGATCTGGGACATATTCCGGAGGCGGCCAGAAGTCTTTATTATGCCGATCCCCATCTGGATATCCCATGGGGGATTGCGGAACCTATTTTGTCCAGAAAGGACAGCCAGAGAAGGGCGCTGTCCTGGGAGGAACTGCTGGAAATTCTGTGAGGCCGCTGCGGCGGAAGCGTATAAAAATGTATGCGATAAGTTTTTGCCGGGTTATTTATTGACAATTTGCCGGGAAAGGAGTATAATGCTTTCGTTCCCTGACAGAATTTGTCGAGAAGCGTTTAAAACCATTCATAATGATTTGTAGATGTGTGTTCATGGAAAGGCAGCTGAAAGAATATACATCTTTTTTATGTTAAGGGTTTCTCTTCATCATGATAAAGTGATGCTGTATGTAAGAACGCAGGTGGGAATATATGGCTCCAGAGGAGTTATATCAAGATCAAAAGATCATTAATGAAAGGGAGTTTGTGAATGAAAAAGAAACTGACAATTGTTTCAATTCTCTGTGCAATGGTACTTTCCCTGGCGGCATGCGGAAGTTCTTCTGACACACCCGAAACAACAGCTGCAGACGGCAGTGTGTCCGCAGAAACGACAGCTGCGGCTGGTGAGACCGCGGCAGCCGCGGAAACAACAGTGAGCGGAAAGGTTGTAAGAGTAGCAGCGTCTGACCCCAAGGTAGCGCTGGATCCCCAGCAGTATACTTACAGCATTATCATGAAGATTACAGATAATGTAACGGAGTCTCTGCTGAAGACAAACGGTGACGGAAGCCTGGAGCCGGTTCTGCTGGCGGCGATGCCGGAAATCTCAGAAGACCAGTTGACATACAGCTTCGAGTTGCTTCCTGATGTGAAGTTTCACAACGGCGAGATCCTGACATCCGCTGATGTAAAATATTCTTATGAGCGTCTGATCAAGATGGCGAAGATGGCGACTCTGCTGCAGTACGTAGCCGGCTATGATGAGATGAGCGATGGGACAGCAGATGAGTTATCCGGATTTCAGATTCAGGATGATACCCACTTTACTATTACATTAAAGCAGCCCTATGCTCCTTTCCTGTCTGTGCTGTCTACCGCGTACACCGCAATTTATCCGGCAGCGGCATGTGAGGAAGCTGGCGATACATGGGGCATGCAGGTTCTGTACGGCACCGGCCCCTTCAAGATGGACAGCTATCAGACTGGCGTAGGCGCTGTTCTGTCCAGATTTGATGACTATCACGGCGGTGCAGCAAAGCTGGACGGCGTAGAATACAAGTTTATCGAGGATGTGAATACACAGGTTCTGGAATACCAAGCAGGCAATGTGGATTATGTAGATGTGGATCCTTCTATTTATCCGGTTTACTCCGCTAATCCGGAGTTAAGCGACCAGATGCATGGATTCCAGCCGACCGGGTGCTACAGCCTGACACTGAATGTCAACACTTATCCGGACGCAAAGGTGAGAGAGGCGATCGCCCTTTCTATCGACCGGGCGGCGATCTGTGAGAGTATTCTTCACGGAACGGCTACCGTTCCCACCTCTTATATTCCGGCAGGCATCATCGGACATGACGACACCCTTCCGGAATTTGAGTACAATCCTGAGCGGGCAAAAGAACTGCTGGCTGAGGCAGGTTATGCCGACGGAATTGATTTAAGAGTAACTGTGAATACAGCATATCAGGGCAACGTGGCAATCGCTACCGCGTTCCAGGAACAGGCAAAGGCAGCCGGCATCCGTGTAGAGGTAGAGCAGGTTGACTCTGCGGCATGGTCTGATATGAAGGCTTCCGGCGGTGTTGACTGCGGTATCTCCAACTGGTATGTAGATTACTCTGATCCGGAGAGCATGCTGTATCCGATGACAAAGACTGATACAAACTCCAGCTTCTGGCACAATGACGAGTTTGATCAGCTGATGGCAGATGGCATCGCGACTACAGATACTGCAGAGCGCCAGGAAATCTACGCAAAAGCGGAGCATATCATGACAAGAGAAGACTGGGCAACCACGCCTCTTTATAATGAAACAAAGTATTATCTGTTGAACCCGAACATCACCGGATTTGAGATTGACTCTACATTCCGTATGTTCTGGAAAGACGCGGATATCGTTCAGTAATGATACGTTAACAAAAAGAGGGGGAATCGTCTGACATTCAGGGCATTCCCCCTCTTTTTGGGATAAGAGAAAATATGTGACAGGAGGAAAACTATGCTTTCATACACAGTAAAACGTCTGCTCCAGACTATCTTTGTCCTTTTCGGCATCAGTCTGATCACGTTTATTTTACTGCAGGTTGTTCCCGGCGATCCGGTAGCCCTGATGCTGGAAAAAAGAGCGGATCCTGAGACCATTGCGAAGGTACGTCATGAGCTGGGGCTGGATCTGCCTTGGGTTACACAGTATCTGAATTTTATTAAGGGTGCTGTCCATCTGGACTTCGGCACATCATATTTTACAAAAGAAGTTGTGTCTGTCGCCCTGATGCGCAGTTTTAAGGTGACGGTAAAGCTGGCCTGTATGGCATTTGTTTTTGCGGCTGTGATCGGTATCCCCAGCGGCATCTTCTCCGCGGTTAAAAGAGGAAAGGGCATCGATACCTTTGTGATGATTCTGTCGATTATCGGTGTATCGGCTCCGGCTTTCTGGGTGGCGATTATCCTGCAGATTATATTTGGCTTAAAGCTGGCAGTCCTTCCCATATCCGGATTTGACTCCATTGCCAGCTACATCCTTCCAAGTGTGGCTCTGGGTGCCCGGTATGCGGGGAATATGGCCCGGATTACCCGTACCAGCATGCTGGAGGTTTTGGGGCAGGACTACATCCGCACCGCAAAGGCAAAAGGGGTAAAAAAGTGGGCGGTGATTATGAAGCATGGGCTGAAAAATGCTCTGATTCCGATTGTCACCCTTGTCGGCACTGATTTTGGCTATATGCTGACCGGTTCCATGCTGATTGAGAAGGTATTTTCCATCCCGGGAATCGGCAAACTGGCAGTTGACGCTATGTCCAACCGTGATCTCCCTCTTCTGGAAGGAACTGTCATGTATATTGCGTTCGTATTTGTGATCGTGAATCTGATTGTTGATTTATCATACGCATTCCTGGATCCGAGAATCAGATATGGGAAAGGAGAGGCATGAGTAAGAAAGCATTTGGTTTTTTTGGCAAACAGAAGGCATATGAAAAAGAAGTGCTGGAAAATGGAATCCAGCAGAAGTACTCCGGATTTTACGCAGACAGCTTTAAGCGCCTGAAAAAGAATAAAATGGCCATGTTCTGCGCGGTGGTTCTGATTATTATTATCCTGATCGCTATTTTTGCGCCTCTTCTGGCTCCCTATGATCCGACATATCAGGATTATTCTGCTGTGCTGGCCAGCCCCAGTATGGCGCATCCTTTCGGAACTGATGAATATGGGCGGGATATTCTGTCCAGAATTATCTATGGCTCCAGAGTATCTATCAGTATCGGCATTGTGGCTCAGATAGTGGCTTCCCTGGTGGGTATTACGCTGGGTGCACTGGCCGGATATTATGGCGGCGTGGTGGACAGCGTGATTTCCAGAATCATGGAAATCTTTCAGGCATTTCCAGATCTGATTTTCGCCATGGCGATTATGACTTTTATGGGCAAAGGTGTTCTGAATCTTTTTATCGCCCTGGGATTGCTGACCTGGGTCAGAACGGCCAGGATGATCCGCGGTTCTGTGATGCAGCTGAAAGAAAAGGAATATATTGAAGCCAGCCGGGCCAATGGGGCCAGCACTTTCTGGATTATCACAAAAGGGCTGATTCCGAACTGCCTCTCCACGATTATTGTTATGGTAACCCTGGGTATCCCCAACGCGATTATGTATGAAGCGTCTCTGAGCTTTCTGGGAATCGGTATTCAGCCGCCCACACCCTCATGGGGCAACATGATCAGCGCCGCGCAGACATTTATCAGTTATCGGCCGCTGTACAGTATTATGCCGGGTATCGCGATTATGATTACTGTCATTGCATTTAATATTTTCGGCGACGGACTGCGGGATGCCCTCGATCCGAAACTTAAGAGCTGAAGGGAGGCGTGACTATGGGAGAAAAAATCTTAGAAGTAAAACACCTGAAAACATATTTCCATACGGATGCAGGCCTTTCAAAGGCGGTTAATGACGTTTCCTTTTCTGTGGGAAAAGGAAAAACGCTGGGTATTGTAGGTGAATCCGGCTGTGGAAAAAGTATTACTTCCCTGTCGATCATGGGACTGGTGGAGATCCCCCCGGGAGAGATTGCCGGCGGCGAGATTATATTTGATGGGGAGGATCTGCTAAAGAAGAGTGAGGATGAGATGAGCAAAATCCGCGGAAAGAAGATCGCCATGATCTTTCAGGAGCCGATGACATCTCTGAATCCGGTATTTACCATCGGTCAGCAGATTGTGGAAACCTTAATGCTTCATGAAAAAATGACCAAGAAACAGGCCAGGGAGCGGGGAATAGAAATGCTGAAAATGGTAAAGATCCCTATGGCAGAAAAAAGATTTGATGAATATCCCCATCAGCTGTCCGGCGGGATGCGCCAGAGAGTTATGATTGCTATGGCGCTGTGCTGCAATCCTGAACTGCTGATCTGTGATGAGCCGACCACTGCTCTGGACGTGACGATCCAGGCGCAAATCCTGGAACTGATCAATGAGTTAAAGGAAAAAACGGGAACCTCCGTCATGATGATTACCCATGATCTGGGTGTTATCGCTGAGGTGGCAGATGATGTTATGGTTATGTATGCGGGAAAAGTGGTTGAACATGCTACCTGTGACCAGATTTTTGAGAAACCGATGCATCCGTATACTTCCGGATTGATGAACTGTATCCCCAAGCTGGATGACGATGATACAAAGCGGCTGAGCGTGATCGAGGGCATGGTGCCCAGTTTCGATGATATGCCGGCAGGCTGCGCTTTCTGCCCCCGGTGTCCGCAGGCAAGGCAGATTTGCCGGGAAAAGATGCCTGAACTGGTGGAAGCGGAAGGGCGGAAGGTCCGCTGCTTTAAATATACACAGGAATGGGAGGAGAGCGGTGAATGAGTGAAAATATGAGCCAGACCCCTTTATTAGAGGTCAATCATTTAAGAAAGCTGTTTCCTGCAAAGTCAGGATTCCTGTCCAGGGAAAAGACATTTATCAAGGCAGTGGACGATGTATCATTCACCCTTATGCCGAAGGAAACTCTGGGTGTGGTAGGTGAGTCCGGATGCGGAAAGTCTACGATGGGCCGTTCAGTCCTCCGGCTGATTCAGCCTACATCTGGCGAGATTCTCTATAAGGGACAGGATTTTATGAAAATGTCAGGAGCGGAACTGAGAAAGGTGAGGTCTGAAATGCAGATCATCTTTCAGGATCCTTACGCTTCCCTGAATCCCAGGATGACCGTAGGTGAAATTATTGCAGAGCCGCTGAATATCCAGAAAAAGTACTCCTCCAAAGAAGAAACACGGGAGCAGGTGCTGAAAACTATGGAGGTTGTCGGATTAAATCCGAAATATTATACCCGTTATCCTCATGAATTTTCCGGGGGGCAGAGACAGAGAATCGGCATTGCCAGAGCCATTGTGCTGGGTCCGTCTTTGATCGTATGCGACGAGCCGGTATCTGCTCTGGATGTGTCTATCCAGTCACAGGTGCTGAATTTGCTGAGAGATCTGCAGGATTCTATGGGGATGGCATATATCTTTATTTCTCACAATTTAAGTGTCATCAAGCATATTTCTGACAGAGTCATGGTTATGTATCTGGGACATGTGGTGGAGATGGCGGACAAGGCAGAGCTGTTTGCGAATCCGTCTCATCCCTATACCCAGGCGCTGATGTCTGCCATTCCGCTGCCGGAACGGCACAGCAAACGGAAAAAGATTATTCTCCAGGGAGATCTCCCCAGCCCGGCCAATCCGCCGTCAGGATGCATCTTCCATACCAGATGCTTTATGGCGAAAGAGATCTGTTCCACGCAGAAGCCGGAGCTGAAAGACATTGGAGGCGGCCATTACTGTGCCTGCCATTTCTGCGGAAAATGTCAGCAGGGAGAATAAAAGGAGGAAGAATTCCATGAAAATTACGGATATTAAAACACATATGATGCGGGTGCCGCTGGTACATCCGTTCAGAATTTCCCTGGGTGTGATCACCCATGCGGTCAGCTGTCTGGTAGAGGTGGAAACCGATGAAGGAATAACCGGATATGGCGAGGGCTCACCGGGACCCCTGATCACAGGAGAGAACCTGGAGGGCACTGTGGAGACGATCCATGTCCTGAAGGAAAAACTGATTGGAATGGACCCGCGGGATATCGAGGGAATCTACACAGTGATGAACCGGGCAGTGGCCTATGCAGGTACCGCAAAGGCAGCTATTGATATCGCCTGCCATGACATCCTGGGCAAATCCGCCGGCATGCCGCTGTACAAGGTGCTGGGCGGCCTGAGCAATGAGATTGAGACAGATATGACCGTAGGCATTGATACGCCTGAGGTGATGGCAGCGAAAGCCAAAGCCCATGTGGATGCCGGCTTCAATGTGATCAAGACCAAAGTGGGAACAGATATCGACAGCGATCTGGCCCGGGTAAAGGCTATCCGGGAGGCAGTGGGCGACGATGTCAAAATCCGCCTGGATGCCAACCAGGGCTGGCATGGCAAGGAAGCGGTAGAACTGCTGAGCCGGTTGAATGAGTATGATATCGAACTGGTTGAACAGCCTGTACCCCGGTATGATTTTGAAGGGTTGAAATATGTAACAGCCCACAGCTGTGTGCCGGTTATGGCAGATGAAAGCTGCTGGGACGCAAAAGACGCGTTAAAGCTGGTTTCAGAGCGGGCTGTGGACCTGATTAATATTAAGCTGATGAAGTGCGGCGGTCTGTACGAAGCGAGAAAGATCGTCAATATCGCAGAGGCAGCCGGCGTAGAATGTATGCTGGGCTGCATGTCAGAGGAGAGCGGAATCGCCATCAACGCGGCGGCGGCCCTGGGAGCGGCGTTAAAGAATATTACCAGAGCAGATCTGGATGCCAGCTTTTCTCTGACAGAGCTGCCTTATGAAGGCGGTTTTACCATTCAGGATACACGGCACATCATCCTCTCAGAGGCGCCCGGCCTGGGACTTCGCCGCCTGAAGGAGGAAATGCTGAAATGAACCATTTGACAGCGGCTTCCCGCAGAGAACTGGAGATGCTGACGGTTCGTCTGATGGAAGAGTACAGTGCCAGAGGAATGGCGGTAGGCGTAACCGATGCGGAGGGAAATATTCTGTATGAGAATTATTTCGGCTGGAGGGATGCGGAAAACCGGCTTCCCATCGACCGGGACACTCTGTTTGGTATGGCTTCCGTGACCAAATCCTTTACAGCTCTCTCGATCATGCAGATGCAAAGTGAAGGCATCCTGAGCGTAGAAGATATGGTAAAGGATTATATTCCGGAATTTACAAATAAGAATCAGACAGAACCGGTGAAAATCTGGCATCTGCTCTGCCACAGCGGGGGATTCTTTCCCCTGCCCCGCATTGTTGTGGACAAGGTGGCTCAGGAGATGGGAATCGAAGACGCCATGGATAACGAGCTGATTTACCGTGAGGATTTTGCTGATGAGGGCGTCCGCAGGGTGGCATGCAGGCTGGACGATCAGACCCGGTTCACCGGCAGACCCGGACAGCGGCTCAGCTACTGCAATGACGGATTCGGCCTGCTGTCAGATATCATCAGGCGCTATTCAGACTGCAGATCCTTCGCTGAATATCTGGACCGGCATATCCTGAAGCCGCTGGATATGGGGCGGAGCAACATCGGCTTCCTCAGAAACACTCTGGATGCAAACGCAGCTGTCCTCTACAGCCAGGAGCCGGACGGTACCTGGCGGGCAGACCGGGATTACGAAAATGACGCCTTCGTTCTTCATGGCGGCGGCGCCCTGAAATCCACGCTGGGCGATATGCTGAAATACGCGGCCATGTACCTGAATGAAGGGGAGGGAGTCAATGGGCACCGCATTATCGACCGTTATTCTATCTGTGAAATGTGCAAGCCCAGACAGTTTATGAAGCCGGGTGTGTACTATGGATATGGCTTGGAGAGCAAACAGATGGAAGATATGACAGTGATTGAGCATAGCGGAAGTCTGCCCGGTGTTTCTTCCAATTTTGCTTTCTGTCCTCAGGCCGGACTGGGCATCGTAGTGCTCTGCAACACTATGGATGTGCCGGCGTATGCGGTATCGGATATGACCTTCCGGGCTTTCTGCGGACTTCCGCTGACGGAAAAAAGGATGGAACATGCGCCATATCAGTGGACAGAAGAAGAGATAAAAGAGCTGGAAGGGAATTATATCTCCGGCGAGGGCGACCGCTTCTGCCTGAAAGCAGAAAAAGGCACCCTGACCATGATCCTCAACGGAAAGGCCACAGAGCTGACCCCCGTCTATCCATGGCAGGGGATGGTGCGGAAGAAATACACGGATGTCTATCTGACAGCAGTCAGAGACGAAGAAGGACATGTGTTTGCGGCACATTATGGGAGCAGGATTTTTCCGAAAACACTGGCAGAAAGATAAGCAGCTTTTTGCTTATCAGTTTGATATATGAACCAGAGGTAAAGCTCTGTAATATCAGAATATGTGAGAATAGGACCTGGGAAATAAGCAGCCCAGGTCTTATTTATTGGATTAAAATCCTCAGCGGTTTTTTTCTTTGCTAAAGTAACGTCTTTTTAATATTATTGAACAGCCAGTATATTTTGGATATAATTCGCAATACCCGTTTCCGTGTCCAGATTATATTTTTCTCTCACAGAAGCGAAGTATTCTTTAATAGCCTCTTTTGAAATTTCTTCCTGCGAAGGTTCGTTTTCTAAATATCCTTCTCGTGCATTCCTCCAGGGATCCTCTTTATGCGTGATCCGTTCAAGAACTTTTCCGCCATA
>CAJFOT010000138.1 GCA_904397815.1 Candidatus Paralachnospira sangeri
AGTACCTGTTCGGGCCGGGAATCAAGCGGCAGAATGTCCCGCCCATATGGCGCTGTGTCCCAGAGCGTTGCCTCCCTGTCCGGCGGCTCGTTCCTCACGCTTGTCCGTGAACGAAAATATATAAATATCTACAGCACAATCCCGAATTCATCCCGTAGCACCTGATGCAGCTCTGCCTCATCCTTCAGTTTCCTGTGGGTTTTGCGGTTTCCTTCTGTCCGTGAAAAAATCAAATCACCATTGATCGCCAGCGCACCGTTTTCTGTCAGCCGTCCTACCATAACGCGGCTGCGAAATACAGAGTCAGGTCCGTTGGTAATATCATTCAGCGGTTCAAAATCCACTTCTTCCATCGGCGCGGTACAGACCCGCATCTCACAGGATGTCTCTCCTTTCACCACTGTGCCATCTTCATATATCAGGTCCTGCTGCTGCCGGTAAATACTGTACCAGCAGTCCGCATACTTTTCAAACCAGTAAATATCACTGCCTCTGGTCTGACGGATCTGGGGCACCAGTTTCAGAGCTCCCCTGCTCATAGCATTGCCGTAACCTACATCGCAGAAATAGGTATCACCATTCAGCCGGATAATATTGCCCCTGTGACGAATCGGTCCCGGCATATCGTTTCTGCCCCTCTGCATCCTGCAGAAGCAGGGATATGTATCAAACCCCAAATCTTTCAGCAGCGCCTGGAAAGTCTTATTCAGCTCAAAACAATAACCGCCCCGTCTTCTCAGCACTATTTTATCAAACAGCTCGTCCAGATCCTGGGAGATATCTGCCAATCCAAAATACAGATCCATATTTTCAAAAGGAACATACATCAGATGATGGATCATCAGCTGATCCAGATATTCCCTGTCCAGCACCGTCGGCCGTTCCATGTGAATCCGCTCCAGGTACTGATCCACATTCCATTTTCTGTTTTTTACACTTTCTTCCATTCAATACCCCTCACTGTCTTTTTTGCCCTGTCTGCCATGCAGACCCTCTAGGGCTGAAAATATTATACAGGATATTGAGAATAAAGTCTAGTAAAGCCCGCTACGATAATCAAAGCGCCTGAAAGCAGATCATTGGTACTGAGAGTCCGAAATCCCTACAATTCTGTAAATGTCAGCCGTTCCTGCACGCCTCTGGTCATAATATCATAAACAACAGACCGTTCCTCTGTCAGCTCCTGCTTGCGGACAATTGCATCCTCGCTGACATGCTCTTTTACATAAAGATCCAGATCATCTGCCGTGATTTCCTCCACATTCGAGGACATCATCCCGCTGCAGGTGCTTCTGATCGCGTGAATCATTTCGTATTTTTTCATTTTCTTCCTCCGCCGGCAGTTTATTTTTCATTTTGCCTCGGAAATATTATAGCACAGCGGTGTCTTTTTGCAAGCAGCGTGCCGGCTGCTCTGTCAGCCTGCCGGCCGTCGGCTCCTGCGCACTGATCGTCACCGGCTTCTACCTATTATATGTAACAACTGTCCAGAACTGGTTCTGCCGCATGATAAAGCAGGGCTGTTTCAGCTTCCGGCAGTAGTACCACCCCGCCGCTTTCTCAATCAAAGCATAGCGCAGCAGAGGCGCCCAGGGATAAGAAATAATCATTTCACAATACCTCCTGCAGATATAAGCTGGTTGTACAGCAATACTGATACAATATATGCCGGCCTGTTCTTTTTTATTCCCGGGCGCCATCTGCCTGAGCGCCCATATTGTCTGAGGCAGAATTTTATTTTTTAAAAAAATAAAATTTTATATTGATAAATAATTTATTCAGTGCTATAATTTTCATATCAAATACATATTTACATTAAGAATAAAATTTTTCACCACAGGCGTGATGCCGCATTACTTTGTATTTATATTTATTTTAACTCAATTATTTTATTCTCCAGGAGGTACATTATGCTGAATCTGCGTGAAAACATGGAACTTGTATATCAGAGAGAGGAACCGGAATATATGCCTTTTATGAGCGATTTCGATGTGGCCTCTTTAGACGCTCTGGACTTTGTAAACGAACGCCCGGTCGTGCCCGGCGTCAATAAAGACTGGTTCGGACAGAGCTGGACCTATGAGCCGAAAGTAAAAGCCGCCAACCCCACACCCGGCTGTCCGCTGGTAACCGACATCACATTATGGAAAGAACAGATGACATTCCCCGACATCGACGCGCTGGACTGGGAGGGACATGCCGCCAGAGATACTGCCAGCTGGGACAGAAAGAACAAAATGAGCCGCATCACCATCGGCTTTGGCCTGTGGGAACGGATGTTTTCCGTTATGCCCTTCGATGATGCACTGTGTGCTCTGATGGAAGAGCCGGAAGCGTGCTATGACTTCTTTTCCGCCGTTGCTGACCATAAAATACGGCTTCATGACAAAATTTTAAAGTATTACAAGCCCGACATCCTGGTGATGCATGATGATTACGGGACTTCTCAGGGATTGTTTATGTCTGTGAAGGTATGGAGAGAACTGATCAAGCCCCATCTGAAACGGGTCGTGGAGCACGTGCAGTCTTACGGCTGTATTTATGAACACCACAACTGCGGCTATTTCGACCCTTTAACCAACGATATGCTGGAAATCGGCATCCACGCCACCAATCCGGTCCATATCTCCAATGATCTGGAGCATATGAAAAAGACCTACGGCAAGGATCTGACCATGGTCGGCGGCTTCCACAACCAGCTTCTGGACAGCCCCCGTTCCACTGAAGAGGAAATCCGGGCCAGCGTCAGAAAAACCATGGACATCATGGCGCCGGGAGGCGGTTATATCCCCCGTTTCACCAGCACCAGCAACGCCGTCACCATCGTCATGGACGAAATCACAAAATACAGTGCAAACTTCTATCAGCCCAGGCCCGAATTCCGCTGACAGGTTCAGGCCCGCGGCGTCGCTGTCACACGCGGCCGCCGCGGGCCTCTCTTTCTCATATCCTTTTCACTTTCCCGCGTCTGCGCGAATCACAGCAGCAGATGAAGATCCTCCACAGGCATGGCATTGGCGATTCGCATGGATGACAGCAGCATGCTGTCGATCGTCCCGGCGTCCATCCCCAGAAGCCTGGGCACTACCCCTTCCAGTATCGTCACCGCGTCATCCAGAGACAGGCTATACTGACCCTCCAGATATTTTTCAAAAAAGGTCATACGCCCCGCCGCGTCGATTTCCCGAATCATGCGGAACTCCTCTCCTGTTACGGTTATATGATATTTTTTAATAATTTCCCTGTACATTTCATCCACCATAGGCTTCATGATGACAGACATCACCTTCTTTTTATTCAGCTCATAGAAAAAAAGACGGGTATTCTCGTCCCGTAGCAGAATGCGGTACAGCAGACGTATCCGCACAAAATGGACATGCAGTACATCATAGATCTGAATATCAGAAGCTTCGATCACCGCGTTAATCTTATCAAACATCTCCCGGAACAGTTCCGCAGCCAGGTTTTCCTTCGTTTTAAAATAATATGTAATCCATGAAGGCTGTATATTCAGAGTTTTTGTAATCTGGTTCATCCGGGCGTTCAAATATCCTTTTTCATAAAATTCCTTTTTTGCAGCTTCCAGAATCATCTGTTTTGTCAGCTCGCCTTTTTTCATCCGCGCACCTGCTTTCTGTTGTTATTTTCTTCCAGTCTTATTATATCACTTTTTCTTCCCGTGGAAAATATTTTATTTTTAATAAAAATAAAATTTTAATTAAAAAATCCGTTGAGTTTTTTATATTTTTGTTGTAAACTGTAAATGGGATTAATTTTTATTTTTAATGTAAATAAGAAATAAGGAGTACCATATGAATACAAAAAAGAAAATCGTCATTGCTGTCAGTTTTTCTGTTATCATTCTCTCCAAATGGTTTCCTCCCTTCGGAGGCCTGGATCAGCTCGGGACGACTTCTCTGATATCCACACTGGGTATTATTCTGCTGCTGATTTTCGATGCGCTGCCGCTGGGATTAATCGCATTTATTATGATCACAATTCAGCCTGTCCTGGGGCTGACGGCGTCTCTGACAGAGACCGCCTCCTTATTCGCCTCGCCCATCTTCTTTTTCACCCTGGTGGGCTTTGGCATTTCCGCGGTCATGTCCCAGGTTCCTTTGACCAAACGGATTCTGCGGTTTTTCATCCGCAGATTCGGCCGCTCCACCAGAGGAATGATTCTGGCAGTCTGCATCACCGCAGCCCTTTTTTCCACGGTTATTTCCAATTTTCCCGTTATGCTGCTTTTTCTGGCGCTGGCCCTCAGCCTGGTAAACGCATTTGAAAACGAAGAGGAAAAGAAATCAACCGGCAGAACCCTCTTTCTCCTGCTGCCCATCGCCATCAGCATCGGCGGCATCATGACTCCTGTGGGCAATGTCCCCATGATGCTGTGCAGCGGGTTTCTGGCTGATTCCGGATATTCCGTGGGATTTCTGCCCTGGCTCATCATGGGCGGGGGAATCGCGCTGATTCTGTTCCCCATCTCGGCCCTGCTGATCTTCAGGCTGTATCCGCCGGCTGAGATGACACCCGAGAAGCGTCAGCGCTTCCTGGATTCCCTGGAAATTCCCGAGCACTTTTCCCGGCAGGAAATCTATGTGATGGTGATTCTGGGCATCACGATCCTGTGCTGGATTCTCAGCTCGACCTTCCCTGCCCTGGATATGATGCTGGTAGGAATGGTTTCCTTATGTTTCCTGTTGTTCCCAGGCTTTAAGATTATCACCTGGCAGGAATTCAACGAGAAAGTAAACTGGGCGACGGTGCTGTTGGTAGGAAGCATCCTGGCTATGTGCAACATGCTGTCCCAGAACGGCGTGATCCAGTGGATGGTGGATTTCTTCATGGGCATCATCCCTTCCGGTATTAATGTCAGCCTGCTCATCTTCGGCCTGGCCCTGTTTACTTTTGCGGTAGATCTGGTTATGACCAATTCACCGGCGCTGTTTTCACTGTTCGGCATGCCTGTGATCGGCATCGCCACAGCGCTCTCTGTACATCCGGTTATGACTGCCTATCCGCTTGCGATATTTGCCACCTTCCCCATCCTCCTCCCCCTGGAGGCAGTATACCTGGTCGCATACACCCAGGGCTACTACAGCATTAAAGAAATGTTCAGGGCAGGACTGGTAATTTCTATTCTGCTGGGTGCCGCCGCCGCCCTGTGGATTCCCTTCTGCGTCAGCATCCTGGGAATCTGAAAAGAATCCCGGCAAAAAACGTCTATCCCGCTCCTTATAAGCATAAGGTATAAATGTTTACAGAGTAAATATTACACCTTCGCATAAATGGCTGGCCGCGTCAGCGGCTATGATATCATAAAAGGAGGTCGCTTATGGAGCGAGGACAAAACGTACTTCTGGAAGAAAAAAGAAAAACACTGCTCAATACGCTGGGCCAGCAGCTGATCGATCCCCTGATCCTGATTCTGCTGGCCTCAGCTGCTATTTCCATTTTTCTGCATGAATACAGCGATGCCATCATCATCGGCACTGTGGTGGCCATGAACTCCGTCATCGGTCTGATTCAGGAGGGAAAGGCCCAGCGGGCGCTGGACGCCCTCAAGCAGCTGACCAGCCCGCGGGCTGTGATAAAAAGAGACGGCCATCTGGAAGAAATCCCGGCCAGGGACCTGATCCCCGGAGATATCGTCTGCCTGGACACCGGACGTCAGGTGCCTGCGGATCTGAAGCTAACCTGGACCTCCAATCTGAAAATTGAAGAATCTGCCCTGACCGGAGAGGCGGTCCCCGTAGAAAAGGATCACCGTTTTCAGTCAGACAGCTCCATGCCCCTGGGGGATCGGAAGGACATGGCCTACATGTCCACCAATGTCACCGGCGGAAGGGGCGAAGGCATCGTCATTGCCATCGGCATGGACACCCAGATCGGAAAAATCGCCGGGCTGATCAGCCAGACGCCCGACGAGCTGACGCCCCTGCAGAAGCGTCTGGCCGACCTGAGCAAAGTGCTGAGCGCAGTCTCGCTGATCCTGTGCGCCCTCCTCTTCCTGATCGCCGTCATGCAGAAGCGCAATCCGGGAGAAATGTTCCTCACTGCCATCTCTCTGGCCGTGGCAGCTGTGCCGGAGGGGCTTCCGGCCGTGGTAACCATCGTTCTCGCCCTCAGCGTATCCCGGATGGTAAAAGCGCACACCATTATACGCCGTCTTCCTTCCGTGGAAACCCTGGGCGCCGTCAATGTCGTCTGCTCTGACAAAACCGGCACTCTGACCCAGAACCAGATGACCGTTGTACGGTGCTTCACCGACAGAGGCTGGTATCTGCCGGAGCAGCTCAGTCCCGGCGTCCACAGGCATTTTCTGGAAGGACTGGTTCTGTGCAACGACGCCCGCCTGGATGGAAAAAAACGTATGGGCGACCCGACAGAGCTGGCATTCCTCGACCTGGGGATAAGCTGCGGACTGACCCGGGAACAGACAGAACAGAAAAACCCCCGCATCCAGGAAATCCCCTTTGATTCCGTCAGGAAAATGATGACCACCCTGCACCGAAGCGGCACCTCCTATACCAAAGGCGCGCCGGATGTGATCCTGGACCGGTGCACCCATATTCTGATCCGGGGCAGGGTTCACGAGATGTCCCTCTCCCACCGGCAGGAAATCGCCTCCGCTCTCCGTGAAATGTCCTCCCAGGCATTCCGGGTGCTGGCTCTGGCCATGAAAGAGCAGGTCAGGACGCCTGCCGAGTCCGGTCTGACCTTCATCGGTCTGGCCGGCCTGATAGATCCGCCCAGACCGGAGGCTGCTCGCACAGTGGAACGGTTCCGGGCCGCCGGGGTGAAAACCATCATGATAACCGGCGATCATATGGACACCGCTCTGGCCATCGCCAGACAGCTGAATATCGCCGACACCGCCGTCCAGTGCATGAGCGGCCAGGAGATCGACCGGCTCTCAGAGCAGGAATTCGCCGGCCGCATCCGGGGGCTGTCCGTTTTCGCCAGGGTATCTCCCTCCCATAAGGTCCGCATCGTCAGCGCGTTAAAACAGTCAGGCAAAATCGTCGCCATGACAGGAGACGGCGTCAACGATGCTCCCTCCCTGAAAGCCGCGGACATCGGCATCGCCATGGGAAAATCCGGCACAGACGTGGCCAAAAACGCCTCCGATATGATCCTGACCGATGACAATTTCTCCACCATAGAAAGGGCCATCGCAGAAGGACGGAGTATTTATGAAAACATTAAAAAATCGGTAATTTTTCTCCTCTCCTCCAACTTCGGGGAGATTATCACCATGGTTCTCACCGTGGCCCTGCGCCTGCCGCCTGCCTTGAAAGCCAGTCATATCCTGTGGATCAACCTGATCACAGATTCTCTGCCGGCTCTGGCGCTGGGCGTGGACGAAAATGATATGGAGGAGCTGATGTCGAAGCCTCCCCGCAGGGTATCAGAGGGGCTGTTCGCCGGCGGCGGCATGGCATGCACCCTGTTTTACGGCTGTCTGATCGCTTTCATCAGCCTGGCCGCCTTTTTAAAACCTCCCTGCCTGTACCTTGCAGCGGCCGGAGCCTCCGTCACGCTGGAACACCTGGCCGCCGCCCTGGCCCGGCCAGAGATTCTGGCCCACGCCCAGACCTACGCTTTTACCGTCCTGGGCATCAGCCAGCTCTTCCATGCCATCGGTATGCGGGACAGGGAGAAATCTGTCTTTCAGATGAATTTCCGCTCCAATCATCTGATGCTGTTTTCCCTGCTGGCCGGCATCGCGCTCCAGTCAGCCGTAACAGAAGTGCCCGGCCTGATCCGCGCTTTCAATACTGTGAAATTAACGCTGACAGAATGGGCAGCCCTCATCTGTCTGTCCATGACACCCCTGCTGGCCCATCAGCTGCTCCTGCCCTTCATCGGCCGCTCAGGAAAACAGCCTGCCGAAAGCCAGCGCCAGAAGCAGCAGGCTGCTGACCCAGGAAAGATTTAAGCGAGATCTGCCGGCAGCCCTGCGCCCCAGAACACAGCCCAGCCCCACCGCCGCCATATTGGCCGCCATGGAAAGCAGAATCGCCGTCCACAGGTGGCGGGACACCATCCCAGCTCCGATTCCGGCCAGGCCACTGTCCAGAGACAGCGCCGCTCCCAGGGACAGCGCCTCCGCCGGCGTCAGGATACTGTCATCCGGATTCGCCTTTTCCGCGTCTGCGTACACAGACAGGACCAAATGGAGATTCAGAGCAGACACCTTCCACTCTTTATCCATCTGCTTCCTGATTGCGCCATGCCGGCGGATCAGGCTCTTAATCGAACTGTCAAACAGCTTCGCCCCGGCCAGCGCAAAGAGAATCAGAAAACTGATCCTGCCGGCAGTTTTCTCCGGCAGCATCCCCTGAGCAAAGGTCCCCAGCTGCAGAGACAGAAGCAGCATCCCGCTGGAAATCCCGGAAATCGTCAGGGCAGAGGCCGGCGGAATCTTCACCCGCCCTGCCCCATATAGAAAGCCGGCGGCAAAAGCGTCCATCGACAGCGCTGTCACCAGCATAACCAATTCCATAATCCAGGAAGGCATAACCTTCACCTTTCAGATTTTATCCTTTTACTGTATTATATTCTGCCTCTCCTTTTCTGTTCTGCCTGGACGGCGCAGGAATTACCGGCACAGAAGCCTTATATCAGAAACATGTAAATTATTATTTAATAAAATATTTATTTGACAGAAAATTATCAGAATAGTAAAATAATTTCATAATGCAGAAAAAGAATGAAGAAAAGACAGAGAGGATGATTTACATTGAGCATTCAGACCGAGATGAAACAAATTTATCATGATTTAGCCGAAACCTGCGAGAATAATCTGCAGATCGACAAGGAATTATACACGACCCATAAGGTATATCGGGGACTTAGAGACTTAAACGGCGTTGGGGTAATCGCCGGTTTGACAAAAATCTCCACTGTAACCGCCACGAAAGAAGTGGATGGAAAACGAATCCCCTGCGACGGAAAATTATTTTATCGTGGAATCGATGTAGAAGATTTATGCCAGGGCTTCCTGAAAGAGAACCGCATGGGATTTGAGGAAGCCACCTATCTGCTCCTCTTCGGCTCACTGCCCACCCCGGAACAGCTGGCCACCTTCAACAAACTGCTGGCCAAAAACCGCACACTTCCGAAAAACTTCGTCCGCGACGTTATCATGAAGGCTTCCAACAAAGATATGATGAACACCCTCTCCCGAGGCATTCTCACCTTAGCTTCCTATGACAGATACGCTGATAATACCGATATCGAAAATGTGCTACGTCAGTCGATTATGCTGATCAGTGTGATTCCCATGCTGGCTGTATACAGCTACCATTCTTACAATCACTATCACAATAACCGCAGTTTATACATTCATCGCCCGAAAGAAAATCTGTCTACCGCTGAAAATATTCTTCGAATGCTGCGCGCTGACAAACAGTACACTCCGCTGGAGGCAAAAATTCTGGATCTGGCGCTGGTCCTTCATATGGAGCATGGCGGCGGCAATAACTCCACTTTTACCACCCATGTGGTTTCTTCTTCCGGCACCGACACCTATTCCGCCATTGCAGCGGCGCTCTGTTCCCTGAAGGGACCAAAACACGGCGGCGCCAATATTAAAGTCATGGAAATGTTCGCCAATATGAAGAGAAATGTATCCAACCTGAAGGATGAGGGACAGGTAGCCGACTACCTGCGCAAGCTCCTGCACAAAGAAGCCTTTGACCATAAGGGCCTGATCTACGGCCTGGGCCACGCTGTATACTCCATCTCCGACCCCAGAGCTGTGATATTCAAGAAATTCGTACAGCAGCTGGCAGCGGAAAAGGGACGGATGAATGATTACCGTCTCTATGACATGGTAGACCGCCTGGCGCCCCAGATCATCGCGGAGGAACGCAAAATTTACAAAGGCGTCAGCGTCAATGTGGACTTCTACAGCGGCTTTGTGTACAGTATGCTGGGTCTGCCCGTAGAGCTGTATACCCCGATGTTCGCCGCGGCCAGAGTCGTGGGCTGGAGCGCCCACCGCATGGAAGAGCTGATCAATCAGGATAAGATTATCCGTCCGTCCTACGTCAGCGTCTCCGAACCCCAGGAATACATCCCGCTTCACGAGCGGAGCTGAGAGATCCATCTCTCATACATCACAGACAGAGGGCGGGGCAAACGGATCTGACATTTGCCCCGCCCTCATTTTATGCCGCTTTCATTTTCGGGAAATATTCCTGAAGGGTGCTGTCCGGAAAGATTTCGTCCAGCCACTCTTCCATCCTGGTCTCCGCCGCCGCGCCGCTGTCCCGGCTCTCCATCCGCAGCAGCGCCAGCCCGGAGATAAGATTGCTCCCGATCATAAAGCACAACAGGAAACAGGTCACGGCCCGTCCAATCTTTCTGGACCTGACATACCTGACCAGCCTGCCGAACCGGGGCGCAACCCATCTGACCCACACCACACACAGTCCGCCCCAGACCAGACAGATCAGCACATCCACATACCGCCCGATATGAAGGGGAAGAGCCGAATAATCCCAGAACGTCACGCCCAGAATGAATTCTCCCAGATACCCGCAGCACGCTTCAAACAATCCGCAGAACACGCAGCCCCGGATAAAAAGTTTCCATACCGGCATGTCCTGCTTTTCTTTTGTGAATATGTAAATGAGCACCGCTCCCACGGCCCATACAATACTGAAAGGAAAAAACAGATTACTGGTGCGGCTGGAAAAACCGCCGAAGGCAAACCAGCACCATATAGTTTCCAGGCAGTACCCGGCTATGCCGCCCGCGAAAAATGTCCAGAATGCCAAATATCCGCTGTTTCTGATTTCCTGCCATACTGTTTTCCCTCTGTGCAGCAGTTCCGCCCCGGCTGCGGCCGGCATCCAGATGCTGCTGCCTCTTCTCAAACGTTCTTCCATGTCTGTCACCGCTCCTTTGTCCTTTGTTTTTACAGCGATAACTTTAACGGAAAAACATTTGCATATTGTCAGCACATTGTTGCTGAATTATTAAAATGCAAAAAATAATTCAGCCTTTTATCTGATACGGAGTTTTGACGTCATCCGCAAGAATCATCAAATATTCCTCCGCAGTTTCTGCTATACTGATGCCAGTGCACTGTCCCGCAGTGCACCGGAAAGGATGACGGAAATGAAAGACAACGCTATTATCAGTATTGAGGCAGTGATTGCCTATATCGAACATCATCTCGACGGCAGGCTGGAACTGAGTCAGATCGCGGAGGCGGTTCACTATTCCAAATATCACCTCCACCGGACTTTCACGGAAACCACGGGGATGACCATCCACGATTACACCCAGCGCCGACAGCTCACAGAAGGGGCGAAGCTGCTGGTTTTTTCCGACAAGCCGGTTATGGAGATCGCCCTGATCTGCGGATATGAGAGCCAGCAGGCATTTTCACAGGCCTTTAAGGCCATGTATAAGCTGCCGCCCGCAAAGTATCGGGAAAAAGGCAGCTTTTACCCTCTTCAGCTGCCCTTCACCCTCCATCCCGGCAGGGCGGCTGCAGCCTTCACCCTCCGGGATATCCGGCCAGCAGAGCAGGCAGACATTCCCGACTGGATGAATCTGATGCGGCTGGTAATCGACGGATATCCGATGATGGATGAGGCGGATTACCTCGCTCATCTGGAAGAAAGCATTGCGGGCAGACATGCCCTTGTGCTGAGAAATGATCAGGCTCTGATTGGGGCCATGGCATTTACCGATTCGCCGGGCAGCATCACCTTTCTGGGCGTACATCCCCAGTACCGCAGCCAGGGCATTCAGCAGCTGTTTCTGGACGCGCTGCTGGAAACCTGCCTGCCCGGGCAGGAAATCAGCACCACCACCTACCGGGAAGGGGACAGGGCGGATACCGGTTACCGGAAAATGCTGGAGCAGCTGGGATTCGCCGAGGGGGAGCTGCTGACAGAATTCGGCTATCCCACCCAGCGCTTTGTCCTGCCGCCCAGAGAACAGGAGGACGATTCCTGTGATGAATAGCAGAAACCATGCCAGCTGGCAAAAGAGAATTCTCCTCTTTCTGACCAGCCAGTGCATCACCCTGTTCGGCTCCACTCTGGTTCAGATGGCTCTGATCTGGTATGCCGCTATGGAGACGGCCAGCGGCACATGGGTGGCCGCATTTACCCTCTGCTCCTATCTGCCCCAGTTCCTTACCTCCTTTTTAGGGGGTGCATGGGCGGACCGGTATCCCGGAAAAGTGCTGATCATCGGCGCCGATGCCCTGACTGCCTCCGCCACCCTGTTTATGGCGCTGGCCATGAAACACTTCCCATCAGAGCCGGCGCTGCTCCGGGGGCTCCTGGTTATGTCCGCCGTCCGGTCGGTGGGCGCAGGGATACAGACTCCGGCTGTCCAGGCGGTGATCCCCCGGCTGGTGCCGGCAGACCAGCTGGCCCGGTATGCCTTCTCAGACCGGCTCATTGGAAAACTGCTGATCATCTACGGACTGTTTACCTTTTTCTGTGTTCCGGCGGGCTATCTGGCAGGCCTTTTCGTGCGCCGTGTATTCGGAGAAACCTACTGGTATCTCTCTGGGGTGGAGCTGACCGGTTTCGCCGGCATGACGGCAGGCGGAATCGTGATGAGCATATGGGGCGGATTCCGGCGCAGGAGCAGGACGCTGGCTGCCAGCCTGTTCGCCTTCGGCCTTTTTGCCCTTGGAATGGGGCTCCCCACAGATTTTATTCTCTATCTCATCCTTATGCTGTTTTACGGCATCGCGCTGACGATGGCCCAGACCTCCCTCACCACCATGCTGCAGGAAAACACTGCCCCTGCTGTACAGGGCCGGGTTTTCGGACTGCTCAGCACCATGTACGCAGGCTTTCTCCCTGCCGGTATGGCAGTTTTCGGCCCGCTGGCTGACATTCTCCCCCTGCGGTGGGTAATGGCCGGCTCAGGCCTGGCCCTTATGATCCTCGCCGGAATAGTCATCGGCAGCAGGCAGCTGCGAAACGTCTGAAAATCCGGCTACTTTTCTCCGCCCTTTCACCCGGCTCCAGCCTGCCCATCCCAGGAAGGAGGCTGCGGAAATATAAAAGGACAGGTTCCAGGAGATTTTTCCCTGATAGCTGAGGGCGACCTCGCCCCGGCTGCCTGCCGGGAGGGTGATCCGCACCGTATTTTCTCCGCCCCGCTCCACCGGCACTTCCTCACCGTTGATCTGAGCCTTGTATCCCGGATAGTAGAGCAGGGGCACCTCGCCGTATCCGTCCCCGCTCAGAGCCGATGCGTCATATTCAAAAGAGATGTGGCTTCCATCCTGGGTAAAATTCCCGATGACGATTCCTTCATCAGATACGGTCACCTTTCCCGCCCGCTCCGGCAGATTGTAAATCTCCGTACCGCTGTACAGATATTCCCCTGAGGCAATCATGGTGGAATCGATGATCTCTGTCTGGCGGATCTGGACATGCTCCTGGTTTCTGCCGTCCAGGAAGCTGGCCATCGGCAGCAGGGCCGCCAGAAAGGCCGCCGCGTAAATCACCTGCTTTGCTTTCAGTTCCTCCGCTGCCATCACCACAGCCGCCCCTCCCGACATGGAGAGGAACACCAGGGCGAAGGCCAGAAACCGCCAGGGAAACTGAGAATAGCTGAAAAACTGATCCAGAAGGGGAATCCGGGCCAGGGCCTTCCAGGGCATGATCCGGCTGACAAACAGAACCATCACCCCGCCCCAGGCCAGCAGCGCCCACGCTTTCTTCCGCATCTGCCTGAACCTTTCCTGTCTCCGGTAGCCTTTCATGCTAGAGACAAACAGAAGCAGGTTGCTGAGCAGCAGCGCCAGGCCGATGGTCAGCGGCAGCACATTCTCCAGCTTAACCCCTTCCTTTGTGGTGGAAAATCCGATCTCCGGCACCACCTTAAACAGCAGCGCAAAGGGGACGGTATATTCTGTAAAAGGACAGTAGAGAATCTCCAGGTTCATCGGCTCTCCCATCATATATACCATCGGCAGCAAGAACCAGAGATTCAGCAGGAAGGTCATCACCGCCGCTTTCAGGCAGGCCAAGAGCCGTTCCTTCTGCCGGAGATTCCGGATCATCAGCAAAGCCGCCGCAAGGATAAACAGCGCCGACCAGACAGCGGACAATATATGGGTCTGGAACACCAGGGTAAATCCTGCCACAGCATACCCCCATCTGCGCCAGTCCCCTGCCAGCAGCTCATAGACCCCCAGACAGAGGAGGGGCAGGAAGGCCATGGCGGAAAACTGGCCGTAAGCCGCGTCGATATAGCCCTCTCCCAACCGGAATATGGCCGCCAGATAAAAAAGGCCGGCCGCCAGGCCTGCCGGGCGGGAGCCCAGGATTCTGGAGGCTGCCAGGTACATCAGCCAGCCGCTTAACAGATTGATCAGCACCAGATACAGCTTCACGGCAGTTACCAGAGATACCCCGCAGATCCGCAGAACCGCCGGGAAATACAGCAGCAGCTCCGGATAAAAGAGCGAGGAGCCGTACCCGAAGCCCCAGATGGAGCCGGTATGCACCCGCACCGGGAACTGGCCATCCAGCAGGCCGCTGCGGATTCCCTCGATCCGGTTCAGATGATAGGCCACATCCCCGCCGCCCATGACATAGTCATGAAATATGGGGACACTGACCGCCAGGGCTGCTGCTGTCAGGATCAGATAAATATTGGAAGGACACAGAAAATCCTCCCCGCTGTCCCGCCGCCGGATCACCAGCCAGCCGGCTGCCAGAGCCAGCCCCGCCAGGGCAATGGCAAATACATCCGTACACACCCAGCCCTGGGAACGGATCGTCAGCCCGCTGACAGCAAAGTCTCCCGCGCCGGAATAATTGACCGATACCTGAATATTCCGGGCCTCCTCCTCAAACTGACAGAGGAATGCAAAGGTTCCCTCCTCTGCCACAGGAAGGGAATAGGCGCACACCGGCTCTTCCCCGCCTGCGTCTGTATAGACAGCCACCCCGCTGTTTTCCGCCAGCGCGGTATAGGACAGTTCAAATTCATAGGTTCCCTTCGGCAGGCTGACGCCCGGCCCCTGGGAAAACAGTCCTGCCTCTGTCTCGCCGTCCGCCACGCTCATGGTTCCCTTCACCGCTGTCAGCTCACTGGCCTGAAAGCTCCGGTTATAGCCGTCTGTCCAGCCGTCCGCCAATAAGACAATAAAAACCAGCAGGACCAGAAAAGCCCCGCCGATTCTTCTTTTCACACTTATGCCGCCGCTCATGTTCCATTCATTCCTTTTTCCTGCTTTTTATTCGTTAATCACCAGCGCCATATACACCAGATCCTCGTCTGTGGGATTCTCCATACCGTGGCTTTCTCCCGGCACAATCACACAGACATCCCCGGGGCCTACCGGAATTCTGGAACCGTCATTGTCCGCAAAAATCCCCTCTCCCTTCAGAATATAGAAGGTCTCTCCGTTTCCCACATGCTGGTGGTATCCCACAGAGCTGTGGGGCTTTAACACACCCATGGCATAGGTCTGTCCGTGGCCCCTGAGCTCCTCCGGCTCCAGCACATGATAGAACTCGACCGTCCCCTCGCCGCCTCTGAAACATTCCTTTACTTCCTTCTTTGTCTTTTTTACCATCACTGTATTCTCCTTTATCATTTTCGCACGTTCCCGTGTCATCCGTCAGATTCCGTTCAGATAATAAAAAGCCATCAGCACTGTCAGAAAACAGAATACACAGCATACCTTTCCCAGTACAATATAGGGCTTGGAGCTTTTCTGTATCAGCCTTTTTTCTTCCAGATACATTTCATATTTCATCTGTCCGGGATGCTCCCGGTCAGGAATCTTCTGATAGGACAGAGGAACCTGGGTTCCCTCCGGCGTATCAATAATCTTTATATGCTCCGGCTGGGTCAGCGCCGTCACACTCTCCTCCCCCTCCATAAAGTTTACCCGAAGCCGGATTCTGGAGTCTGTCTTTTCATGGCCGGTCACCACACCGGTCACATAGGTGCAGTTTTTCCGATACTTTTTTTCCTGGGCCAGACAGTACAGACTATATACGCCGGCCAGCAGCGCACAGGCCAGAAACATCAGTCCTGTTATGATTGTTCCGTTCATATGGGCCTCCTTCCCGTTTCATTCCTGTCTATTATACCTGTCCCCAATGGGAAACGCAACGGTTTTACACTTGTCATTTTTCCTGTTTTCGCTTATCATAGTGGATAGTAATGAATTAAAGTGGAGAATAATTATGATATCGTTATGGAACAAGCATCGTCTGCCGGCTTCCTTTGTGCTGGCGTTTCTCACAGTCTGGTCCATCGCCGGTCTGATCGGCCCGGAAACCGGCAGTGTGGTCATGAGCAACAGCTTCTACAGCCTGATCTGTTTCTGTGCTTTTTCTTTTTTCTTTCACCGCTCTTTTTCCTGGACAGAAAAGGGACGGCTTCCCTTCACCCTGACAGCCGGGTTTCTGCTGGGTCTGTGCATCGTACTGGGAACAGACATGCGGGTGCTGGGGGGAATCTCCTGGTCACTCCCCGACATAGTCAAAAAGCTGATTCAGGCCTGGGGACTGGGCTTTATGATTTCCGCCATGCTGCTGGCCTGCATCCGATATCTGCCCCAGGCCGGAAAAAGAATCACCGGCTGCCGGCTGGGCGCGCGGTGTGAGCAGTCCGGCTGGCTGAAAGGACGCCGGCTGTTTTTCCTGGCCTGGGCTGTGATATTCCTCTGCTGGATTCCCGCCTTTCTGGCCTATTACCCGGGGATTTTCTCCTACGATGTGCCCCGGCAGGTGGTACAGGCAGTAGAACATACCTATTCCACCCATCACCCGCTGATCCACACCCTCTACCTGTACGGCTCCATGTGCCTGGGTCATATGGTCACAGGGGCATACGCGCCCGGCGTGGCATTTTATACCCTGACCCAGATGGCAGTGCTGTCCGCCTGCTTCGCTTATTTCTGCCATACGGCATGGCGGCGGGGGATGCCTGCGGTGTTCTGTCTGCTGGCCATTGCCTTTTTTGCCCTGAATCCCATCATCCACCTGATGTCCATCAGCGCTACGAAAGACACCCTGTTCGCCGGTTTTATGCTGACCACCGCCTGCTGCCTGTGGGATCTGGCCTGGGATCCCCGGTCCTTCTGCCGCAGGAAGAGAAACCTGGTTCTCCTGGCGGTCAGCGCCGCCCTGATGATGCTGTTCCGCAACAACGGCATGTATGCCTTTCTGGTAATGGCTGTGGTGCTGCTGGTGATTCTTCGCCGGTACTGGAAGCCTGTCCTGATTACTGTGGCTGCCGCCATCCTGCTGTATCAGGGGGCAAACCAGGCGCTGATCCGGGCCTGTGACGCTGACCCGGGCAGTGTGGCCGAGATGCTCAGCATTCCGCTGCAGCAGATCGCCCGCACCCTGCTGCAGAACCATGAGGATGTGACAGAGGAGGACCGGAATACCTTTTATGAGATTGTCCCGGCGGAGGACGCGGCACAATATTACGATCACCTGGCCGACCAGGTAAAGATGAACTTTAATGAAGAGGCCTTCCAGGAAAATCCCGGACGGTATCTGGAGCTGTGGATTTCCCTGGGGCTGCGCCATCCCGGCGATTACCTGAATGCCTTTTTCGCCACCACCCTGGGCTACTGGTATCCCGACGATATCTTCCACGCCTATATTTACGCGGCAGAGCGCCACGGCTATCTGATGACCCAGCACATGGGAGAGATTATCAATATCGGAGAAACCATCGTGGTGGAAAAGCACAGCTTTCTGCCCTGGCTGGAAGATCTGTATGAAGAGATGGCCACCTGGAACCAGCATCAGCAGGTTCCCGTCCTGTCCATGTTTTTCAGCCCGGGGATGCACTGCTGGCTGCTGCTCCTCTCCCTGGGGCTGTGCCTGTGCCAGAGAAAGAGGCTGCTGCCGGACCTGATCGTGCTGGCCCTCCCCTTCGGCCTGTGGCTGACCCTGCTGCTGTCCCCCACAGTGCTGATGCGGTATGTATTTCCCATCACCCTGTTTCAGCCCTTCATGCTGTATCTGTGGACGGGGCTGACCGGCCACAGCCAGGGGAACGAAGAATGATTCCGATGAAGTAAAACCGGCTGCCCTTTCCGGCTGCCGAAAAGGAGAATAGAATGGACGAGATCGCTGTATTAATTCCCTGCTATAATGAAGAACGGACAATAGAAAAAGTGATCCGGGATTACCGCCGGTATCTGCCCGGCTGCCGGATCTATGTATATGACAACAATTCCACCGACCGGACCGCCGCCATCGCCCGGCAGGCCGGAGCTGTGGTCAGAACGGAACGGCAGCAGGGAAAAGGAAATGTGATCCGGCGGATGTTCCGGGAAATCGATGCCCGGGTATACCTGATGGTAGACGGGGACGATACCTATCCGGCAGAATATGCCCCGGAGATGGTGAGAAAGGTGCTGGAAGAACAGGCAGATATGGTGGTAGGGGACCGGCTTTCCTCCACCTATTTTACAGAAAACAAACGGCCCTTCCATAATTTCGGCAACCGGCTGGTACGGGGCAGCATCAACGCCCTCTTCGACTGCCGGATCAAGGATATGATGACCGGCTACCGGGCCTTCAGCTATCAGTTCGTGAAAACCTTCCCGGTGCTCTCCAAGGGCTTTGAGATCGAGACAGAGATGAGCATCCATGCCGCCCAGTACCATATGCAGATTGAAAATGTTATCGTAGATTATCGGGACCGGCCGGAAGGCAGCGAATCCAAACTGGACACCTACAGCGACGGGCGGAAGGTGCTGCTGACCATTCTCCGCCTTTTCCGCAACTACCGTCCCTTTTTCTTCTTCACCCTGGTCAGCCTGGTGCTGGCGGCCGTGGCAATTCTGTTCTTCCTGCCGGTGCTGGTGACCTACTTCCAGACCGGGCTGGTGCCCCGGTTCCCTACCCTGATCGTCTGCGCCTTCGTGGCCCTGGCTGCCATCCAGTGTTTCTTTACCGGTCTGCTGCTGGACACCATCGTCCAGAGAGACCGGCAGGACTTCGAGATGCGGCTGATCGACACCCAGCGTCATTATGCCCGGATGCTGCAGAGCCGGGACGAAGAGGGTTCCGCCGGGAAGCGCTGAGGGCCTCAGATCACAGCCTCTCCCATAAAAATTTCCGGCTCTGCCGCTGAGGCAGGCGTTACGACCTGATTAAAGATATGAAGGGGATCAGCCGGGTCATCGGCGTGCCCCACATGCTCCTGGAAATTTTCTCTGCTCTCCCAGCCCTCTGTGGTGGCAAAGCAGTCTGTCCTTCCCTCCGGGACATATACATAGTAATAAATATTTCCGGTCTGCTTTCTGGTTGCCTGCGCCAGCTTTTCCGCCGCCTTCAGCACCTCATCCAGCATTCCTTCCTTCAGCCTTCCGATGGTTGTACAGGTAAACATAACATACCGCTCCTTCCTCTTTCCTTACTCCATTTTATCGTAACAGTTCAGCCATGCAGAAAATGAAAAGGCAGGCTGTGCACGCTTGCGTGCGAAAGACTGTATTTTCATTTTCTGAGATGTGCGGAACTGTTACATTTTATCTACTTTTGCCGCCAGCATGGACTCCGGATTGCAGGACCAGAGTTCTCCGTCGATTTTCTCCTTCAGCAGCTTTGCCACCGGCAGATGCTGGGGACATACCTTCTCACACTGCTTGCATTCGATACACTCTGCCGCTGAGGGGCGGTGTTCGATCCAGTTCCCGTAGGTCAGGGCAGAGGTATTCACGTCATTATAGCTGGAGCTTTCGCTCTGCCGCTTCCACTCATTATACAGACCGAAATAATCGCCGGCCGGGATATGTTTGGGACATTTCTCCTCGCAATACTTACAGTTGGTGCAGGCAATCGCCGTCTTGGCATTGATGATCTCTGTCACCTGGTCGATGATCCTGTATTCCTCTTCATTCATCGGCACGAAATTGTCAAAGGTTTTCATATTATCTTCCAGGAATTCCATCTTCGGCATTCCTGCCGCCACCACACGGACGCCGGGGAGAGAGGCTACCCAGCGGTAAGCCCAGGAAGCAATGGAAGCGTCAGGATTGTAGGCTTTCATCAGCTTTTCCGCTTCCTCCGGCACATTTGCCAGGGTTCCTCCCTTGCAGGGCTCCATCACCACAATCGGCTTTCCGTGGCGCACAGCTGTCTCATATAACTCCTTTGAACGGATCACCGGTGAATTCCAGTCGACATAATTAATCTGCAGCAGTACGAAATCAATTTCCGGATGCTCTGTAAGCACCATATCCAGAAATTCCGGCGTCTCATGAAGGGACATGCCGAACTCCCGGAATTTCCCTTCTTCCCGTTTCTTCACCAGGAATTCAAACAGACCTTCATTTTTCCATTTGTTATAGGTCTCTGAGCTGAGGGCATGAATCAGATAAAAATCAAAGTAATCCACCTGGCACCGGTTCAGCTGTTCCTGGAAGATAGGCTCCATCTCGCTCCCCTTTTTCATAAACTTCACCGGCATTTTGTCAGACAGGATAAAAGAATCTCTGGGATAACGGGCAGACACACAGTGTCCGATGGCCCGCTCTGAGTTCCCGCTGTGATAAAACCAGGACGTGTCAAAATAATTGTAGCCGTTGGCCATGGCCTTATCAACAATCTTCGTAAAAAGTTCCTCATCCACATTAGAATCATCGCGGAAAAAACCGTCCCTGTAAACCGCGTCAGAAATAACCGGCAGCCGCAGACAGCCGATCGCCAGCCGTTTCCCGAAATCAATCTCTTTCTTCATCATATCAATCCTCCTCCATAAAAAACCTTCCTGCAGTACCTTTCCACCATCATACTTCCTTCCGCCCCCTGCGTCCAACCTCTTTTTCTTTCCTCAGTCACAACTTAAAATTGTAGCTCTTCCCCCAATCATATATAATAGAAGAAAACATTTTCGTTCAGGGGGGCTTGCACAGCCCGGACGGCACCGCCAGCCGCAGACGGAGGGTGCCGCAAACGGGCTACCGCTTCCGCCGAGCTAAGCCTTAAGACGCACCTGGTGAAGAGGCCCTCTGCCGATGAACCTGGTGCGTCTTGGGACTTAGCTCGCCGGAGACGATAGCCCGTTTGCCCATCCCCCTGTCCCGGCGCCTCCTTTTCCGTACGGGATGGGTGACAGCCCCTGAATGAAAAGACATTACCACGGAGGTTTTTATGGAATTCAGACAGCTTCAGCATTTTCTGATCGCAGCCCAGGAGAACAGTTTCTCAAAGGCTGCGGATAAGATTTATATTTCACAGCAGGCCCTGAGCAAGTCGATCGCTGCTCTGGAGCAGGAACTGAAGGTTCCGTTATTTCAGCGGACGCACCGGGGTGTCTCCCTCACCGAGCAGGGCAGAATTTTCCAGAAGAAGGCCTATGCCATTATGGAAATGATGAATAACACCCTGATTGAAATGCAGAATCTGCAGGCTGTGCAGAATCAGTCCATTCCCCTTTCTGTCACCAGCGGTCTGGAAAACTGGCTGGATATCGAATATCTGCTGGCTTTTTCCAACCGTTACCCGGAATATACCATCTGCACCAGGGCAGACGACGATATCCAGATTGAGGAAAAGATTATCCATGACGCGGAAGAAATCGGGATCGTCGGTTCCATCGGCAATCCCACCCGTCTGGACACAGTCCGGCTGTTAAGCCTGGATACCCTGGTGGCTGTCAGCCGCAGCAACCCTTTGAGCCGCTATGAATGTGTTCCTTTCAGCGCTCTGGCCAATGAAAATTTTATTCTCACCCACTCCCACCATTATGCCAACACATTCCTGATTACCTACTGCAATATGGCCGGTTTTGTTCCAAAGGTATGCCATGAAACTGCCGAAATTAATTATACTGCCAGACTGGTGGCTGCCAATCAGGGCATATTTTTCCTCCCGGCCCTCTCTCTGTCCGCTTCTGCTTTCCGAGAAGAGGAAGTCCGCTTTCTCCGTCTGGAAGGGGACCCGAAAATTTTCAGCATCAATCTGGTAAAGAAAAGAGGGAAGACCCTGTCCCGGGGCGCTTCCCTGCTGTATCAGTATATGATCGAGCGGTACCGGCCCGCAGATTAAATCAATGTCCCACCGCCTCCGGCGCCTGTGGAAAACAGACTCACCACCGCCCGCCACAGCAGATCATATATCGTCCGGCTCATTGCGGACAGGGGCCAGCTTAACACACTTGTAATCACCAGAATCAGCAGAAGCCATCTCCAGTACGACTCCCACCTGATATAGAAATCTTTTACCGCAAATGATATCTCGCCCAGGATCTTGGAGCCATCCAGCGGCGGGATCGGGATCAAATTAAACAGCGCCAGGCTGATGTTGATTCTTGCCCCGTATTCCGCCAGCAAAATCAGGACCGTCACCAGGCCGGATTCTGCGGAGCCGAACTGAAGCAGGAGCCCCTGCGCCAGAACACAGATGAACGCTGCCGCCATATTTGCGGCCGGACCTGCCAGCGCCACCAGGATAATGCCTTTTCTGCGTTTTTTATAATAGAGAGGGTTGATCGGCACAGGCTTTGCCCAGCCGATGTGAAAGAATAACAGACATATGGTCCCCCACAGATCCAGATGCCGGAAAGGATTCAGGGACAGGCGCCCGGAAGCTCTGGGCGTCGGATCACCCAGCCGTTCTGACACCCAGCCGTGAGCGTATTCGTGGCAGACCACCGCGAATAAAACCGCAGGCGCCGCAAAAACCGCCGCCCACAATTGTTCTATAATAAACCATCGATTAAGAAAAAACATATATTCACCTCTGATTAATTTCTCCTCTTGCAATCCGTCCCTGTATCCATTATCCTAGAAGAAAAGCCCGAAGGAGTTGGTAATTATGATAAACAGCCGGAAGATTCCCGCCAGAACTGCTCTGATGAATACCCTGGCAGAACTGCTCCACAAAAAACCTTTTCAGAAAATCTCTGTCAATGAGCTCTGTGAAACTGCCCAGGTCAGCCGCTCTGCCTTTTACGCCAATTTCGAGGATAGATACCATCTGTTTTCCTGCTGCCTGGAAGCCAAGGGCCGGGAGATGGAGAAACAGATGGCGAATCACTCCCCTGAGGAATTTCTCTATGTCATGCTGGATTTCGTCCAGAAGGAAAACCGTTTTTTTATAATACCTTTATCGCTGATCTGGATGAGGAAATTGCCGAGAGCTTCTATCAATTTTTTGAAAAGCACCTGACAGAAATTCTGCGGCAGAAGGCAGCGGACGGCCTGATTCTGCCCGGCCCTGTGGATGTGGTGACTTCTTTTTATATCGGCGGACTGACCGGCACCACTCTGCGCTGGATCAAAAGCAATTACCGGCTCGCAAAGGAAGACCTGGCTGCCTGTCAGTACCGCCTGCTGAAGGATATCATCTGAACCGCCGCGGCAGGCTTCTGTTTTATGCTGTCTCATACCACATCCTGTGCTGTCTTATACCGCATTCAGAATCTGCATAAATTCTTCTCCTGTGATGGTTTCTCTCTGGTACAGATGCCGGGAGAGTTCATCCAGCTTTGCCCTGTTTTCCATCAAAATCTGAGCTGCTTTCTCATGCTGCTGTCTCACCAGTTCCACCACCTTTTCGTCGATCAGCTTCTGGGTCTCCGCTGAACAGGTCAGGGAAGAATCTCCGCCCAGGTATTGGTTGGTCTGCGCCTCCATCGCTACCATGTCGAATTCTTTGCACATCCCGTACCGGGTAATCATCGACCGGGCCAGCTTCGTCGCCTGCTCGATATCATTTGACGCGCCTGTGGTTACGGTTCCGAAAACGATCTCTTTCGCTGCCCGTCCGCCGGTATAGGTAGCAATCTTATTTTCCATTTCTTCCCGGGTCATCAGATAATGGTTGCCTTCCTCCACCTGCATGGTATATCCCAGGGCACCCAATGTTCTGGGCACGATGGTAATCTTCTGCACCGGCGCGGAATTGGTCTGCTTCGCCGCCACCAGCGCATGGCCGATCTCATGGTAGGAGACAATCATCTTTTCTCTGTCCGTCAGGATAGCATTTTTCTTCTGATAACCTGCGATCACCACCTCGATGCTTTCCTCCAGGTCTGCCTGGGTAACGCAGCCGCGGTGATCCCTGACTGCCCGGAGGGCCGCTTCATTCACGATATTTGCCAGCTCCGCTCCGGACGCGCCGGATGCCATCCTGGCGATTTTGTTGTAATCCACATCATCCGCAGCTTTTATCTTCTTCGCGTGAACCTTCAGGATTTCCTCTCTGCCTTTCAGATCCGGCAGCTCGACCGGAACACGCCTGTCAAACCGGCCCGGCCGCAGCAGCGCCGGATCCAGGGACTCCGGCCGGTTCGTCGCCGCCAGAATAATCACGCCGTTATTCTCATCAAAACCGTCCATTTCGGTCAGGAGCTGGTTTAACGTCTGCTCCCGCTCATCATTGCCGCCCATCTGGCTGTCACGTTTTTTGCCGATGGCGTCAATCTCATCGATAAACACGATGCAGGGCGCCTTTTCCTTTGCCTGCCGGAAAAGATCCCGCACCTTTGACGCGCCCATACCGACGAACATTTCCACAAATTCGGAGCCTGACATGGAGAAAAAAGGAACATTTGCCTCTCCTGCCACCGCTTTTGCCAGCATGGTTTTGCCTGTACCCGGAGGACCCACCAGCAGGATTCCCCTCGGCATGGAAGCGCCGATCTCCTTATATTTCTGAGGGTCATGGAGATATTCCACAATTTCGGCCAGGTTTTCCTTCGCCTCATCCTCGCCTGCCACATCAGAGAATTTAATGCCCTTTGAGGACTTTACATACACCTTGGCATTGCTCTTTCCCATGCCGAATGCCATAGAACCTTTTCCTCCGGCTCTGTCCATCAGCTTCTTTGACATCAGCTGGCCGATGCCGATGAAAATCACCAGCGGCAGGACCCAGGTCAGCAGAACACTGAGAATTGGCGACATCTGCTGGATTTCCTCCCCGAAGAAGCTGGCCCCGGCATCATAGAGTCTCTGGGTCAGATCCGGATCGTCCACCATCGCTGTCTTATAGACATTTTCGTCCGCCTTATCGGTAAACAAAATCACATTATCCTGTTCGCTGATTTCCACGCGTCCGATATTTCCCTCTTCTGTCATGGATATAAAGGTATTATAGCTGACATTCTGAATCTGACGCTCCATCAGCCACGGCATCGCCAGGGCGTTAAAGAGCAGCAGACAGATCAGTACAATACAGTAATAATAAATCAATGGTTTTTTCGGCTGCTTTACTTCATTCATCATCCTTCCTCCATTCCCCACATTCCCGTTCCGCCGCAATCGCTGCCAGCGCTGCATAAAGGGCATTTTTCGCCGCCCGCAGGGCAAAATCAATGCTGTACTCGGCATAAAGCATACCGGCCTCCGCCTTCTCTTCCTGCCAGGTATCTCTCCCGTGAACCGAATCGGGGAGAACCTTCTCCCAAATTTCACTGATCTGTTTATCATAGACCAGCTGCGCCTCTGACAGCGCTGCCACGCCTCTGGAACGCGCTGCGGCCGCGCTCTGCCGCAGCAGCAGATCTTCCTCCTCGCATTCCGCCTGTATCTCCTTCAGTTCTTTCCTGAGGGCCTCTGTATCTTCTTTCTGGCAGAGCCGTATTCTCGCCTGCATCTTTCCATACTGCCGTTCCATCTCATACAGCTTCACCGTCAGAAAACTCTGCTCCATCCGACATCACATCCCTTCATAACCTGTTTCCGTTTTGGCCTGCCGGTTTTCTTTACAGTGGATATTTTAAGCCGGCAGTCCCTATTATCCAATCTACAGATTCCGGGATTTGTTCTTTTTTATAAAAAATTTACAAATTTCTGTCTGCCCCTATCCTCTTATTAATATAAAAGAGAATCCTCCGCCCCAGCGCGTTCCCCGTGGAGCGTTTTTATTTAACGGGGAACGAGATTTCCTGTTAACCAAAAAATGATACCGGCAGAGCCGGTACCATCGGTCGTTTTCTCAAAGTATATTTTTACGCCATATAGAAAAATTTGCGGCAGCAGCGCACAATCAGCCGCAGCAGACCCGGACAGGGCGTTTAATATGACCATTCGCTTTCAGACCCGCTGACTGTCACAGCCTGAAATACACACACACTTCTGGGATGCATCACATACCGTCTCTGATCCAGCAGCACCCGCTCCCGGATCACTGCCTGTTCCCCTCTGGAGGTATCAGCCAGCGCCGTCCAGCAGAAACCTTCCCTGAGAACAGGCAGCCATATCTCAACCATCTCCCAGTAGGCGTTAATCCCCAGATAAAGAATATCATCATGGCCCTCCTGGTCCCGCCCCGCATACATAATGCCGATCGTTTTTGTTTCGTCTGTGTAGTCCCCTTCCCACGGACGTGTGCTGTGAAGACTCACCGGCGGGAACCCTGCCTGACAGAGTTCTGTATTCTTCCGCAGGATTTCATGGCTGCGCCGCAGTCCGATCATGTACCGGAAAAAATCGAAAATCTCCCGGTTTTCTTCCATCCTGCCCCAGTCCAGCCAGGAAATCTCATTATCCTGGCAGTAAGCATTATTATTTCCATACTGGGTATTCCCAAACTCATCTCCGGCGAAAAACATCGGCGTCCCCCGGCTGCACATCAGAACCGCGCAGGCATTTTTGATCATCTGGAGCCTGAGCCGCAGAACATCCTCCCGGTCAGTCTCCCCTTCCTCTCCGCAGTTCCAGCTTCTGTTGTCATTGGCACCGTCTGTATTGTTCCATCCATTGGCTTCATTGTGCTTCTGGTTATAGGCATACAGGTCATAGAGGGTGAAGCCGTCATGGCAGGTGAGGAAGTTGACAGATGCATTCTCCCCTCTTTTCTCCGGCGGATAAAGGTCGGGAGAGCCTGTGATCCGCATCGCCGCTGCTTTTGCCAGGCCCCAGTCTCCTTTCAGGAAGCTGCGCAGATCATCTCTGTACTTTCCGTTCCATTCTGCCCACCGGTTCCAGGAGGGAAAACTCCCCACCTGGTACAGTCCGCCCGCGTCCCACGCCTCAGCGATCAGATCTGTCTGATAGAGAATCGGGTCATAAGCCAGCTGTTCCAGAAGAGGCGGCTTATTCATCGGCGTGGAATCCTCGCTTCTACCCAGGATAGAGGCCAGATCAAAGCGAAACCCGTCGATATGGTAGGCAAAGGTCCAGTACCGCAGACAGTTCAGGATCATCTCCCGCACCATGGGGTGATTGCAGTTCAGGGTATTGCCGCAGCCGCTGAAATTATAATACTTTCCATCCGGCGTCAGCATATAGTAGATATTGTTGTCAATCCCCTTAAAAGAAAAACAGGGACCTTCCTCATTTCCCTCCGCGGTATGGTTAAACACCACATCCAGGATCACCTTGATTCCACTGGCATGAAGCTCTCGCACCAGCGTTTTCAGCTCATTCCCCTCCCGGTTATACTCCCGGTCAGAAGCATAGCTGGTATTCGGCGCAAAAAAGCATACCGGATTGTATCCCCAGTAGTCCAGCAGCTTCCTGCCCTTTACCTCCCTGGCATTTCTGGTCTCGTCAAACTCGAAAACCGGCATCAGCTCCACCGCGTTGATGCCCAGTTCCTTCAGATAGGGGATTTTCTCCCGAATCCCGTCAAAGGTGCCCGGATGGGAGACGCCGGAGCTGGAATGTCTTGTAAACCCTCTGACATGAAGCTCATAGATAATGCAGTCCCGCAGCTGGGTCTTTGGCTTGTCCGGAATGGTCCAGCGGAAATTATTGTGGACGACCCTGGCCTTGTAAAAGCTGCCGCCGGACAGTTGCCTGCCCCATTCACTCTGTCCGGTAACTGCCTTGGCGTACGGGTCCAGCAGGTACCGGTTTTTATCAAAAATCAGTCCCTTTTCCGGCTCCCAGGGGCCGTCCACGGAATAAGCATACTCGAATTCATCGATTCTGAGACCGAATACAAACATGGAATATACATTTCCCACCCGGTACTTTTCCGGGAAAAGCAGGCGGGCATATGGTTCCTGCCCTTTCCTGTGAAACAAAAGCAGCTCGCAGGAAGTTCCCGCGTAAGTCGTCAGTGTAAAATTCACGCCCTGAGGAAAGGCGGACGCCCCATTCAGCTCATAAAAGCCGGGACGAACCTGAAAGCCGCCGATCTCATCCATGGCTCTCAGATTTTCTCCATCCTCTGTCTCAAGTTCTTCCGGTTCCTCCGCCGGCATCTCTCTGATCTGTTCTGGTTTCTGTCTGTCCTTTTCGTCCATTATGCGACTCATCTCCTTTTATCCTTTTATGGCATCCCTTTCAGTCACCTGATATCCTGCCGATGAAAGCACAGTCATGGCTTTCTCAAAATTTTCTTTCATTTCTTGCTGCGCCATCAGGAACCATGATCTGATGGATCATTTCCAGCAGTTCTGCCGCTGCTTTTTTATCCTTTACCCGTATCAAATTGTCCCACACATCCTCTTTTCCCAGCAGGTTCATGCCGCCATGCCATACCAGCAGCTGATCAATGACCGCAAAGTGCTCCTGTACATGGTCCGCTGTTATGACATAAACGCCGCGTTGATTCAGATCTGTTAGAAGCCCATAGATATAAGCCGCATTTTCATAATACGAATTTTCAGGATTTTCTGTGATCACCGCAATCTTAACACCCTTCTCCTGGCGGGGCTTTATCAGATAAAGAAACCGTTCGACCTTTTCCTGCGTCAGTCCCGGGCTGGATATGACAATTTCCTGTTCTGCCTCTACCAAATCCTGCTCAAATGTGTCCATATAATTTCCCGCGTCATAAATTGCGCCTGCTTCCTGCTTTTCCTGAATATCACCTGTTAATATTCTGAATCCGATTTTTTTGTAAGTGCGCAGCCGTTTTAAATACATATTATGAAAGACAGGTATATGAGAATCTATATAGTCATATACCAAAATATCTTTCTTTCCCCCATAATCTCTGCTGATACGGCCGACATACTGTTCCAGCCTTCCATGATAGGAAACAGGAGCTGCCAGCATCAAAGTATCTAATCTGGGACAGTCAAACCCTTCTCCTATCTTCTGGCCTGTCGCGACCAGGATGAAAGACTGACTGTCCGGCGTTTCTCTTAACTTTGTTCCGTTCGTGTCTGGTGGCTGCTGATCAATTTATATGCGTCATTTATCTCATGGCCCCGTCTGTCTGTGTTATTTCCTGCATCCCATGCATTGATCACAGACTGGAGAGCGTTTCCGGTTACGCCTGTATAACGGGGAATCACCGTTCGCTCTATTCCCTGGTCTTTCGCCCGTTCCAGCGCAGTATATCGGTGCCGGATCGGGCCCAGAAGCATACAATTGATTTTTTCCATCTGATCACTGCGCATAGGTGTGGCCGATACGCCGTAAACATATCTGGCTTTCACCCTTTGTGAACTACTCCGACTTATAGAAGTCGGAGCTTCCTGTTTCAACCACTATTGCGTTGGCTACGATAACTCGTAACGCAATGTCTTAC
>CAJFOT010000139.1 GCA_904397815.1 Candidatus Paralachnospira sangeri
ATCGCCTACCATGAATACCATGATACCTTTGCTCTGGTATCCCTTTACCAGAGTCTTTGCTTCCTCAGCGGAGGGAGCGCCGCCGATAATAACCGCCACGCCGGGGATATCATCCACTACCAGGGGCAGTCCGATCTCACGGATTTCCGCGTCGGACAGATGGCCGTGGATAGGCTCCCCATAGGGCTTTCCTTCGATATATTTGCATGTCTCGATAATCTCGCAGCACAGAGCGGAGCCGATACCGGATGTGAAAATATCCTTCACCCGGGGATTTCTGGTCATCAGATCCTTGATCTGTCCTTCCAGAACCGCTTTCATCTCTGCCAGAGTGCCTACCTTAACCCCCAGCATCGCGTAAATACAGGGCAGGCTGTAAGCTGTATCAGGAAGGGCTACCGCCTGATCCGCGCCGTACTTCGCAATCGCTTCTGCTACACATGTTTCTGCCTGGGCATACCACTGGTCCGCCCCGCTGAATACTCTGGATATCAGTGTCATCGTTCTTCCTCCTTAAATGCCCAGGGCCGCGCGCTTCTCTTCGATCCGCGCGATCATCATGTCGCCCAGCTTCTCAATATCAGTCTCAAAGGTATAAGCTGCCTCTACCCAGTCCCGGATTCCATTGGTCAGCCACTCCACCATCTGACTGGAACCGGTGATCTGAGGCGTAACCCCCAGGAAGGTATCAATGCCGGTGGCTACCACATAGTTGCCGATGGACACGGCTTTTTCCGACATCCACTCCGGCGCGCAGCCTACCAGGGGAATCTGGGATATATTCACGCCAAAATCTCTGGACAGGTCAGAGGCCAGCACCATCATACGGCTGATATCCACACAGGAGCCCATATGGAGAACCGGCGGAATATCACACAGCTCGCAGACACGCTTCAGGCCGTCGCCGCACAGCTCCTTCGCCCGCTTGTCCATCAGGCCCGCCTTGGCCGCGGCCTGGGCAGAGCAGCCGGACAGCACCAGGATAATATCATTGGCCAGCATTTTCCGCATCAGACCGATATGGGCGGTATCAAAGCGCACCTTCGGGTTGTTGCAGCCTACCATGGCCACCGCGCCCCGCAGCACGCCGGATTTGATACAGTCTGCCAGCGGCTTCAGGGTTCCGGTCCGGTCAACCTGAGAATTGGTCACCTTATCCAGCGTCTTTTTAATGGCTTCCACAGAGTAGCCTACCGTAGCTTTCTGTTTCAGCTGAGGAATATGTACCAGCTCCTGTTTCCGGTTTACGAAATTCTCCACCGCCAGCTTCACGATCTTTCTGGCGTTCTCAGCAGCCGACTCAGGACTGAAACGGACAAAATCAGAATCCGGCATCATCGCGATAGGCGATGTGGTGATAAACTTCGTGTGGAAACATTTGCTTAAAGGCCCGAGAGCAGGGAAAATACACTGCACGTCCACCACGATCGCCTCGCAGGCTCCGGTCAGCACCACATTTTCCTGAGCCAGGAAGTTGCCCGCCATGGGGATGCCCCGGCGCATCGCCACCTCATTAGAGGTACAGCATACACCAGCCACATTGATGCCCTTTGCCCCCAGGGATTTGGCCAGCGCAATCATCTCCGGGTCTTCCGCGTAATTCACAATCATCTCTGACAGAGAGGGATCATGGCCGTGAACAATAATATTGACCATATCCTTTTCCAGGACGCCCAGGTTGGCCTCTGTATCCACCGGCATCGGCGTTCCGAACATAACATCGGAAAACTCCGTACCGCACATGGAGCCGCCCCAGCCATCCGCCATGCCGGCCCGCAGAGACTGGCGCACCAGCGCTTCCGACAGGGAAGAACATCCCATATGGGTCATATGCATGGCGCAGGAAACCTCCCGGTCGATGGCTCTGGGCTCAATCTCTGCCTTATGCCACAGCTCCCGGGTATGCTCCGGCGCTCTGGACAGCCATCTGGACACGCCGAAGGGCTTGCCGTACTCCATCAGCGCCAGCTCTGACATCTCATGAGCCAGATCATAGATATCCTTTCCTTCCGTTTCCACACCCCACTCTTCGGCGATTCGTTTCAGCTTCTCAGGATCTGACACCCGGTAGCTGCCATTGGGAGACACTGTATGCAGTGTATGGCAGATTTCCCGGCCGTGATCAGAATGGGTAGCGGCGCCCCCTGCGGTAAAACGCAGGAAGTTGCGGCCCGCGATGCCGTGAGCGTCGCATCCGCAGATTCCCTTCGGCGCCTTCGGCGTGATCCGGCAGGGGCCCATGGAGCAGATCCGGCAGCAAATGCCCTGCTCGCCGAACTTACAGTGGGGGGTCTGCTGCTTCGCCCGCAGCTGCCAGGAATCCGCGCCCACCTTTTTGCCGGTTTCCAGCAGTTCTTCTGTCGCGGCATCCATTTCTTCAAACGATGTCAGTCTAAACTCATCCATCCTTCTTCCTCCTCACACTCACAATTTGCTTTGCAATATGCTCGATTGCTTTGTATGTTAAAATTATATCAACATATGGAGGCCGCTCCCATAAACGGGTGATTGAGAGGCTGAAACTCTTTTTTGCGTCAACTTTCAGGCGCAGGGCCTGCACCCTTTTCTGCATTACAAACAGGAGACTGTGGGGTATACTGTAATTACCATTCAACATTCAATAATACTTTTCTCATGTATGAGCCCGCCAGACTCATGCGCAGAAAAAAGGACAGAAGCCGGACTTGCGTGCTTCTGTCCTTTTTTCGCTGCGTTCAGGACCTGTATTCTCCTTTTACAGCATCCTGTGCCGGTTCCATAATACCAAAAGGATCATACCCATCCTTTGCAATCGGCTCTTCCAGTGCCTCAATCAGCGGATACCCCACCACCCGAAACGCCTTGCCGGTCATGGGAATATATTCCGGTTTCTCATCATAAATCATTCTCAGTGCATTTTCTTTTGGTGTTAACATAAACTCCCTCCTCAGATTTTCTAATATTCATTGTACAGATACACCCAAAAAACCGCAAAAGAATAAACAGAAAGCCTGTTTTCCATTTTTGAAAGGGAAAGATGTTCATTTCAGGGAAAAATGATACAATAAACGATAATAAAAAGGAAAAGGGGGGATTATCTTTGCGTCCGATTGATTATAACGGAATATCATATAAGAAAATGCATGTCCTGGTAACGGTGGCGGAAAACAGCAGCATGAAGGACGCCGCCGCAAAGCTAAATGTCTCGGTATCCAGCATCAGCAAAACCATATCTTCTCTGGAATCAGACCTAGGGATTCAGCTGATTATTCATTCGCCTAACCGCATTGATATTACACCTGCCGGGAAAAAGCTGGCCGAAGAATGGCATGAACTGCTGAATCAAATCACCTTTTCTGTCGAAATGGCACATAACATACAGTCCGCAAAGCCTTCTGTACTGAAACTCGGCATTGCGGACCAGATTATGCATAAGAAATGTTTTAAGACCATCTATCAATTTAAAAACAATTATCCTGCTGTTGATCTTCATTTTGTCCAGAACCATAACCGGTATCTGATGAAAGAACTGCTGGCCGGTCAGCTGGATCTGGCATTTTTGACAGCGCTGGATTTAATTTCACTGGACAGCGATACCCTGCGGTGGAAAGCCGTCGAAAACTATCATATGTGCATCTATCTGTCCCAGCACCATCCTCTTTATCACACAGATGCCGCAGCACTGTCCATCAGTCAGTTCAAAACCGATTACTTTGTCGCCATTCAGGAAAGCACACTGCTGAACTGCAACACGGAAACGGAAAAAATATGCCTGAACTTCGGATTCCGTCCCCTGATCAAAACATATGCGGAAAATATATCCTCCGCCCTCCTGCAGGTACAGTTCGGCAGCTGTGTTCTGATGGCGCCGGATTTACTGACACTGTCTCCCTCCTGCCAGATCAGGCGATTTTTTATAGAAGAAATGCTGGGCACTGACTACCAGGCAATTGTGCTCTGGAATACCCAGAATCAGGCCGCCCTTCCCTATGTTCAGGCCCTTCTGCAAATGCTGTAGTCTGGGATGCCCCGCATTATGTTTCCCTCCGCCCCATCAGAACGCAGACGAATCCTTCAGCAGATCCTGCAGTGTCACACTGTCTATATACTCGTCGATCACCCGGTTCAGTCCCTCCCAGAAACCGATGGTCATGCATTCCTTCTGGCGGGGGCAGGGGTTCTCCTCACCCTCCAGGCAGGCGATGGGAGCCAGGCTGCCTTCCACAGCCCGCAGAATCTCTCCCACCGAGTATTCCTCCGGCTTCTTCGCCAGACGGTATCCTCCCTGGGGCCCCCGCTGGCTACTCAGCAGATTTTCCTTATTTAACAGCGCCATAATCTGTTCCAGATATTTCACAGATATTCCCTGCCGCTCCGAGATATCCTTCAGCGACACAAAGCCATCCTGCTCATGCATCGCCAGATCAATCATGAGACGAAGGGCATACCTTCCTTTTGTCGAAATCATCATATTTCTGTTCCTCTCTGCATATAGCCGCAAACCGCAGGGCGGAACGCCTGCGGTTTGAAATTACTGTGAAATTACCTACTAACATTATAATGGAAATCTGAAAAGATGTCAAATTGCATGAATCTTCCAAAAAAGATCAACTTTCTAAAATAAATCATTATGAGATCCTGTTCGGGTAAGATATAAAATCAACGCATTTCCATCCAATTCATAGATCAACAGCCAATCCGGAACAATATGACATTCCCGACAGCCAACATAATCTCCGGAAAGTGGATGATCCCTGTTTTTTTCCGGCAGCGGTTCTCCGGCTGCCAGCTTTTTAATAATATCAGTCAACAGGGAAATGTCAAACCCTCTTTTCTTTATTCTTGTGAACTACCCATTGTCTAAAGCCAATGGGCTTCCTGCTTCATCGACCTCGTATACCCACTGGGCACTTACCTACTATCTCCAC
>CAJFOT010000140.1 GCA_904397815.1 Candidatus Paralachnospira sangeri
ATTCCAGAATTTCCTCCTCGTCCTTACAGCTCAGGGTACGATACTCATAACGCCCTTCATATTCCTTCAGGAAAGCATTGATATGGTTCTTCTTCTTATGATATTTTTTGCCCGGCAGCCTGCGCAGCAGGTCAGCATCATACAGATAATCGAACGCATCTCTTTGTTCCGTGATCTCATATTTTCCGGCATCCAGATTCAGAATCTGCAGGGCCTCCTCATCTGCCAGCTCCACTGTCATCTTCATCCCCAGCTCCTGGTTCATGTAGTCCTGCATATCCCGGAAATAATAAGGCAGCTGGTCCGCCTCACACAGGGGAATACTGGTAGACAGCTTCCCCTCATATTCGCTGAGCCATTGAACAGCCCGTCCTTCATTCAGGTAAAAACGGGTATGATAATAATCCTTCCACAGATAGCTGCTCAAAAAAGTACTGTCGCATGTTTTGTTGGGACGCAGAGAAAAATACCTGGACAATATGTGCAGATCCTCTGCCGTCAGCTTTTTAAATTCTCTTTTCATAATCCTTTTCTCTTAATGACTGATATTTTCCCGCTGCAAAAAAACACCGGCCGAAATCCCGACTGGTGCTGATTGCGGGGGCAGGATTTGAACCTGCGACCTTCGGGTTATGAGCCCGACGAGCTTCCGAACTGCTCCACCCCGCGCTGATGATATCTTTATTATAGAAGAAATCATATATACTGTCAAGGATGCCGAAAGAATCTGTCTGTCTGCGTCCATCTGTTACATTATACGCCTGCTGCCTTCCTTTTATTCCTGCTGCAGCTCACGCGGCGTCATACTGCTGTTATTTTTCTGTCTCCCAGGTGATTTCTGTGCCATCACATACTGCCGTCACAGTCCCGGAGTGATCAGTGCGGTAAACCACGCAGCCCATACGGGCCAGCCGCTCAATCACTTCCTCATGCGGATGACCGTATTCATTGTCCAGGCCGCAGCTGATCACCACAGTGTTCGGATCTGCAGCCTCCAGCAGAATTTCTGAATTTGAAGTGCTGCTGCCGTGATGTCCGCCTTTCATCACATCCGCCTCCAGAGAAATACCCCGAAGCCGGGCATACTGAACCATATCCTCTTCCGCCTGCGCTTCCGCATCGCCTGTAAACAAAAAAACATTTTCCCCATACTGAATCTTCAGGCAAAGGGACCAGCTGTTCAAATCATCTCCATAATTCTCTGTCGGACCGGTCACCGTAATCAACGCCCCTCCCAGGTAAAACTGCTCCCCCGGTTCCGGGGAGGAAACCGGCACGTTCCTGCTCTGTGCCGCCTCCATCACATCCTCATAAGTGGCGGTATCCTGCCCGATATCCGGCATCAGCAGCGATTCCACCCGGAAAGTATACAGTACATCGTCAATTCCTCCGATATGGTCGGAATGGGGATGGGTCCCCACTACATAAGACAGACTGTCATAGCCCTGGCTGCTGATATACTGACACACCTTTTCGCCCTGATCGTTTTCACCGGCATCAATCAGCATCGCCTGGCCGTCCGCCTCAATCAGCGCACTGTCGCCCTGGCCCACATCGATGAAATGAACCTGAAGCCCATCTTCTGTCACCGGCCCCGGCTGCTCCGTCTGCCAGGAAACTGTCAGCTCCTCCGGCAGACGGCCGCGCAGATCTTCCAGCGCCTCCGGATGGTTGGAGCAATAAATCACCGTCAGCGCCAGCATAACCCCTGCCAGTCCGGACAGCGCCATCCGTACCTTTCTCATCAAAGGTGACACCGTCCGCCTGCGCCGGACGGCTCTTTTTCTTTTTCTCCGGCCCCTGCCCCTGGTACCTGCCGTTTTTCTTCTCCCCGCGGCCTTTTTACCTGCCATCTCTGCCCACCTCTGCGTTGTTCGATCATACGTTCTATATTATAACCGCAGCCAGGCATCCGCGCAAGGATTTTCTGCCCTTCTGGCTCGGAGCGTCGGCCCTCCGGATAAGGAAACAGCCGCCACTATTCGCAGTAGTGACGGCTTGTGTTAAATAGTCGTAAACAATTCGGGTAGGCCGTATGTCTCTGGCTTTCCCTTTTCTATCATTAATATAACACATCTGACAGCCTAGCGTAAAAGATGAATATATGTTTTCATTTCACACCACCTGAAAGAGATAAAATTTCAGATAATCCGTCTCCGGCACACCCTGCAGAATGGGATGATCCGGCGCCTGCTGCCGGGCCTCGATCTGACGCAGCTGCACCCTGGCGTCTCTGGCGGCATCCTGGAGCATTTTTACAAACAGCTCCTCTGTCATAAAGTGAGAACAGGAGCATGTGGCCAGATATCCCCCTCTGGGCAGCAGCTTCATCGCCTTCAGGTTGATCTCCTTATAACCTTTCTGCGCGTTGCGCACTGTTTTTCTTGCTTTGGTAAAGGCGGGCGGATCCAGAATAATGTAGTCATATGGCTTCGCCCCTGAAGCCTCCAGCTGGGTCAGATATTCGAATACATTAGCCTTCTGAAATTCCATCCGGTCTGTCAGGCCGTTTCGGCGGGCATTTTCCCGGGCCATATCCAGGGCCGTCTGAGAAATATCCACCGCACATACATGGGACGCTCCGCCTTTCGCCGCGTTCAGGGCAAAAGAGCCGGTGTGGGTAAAACAGTCCAGCACCCGCTTCTCCGGCGCCAGCCTGGCCGCCGCCAGCCGGTTATATTTCTGGTCCAGGAAAAATCCTGTTTTCTGTCCGTTTTCAAAATCTACCAGATACCGGATCCCGTTTTCCATGATCTCTGTCTGCGTGCTCTCAGGCACCCGGAACCCATCCAGCGGATACCAGCCTTTGTTCTGCTCCAGTCCCTCCAATTCCCGTATAGCCACATCATTCCGCTCATAGATACCGCTGATCTTCTGCCCGTCCTCCGTCAAAACCTGATGCAGCAGAGGAAAAATCACATCTTTATACCGTTCCATACCTACAGACAGAGTCTGGGTCACCAACACATCTCCAAACCGGTCCACAGTCAGCCCCGGGAACTGGTCCGCCTCGCCGAATATGACCCGGCAGCAGCCGATGTCACTGCCCATCACAGTCTTTCGGTACTCCCAGGCATAGCGGATCCGGCGCCGGAAAAAGTCCTGGTCGAACCGGTCATTGGCATTTCTGGAGATCAGGCGGATACGGATCTTGGACCGCTCACTGATCAGGCCGGTGCCCAGGTATTTTCCTTTCTCATCTACAGCGTCTGCCAGGCCGCCATTCTCCCAGCCATCCTCCAGGCTGATCACCTCTGTATCATAAATCCAGGGATGCCCCTGTTCCACAGAACGGGCTCCCTTTTTCGTCACCACCGCCACCGGATAATCTCTGTGCTGTTTCATGTGGCTGCTCCCCTTTCCTGAATGCTTGTTTTCCGATACACAGCCGCACAGCTCCACATACCTGATGGAGATTGGATTTTCATAATCCGGCAGCGTATGATCATCCGCATTATAGCACACTGAAGCCCATACCGCCAGCCATAAAATATAATATGCCGCCAGCAAGTGACTTCAAACGGCAAAATTCGCCGGTAAAACAGGCTTTTCCTCTCCGCCCGGCGATTCACACCTTCCGTCCATATGCTGGACAAAAAGATATGTGTTTCGTTCATGGGGACTTACACAGCCCGGACGGCCCCGACAGCCGCAGACGGAGGGTGCCTCAAACGGGCTACCGCTTCCGCCGGGCTAAGCCTTAAGACGTACCAGGTTCATCGGCAGAGGGCCTCTTCACCAGGTGCTTTCTAAAGGCTGGATCCCGCCTCCAGCTCAAAACAGCCCCAAATTGTTTGCGGCACCCTCCGTCTGCGGCTGTCGGGACCTGTTCACTGACTGCTGCAAGGAACGAAAGCATAGGGTTTGCAGCAACGCCATGTTTTCATTCCTGTTCGGCCAGTATCCAGATGCACTGCGGTGTACAGGCAGACAGAAAGTCGCATGTGGAAGACCGGTTAGA
>CAJFOT010000141.1 GCA_904397815.1 Candidatus Paralachnospira sangeri
GGGGAGATAGGTGCGTGTCATATTTCAATCCACTAGCTCCGCGTGGAGCTAGACCCGGTCGGGGACATATGGGCCGAGGATGGCCAGATTTCAATCCACTAGCTCCGCGTGGAGCTAGACGTACACTATATGTCAATGGTTATACTTTTGGGAATTTCAATCCACTAGCTCCGCGTGGAGCTAGACCCAGATCAAACTCCTCTTCCTTCGGAACAACATATTTCAATCCACTAGCTCCGCGTGGAGCTAGACCCATAACAGTCACGCCATACCGTTCTTCGATCGCATTTCAATCCACTAGCTCCGCGTGGAGCTAGACGATTTTTCGCATCTGTTCTGGCTATTTTATGCTATTTCAATCCACTAGCTCCGCGTGGAGCTAGACCTGTAAGGCGGTGATGATATGGCATTAAAAGCAGAAATTTCAATCCACTAGCTCCGCGTGGAGCTAGACAAATGCTTTCCTGTAATTCATCATGGCTCTGGACGATTTCAATCCACTAGCTCCGCGTGGAGCTAGACAGAGACAGCCTTTGATAAGGAGAAGGTGATTGAGATTTCAATCCACTAGCTCCGCGTGGAGCTAGACCGATTGAGTTTGGAAATAAAACGTTCATTAAAGGATTTCAATCCACTAGCTCCGCGTGGAGCTAGACAGCAATAATGCATAAATTATCAAATATTTATCAATATTTTTTGATCATAATTTATATTTTTTTCTAAAAACCATTTTCAAATAATTTTCAATTTCATAATATGACCTCATTTTGTGCATTATTTTCGGTGCGAATCTCTCGGTTTTTTATCACTTACTTGCCATTCGCACCACATTGGCTATAAAATAAGCAAACTATCTGCAGCAATCCCCCTTTCCACTCCGAAATGTTCCACTTTTGTTTTATAGTTATTACCCAAATAATAAAATCGCAAACTATCCGTATCCCGATCAATTAATTCGAGCAAAGCAGCTTTTAACATAACACTTTGCGCCTGATCCACAATACATTCAAATACAGAGTTTTGTACCCTTCTCCCATAATTCACACACTGTTTTGCAACTTTACGCAGTCTGGATTTTCCTGCTGCTGTTTCAGTGTTAACATCATACGTAATCAATACAAGCATATTCCCCTCTCCATTTTAAAAACTTCATCCACATTTAAAATACGTCTTTTAACACCAACAATTACAAATTTTTTCATTTCATTTCCACAAAAATGGAGGATAACCATCCAAATCACCTCTTAAGTATCTGGCCAGCAGCATTGCCTGCGTATACGGTACCAGACCCCACTCTATCTTCTCTTTTAAATAAGGATGAGTTAAGGTTTCTTTCTTTTTATTCTGCCACTCTGTTAATATAATCCTTTTCCCTTCATCGGTCATAATCACTGCACCATTTTCTCTTTTTTTGAATTCTTTTTTACTGATCATTTTTCGATTAATTAAAGTCAGAACAAATCGATCAGCAAACACGGGACGTAATTCTTCTATTAAATCCAGAGAAAGAGAAACTCTGCCAGGCCGATCTGTATGAAGATAACCCAAATACGGATCTAATCCAACCGTTTCTAACGCAGATGTTATGGAACTGGTCAATAATGTGTATACGAAGGAAAGCAGCGCATTCACATAATCTAAAGGCGGCCTTCTATTTCTCTCACGAAAAATAAAGTCTTTCTTTTGCTGTAAAATCATTTCATTAAATACACCAAAATATATTTTTGCAGCTTCTCCTTCATATCCTCTTACTTCATCTTTGCAGGCACTGTTTTGAATCCGATCCAATGCGTCCTTGAGCTGGCCTGACGCATGTTTTAATTTTTCTACATCTACCTGCATACTATGATCCCTGGTTGTCCTCTCCAACACCCATCTGGCATTGTAAACTTTTCCGATAATACAGTGTTTCGCTATTTCCAGACTTTTCTCTTCATCTCTCACAAAATCATATTGCTGCTGCCTTAAAATAACATTTCCTTTCACTGGCCCTGATATTCTGGCTAAAAATTTGCCTTGCGGCGTTAAATAGCACAGGGAAACATTTCGTTCTGCGCACGCTCCCATCAGGGCCGGACTGGTTCCACGATAGCCAAAAGATACAATCCCTTCCAGATTATGAAGCGGAACTCTTCCACATTCTCCATCACTTCCCTGAACAACCACATTTTCCCCATCTAATGCCAGATAACTATCAGCTGTTGTGACATATAATGTATTCAACAGTTTTTTCATTCCAATTCCTCCAGTGAGCGTTTCAAATACTCCTGCACCGAAACCTTTTTATTTAATCCGGGCATACATATTTCTTTCAACGAGCAGGATGTGCACTGCCTGCCAGTTTTGGGTCTTGGGGTATATCTTCTCTTATAATATTGATGCATTTCCGACACCATATTATTTACCTGGCTGCGCAATTCTTCTGTAATTATCACTTCCTGACGTCTTCGCGTCATTCCATAATAAATTGCACCTTTAGGAATGTCTGTCGAAAACATTTCCTCCAGACACATAACTTGTGCCGTTAATTGAAGTTCGTCTTCTGTATTTCGTTTGGGTTTACCTTTTTTGTATTCGATTGGATAGATACCATACAGTCCTCTGTGTCCATAAAGTTTCACTCCCTCTTCCTGTTTATGAAACTCCACCACATCGCATTCTCCACTCAGTCCCAACTGTCTGGATGAAACAGGCAATGCCCTGACGATAAAAATATCTTTCCTCTTTTCATTCAGAAATGGATCGTGGACTTTTTTATGCATCAATTCACCAACAGCAGTATGCTCGTTCTCTGCCCACTGCTGTTCGATGTGAATCAATGCCCATTGGCGCCGGCAGAATTTAAAATGCTGAATCCCCGATATCATCAAATACTCTTCTTCTCTATACTCTGCCATATTTCATCCTATTAGCACAACTCCGATACTTCAACAGTGTCTGGTATCTGATCCATATGCACCGTAACGGTATAATCTTTATAATTTCTCGGATATTCTATACCGTCATTTCTGGATACTTCCACCGCGTCAAACAACCGATACGCCGGACAGTCTCCTAATTCTTTGCTATGCTTAAACACAATCAGTTTACGCACTGCCATTTTACCTCTCGCCGCAGAATGATCGTTTTCAAACATATTAATGATTGCATCCCAGAGAAGCTGAAGATCATCTTCTGAAAATCCGGTTACTTTTCTGGCCAAATTGGCTGAAACAAATCCCTCTGCTCGATATAAGCCATAAGGGACAATATTTTTTCTCCCCATCTCTGTATTTTTTTTCTCCGCATCCTTCTCTGTTGTAATTGCTACTCTTGTGATCGTAACTTCCTGACTGATAATCGGATCAATGCTTCTGGCGAATCCCAGCTGTACCGGTCCTCTTACCTGACCACAATTCAATGCTGCTTTTACAAAAGTTGTCATCACTGCGCCAAAAGTCCGTATATCATAAAAATTCCTGCACATAAAATCACGGATTTTCAAATCTGCGTCAGGATCTTTTTTCTTCAATTCTTTCACAGCCTTTTCATTATCCGCCGAAATTCCCAGATACTCCAGTGCCTGATTGTCGCTGCGATTCAGCGGAACATCCTCCCTGATATATATACCATACCCAGGTTCTCCTTCTTTCACCATCTCTACATAATTACGGATTTTTCGTTTTAAACACACATCTGTCACCAAACCAAATCCTGTTTCTGGATCAATACGGGGCATGTTGCCTGCATCTGGATCACCATTCGGGTTTCCATTCTCCACATCAAACAAAATCACAAATTCATATCTGTTTCTGATTGCTTCACTCATTTATACTTCCTCCTTTTTTGTATATCGTTTCTGTACCTGATGATAATATCCCAGCATAAACCTTCCTTGTTCCTCTAATGTCAGGCGTTTCGGAAAATCTGATAATTTTCCTATCAGTTCCCCCAACATCTTTTCATAATAAACCTGCATTCCTTTTTCCGGCATCTTACGAATATGACTGTTTTTCAATCTCAGCAATATGGGAAATATCGATGCAGGGGTCGCACATGCCGAATTAAAATATCTATCCTTTATTGTCGCATTGATTCCCGGATTTGCTTCCTCTTGTATTGTCTCCAAAACAGAAAATATGCGTCCCAGTACATAAGCCGGATCTTTAGTTTCTTCGTTTACATTCACAAAATCGTCTCCTTTCTCCATCCCACAATTTTGAATCAGATAAGCTTTTATAATAGCGGCACGTCCATATGTTACTCTTCCCTGTTCCGCCCGAATACGGATCAGTACATTACTGTACAGATTCGCCGGATACCTGGAACCGGACAGAATTGCCCGCATAACCGCAGCCGCCATATTCGGAACCGGTTTTTTATCTCTTGATTTCTGATTAACCGTCTCCTGGATCATCGCCCACAAACCCAGATATTCCCGTTCCTCCCAAGAGGGCCTGACTAACTTCATACGCTGATAATGTTCGCTGATATGTTTTAAAATCTCACCAAAACTGTCTTTGTAGAAAAAACGCACTGATAAACGAGCCGCATTTGGCGCAATTCCCAGAATATAAAAAGGCTGGTCTGTATCAAGTTCAATATCCTGGATATCAATGGGACGTCCCAAAGTCAGATTTTTAAAAATATTTCGAATTGTTTCCTGATTATCTACTGTCGGGGCAATCGACCAGCTAAATACATCCTGATACAATTCATCACTATTTTCTGCCCAGAATACTACTGTTGTATCTCCAATCTGAAAAACATAATCCCTCCTGGAAAGCAAATAGTTCAAAGCTGTTGTATACGCAAATGCCCCATACTGTCCTACCGGCGCATTATAACTTTGCTCTTTTCCATAAGATTCAAACGCCGACGCATTAAAAGATACCAGCGGAGCGCCGCTGGACTGCGCACCCTGCACACCTTTTATCGCTGTATGTATTCTGGCTATTTCCGTTCTTTGTCCGGTAATCAGACAGATCCCTTCCGGTTCGTCGCCAGATTTCTGCATATAAGTCTGCCATGCCTCTGCGATATCCGGGTCATCCTGTGCCATATTTCGAACTCCCATGCAGAAAATAAGATTACTGCCATCTGTAATTTCTTCCCACACTTCCTGCAGCGCTGGATGTTCCATAGCCTGTTCGGGGTTCCAGTTTTGAAAAAAAGCCCTGACAGCGTCAGCCATTGAGCCGGATGTCTGTTCCAATATCATTTCATGTTTTTCTTTGGAAGCTTCAAAACATTCCCGAATTCTTTTATTGCTCCCCTCCTTATCCACACCCAGCAGATACTTAGAATTATCACACAGAAAATTGGCAGAAATCCCAGAGGAACGGGATACCATCTGAGGAACTTTCATCATCTTAGGCAGCCAGACAGTTTTCTTTCCTACTGTCATAGATGTTTTCAATGGAATAACTCCTTTTATACTTCCGTCCTCAGCAAGATTCAGCGCAAACGCTACTTTTGCCTGACACCAGCCCAAAGGAACTGTTTTTCCATCTCGCAGAAGGGCTTCATAATATTCTGTCAATGCCTGCAGTATCATCGAATCACCTCACAATTCCGCAGATCAATTACCCCCCGCCGCATAATCGCCCTAAAAAACATAGGCTGAATATTACCAGGATCTGTGTAATCCATGTCATACAGCATAAATCCCAGATCTCTCTCCTCTTCACCCTGATAAGCAGTATGAATTTCTTCATCCTCACAAAGGCAAAAATTCACAGGAAATTCCCTGCATCCGAAGTAAGGAGTATGATAGCATTCTCCCCTTCGAAGCCTTCTCATGATAATATCTTTAAACTTACCAGGATTGTCACTTGCGTTTGCCCTCTCAGTCATATCAAAATGTGCCGAGATCACATATTCCACGTCACGCAGAATCAGTGATGCCCTCTGTACAATATCTGCCTTTGTACTGAGGTACAGCGGCTTGACAGCACCATTATAAATGGGGAGAACATTATTCGCTGATATCTTGCTTTTTACCTCATTCCTCCGTATACTGGTAAATGAGATCGGGCGATTCACATAGATTTGATCAACTACCCATTTCATACCCGGATGCCAGTAAATCGCTTCTAAAATCCCCCGGGCTGCCGAAGGCGTAATAACATCATAGGTACACCGCTCTACTTTCATTTCGGGACGACTGAACAGAGCATAATTTCCCCACACTTTTACTTTTACACCTAGAGCCATGATATTTCCTCCTTTCTTTTTTATTTTCATCTAAGATTAATTTTAATTATATCACAAATTATTATTCTGTCAATATCTGCTAGCAATAATATTGAATTGCATTTTTTCATTGAATATGTTAAAGTAGGTCCGTCTGCTGATATCTGACGATATCAGCAGTGGATAGAAATATCTACGATTATTTTTTTAAGGCGAGAGGGAGTGCTCTATGCACTCTCTTTCGCCTTAAAAAATAATTGCCTGTCCACATTCCACATTCATTTCCAATCCTATATCATCATGATACCAATCTGTCTGCCTCAGTACAAAATAATCTTTAGTTTCCTGACACAAGGGCTCCAGCAAACCAGCATCCCACATTTTCTGAAAATCATCCTCATACACATTCACGCAGAACTGCCCTGCTTCCCGCATTAACTGCCTAGTAATTCCGCTTTCACCCACTCTTCTCACAAGTTCAGCCGCTTCTTCTGTCCTGGGAATGAAAATCGTTCTGGTATTCTGCTCAATCAGTTTAAATTCTTTTGCCGCTTCCTCAAAGGAAAATGATGTCCCTCTGAATTTTCCCATAATATTCTTCTTATCCAGACTCTCTCCCCTTAAATGATACAAATCTGAAAAATATTCATGAATAACCTCCTGCTTCTCCAGATTCTTTCCATCAAACATCAACGCCTCTGTCACAGCCATCTGTTGCCTCTGACCAGGCATATATTCTTTCTCATTCAAACGGAAAATATAAGTACAGCACTCTGACAAAGGTCTTATTCCTTCTCGATTGCAGCGTCCCGATGCCTGAATAATAGAATCCGCTCCCGCTACCTGCCGGTATACAGTCTGAAAATCCAGATCCACACCTGCTTCCACAAGGCTGGTGGATATGACAATACACCTTTCATGATTGCGCAATCTGCATCTGATTTCTTCCAGCCGTTTTTTTCTGTGAGCCGGATACATTGTGGTAGAAAGATGATATACACCGTCACCATTCAGATGCCGGTAAACCTTCTGCGTCATTTTTCTGGTATTAAAAATACACAATGCCTGCTGTTCACCCTCTATTTTTTCTATGAGTTTTTCCAATGACAGCTGTCCCATATCTTTGATCTGCGTTCTTTTAAAAAAGGCAAACTGTTCCTCCATTCTCGGACACAATTCCTGAACCTTTACATCTTCAGAAAACAATGTCTCCAACGCCGGCTGTGTTGCAGTGCATAACACAAGCGTACTTCGATAATGACGTACCAGCTGTTCCATTGCAGCAATACACGGTTTCAAATAATCAACAGGCAACATTTGCGCCTCATCAAAAATAATAACACTATCAACAATATTATGTAATTTTCTGCACCTGGAAGATTTATTAGAAAACAACGACTCAAAAAACTGGACATTTGTTGTTACAATAACAGGCTTATCCCAGTTCTCTGCCGCCAGCTGCATCTCCTTGAATTCATCAGACGAATCATAGTCTACATTACAGTGATTTTCCAGCACATTTTCTTTTCCCAGAATGTCCGCAAAAACTTTTGCATTCTGCTCAATAATACTTGTATATGGAACCACATAAATGATCCGCTTCATATGATGAGCAACCGCATGCTGCAAGGCAAACGCCAAAGACGCAATCGTCTTTCCGCCCCCAGTCGGCACTGTCAGACGAAACAGCCCTTTATCTTCCAGTCCCTTCTCCAGACAATTTTTCAGTATTTCTGTCCTTCTTCCATTAATGGTGTCTGTATCACAATTGCCCAGCCAGCCTTCAATCTTCTTTAACAGTTTCCGAAATAAAATTTCCAGCCCTTCCCCTTGCCGTCTCTGTACACTGTCTCCTCCATTCATGAAATTTTCTGTATCCAAAAAATCAGCATCTACTAAACAGGAATACAGCATTCGAATTAGCATGCTTCTGAAAAATCCGGGATTTTCCCCCTTTGCCGGCTGAAAAGGCGGAACTGTAATTTCAGGTACACTGACTTCCTTTTGAAATTCAGAGTAATCTTGTACTCGCTTTTTCATTCTTCCGACCATAGTTGACTGATCACTGCCGTCTCCTGTCCCTCCCGTATCTGGCAAACCACTATGATGCCCCGCTATACAATAACTTACAAATAAATAGAACCCTTTTTTCTTCCATAACAACTGCGCTCCGGCTGTCGCATGATCGACTTTTTCCTCACTTCCTCTGATACGTCTTTGAAACGCTTCTGAATATTTACCAATATCGTGAATTTTTCCCGCACAATATCCCCACTGATAGGCTCCAAAAGCTTCTGCAAATTTTCCCGCCAACATTCCTGTATTCTCCAAATGTTCTTCCAGCGATTGTTCCTCTAAGGTTTCACTATTACGATGTGCCAGATATTTTTCATCAGCCATCAACCATTTCCTCCCTTACACACAATAAAAATAGTTTTTCATATTACCGATACCAAACATTCAGCCTAAATAAATTGACTCTCGCCTTCACTGCCCAGGCAGCGTGCCTATTTCTCCCTCACCGGCTGCCTGATCACTGTCCTCCACCTCTCCGGCGCCGCCTTTCTGACGTCTGACAGATAAATTTCATGGTGCATCCGCCCTTCTGAAAAGTCCTTTTCATAGCCCTGTTCCTGTACATACTGATCCATGAGCGCAATTGTCGCAGGCTCATTGTCAAAGGGACCGATGTGCATGCACTGGACGCACAGGCCTTCCTGTATGGTGAGAAATTCCACTTTGGAGAAATCCTGTTTTTTCTTCCGCTCTGCCTCTTCGACAGCCCACTGAACATCTGCCTTTTCCACAAATTCCGGCAGGCGGATGACGGAAATCCACTGAAAATCAGCCTTTCTCCTGTAGTCGATCCCTTCCACGCCTTCCTGTTTCCAGAAGCCCTCCAGCGGCGGCACTACATAATCGAAGTAGCCCTGTATTTTGCGGCTTCCCATCTTGCTCATTTTGATGGTAAAGGCGATGCCGTACAGCAGTCCGATGGCTGTTTTGTAAGCCCCTCCCTCTTCATTGGGGTCGCCGGTGCCTCTGACCGCTATAAACTTCATCTCCGGAATATCCACGATCTGGGGCTGCTTTTTCGGCAGATAGAATTCCTTATACTCTTTTTTGTAGTCAAATGTCATGTAACTCTCCTTTCTCCGGTTCTTTTTTCTTCGTCCTCTTCTCCCCGGCCGTTTCTTTTTCTTCGGCTCCGGCAACGGCGCCTGCCGGGGAGAAAATCCGGCTTCAGCTTTTCCATCAGCTGTTCGTAATATCTGCTGCCGCTGACGCTGTCCAGGCTCCGCAGCCCGGCCAGAATCATCTGCATATCCTTCGAGGTGAGAAGGATTCTGTCCATCCGGTAGCCTTCCATGATGCTGATGCCCCCGTCCGCGCCCTGGACTGTCCAAATCGGAATCCCTGCCCGGCACAGTGTTTCAATATCTCTGCTGATGGTCCTTCTGGACACTTCGAATTTCTCCGCTCTGACCTGCCGATTCAACAAGCTTCCTTCCCGGTCTGAAACCGGGCATATTACACCGGCGTTCCCGCCTCAGTCAAATTGCCGTCCAAATCATAAAAACAAACGATTGCCATTATCAGCAAGCACCGTGTCAAGTCCGAAAGTACGTGTCCGATATATGCCGAAAAAACAAAACGCAAACTGTTGAATTCATTTCTCCGACACACTGGCCAGCAGCATTTTACAGGACAGTACCAGATAAAGGATTTTTTCTTTTGATAAAAAATCAATCTCTGCCAGGCTCTGAATCCTCCTCAGCCGATAAAGGAGTGAACTGCGCTGTATATGAAGCTGACGCGCTGCCTCAACGGCGTTCAGCTGACAGGACAGATAGGCATCGATAGTCTCCAGATACCGGGTTCCGTTTTTTCGGTCATAATTCCACACTGTCAGCAATTCTTCACTGCACACCTGTTCCGGTGTCAAACTGCCTGATGCATTTTTCAGCATATAATCCATGACATGGTCTTCAAAGTCAAAATACCATGCTGTAGGCGTTTTTTTACGCCCGTAATCTATGGCGATTTGTGTCTGGACACACCCTGCAGGTATATTCATGATCCCCTGAAAACGCCGGCTCAGCCCTGCAACCAGCAGATTTTCTCTGAGAAAATAGGCCAGAGACTGATGGAAGTCATTGTTAAATATATGATAAAAGCGGGTATGATTCAGCAGAAGATAAAATTTTTCCAGGTATGTAAAGCAGATGCTGCCTCTCCAGGTTGATTCAATAATAGTGCTGAAAAAGCTTGTGTGATGACTCTTGGCACTGATTTCAACAGGTTCCAGCTGTATCAGCTGCAGTATATCCGTCTTGTCCCACCCGTTTTCCGACAATACCCGTTCGATCTGTGCGTCAGGTATCGAGATTCCGTTCAGGATACAGGTCAGAATTTTTTTAAAAACAGTCCCATGATTATAGGCACAGTCAAAAGACATATGTCTTTCATAAAGCAGCTCAACATGGGGACTGAGATGTTTTAAAACCACTTTATTATACTTCATTTCACAAATATCATCTGTCTCTTTGATGATATTTACTCTGCCGATATATTTTCCTTCACAGAACAGATTCTGACACAGCGTTTCCCCCAGTCCGGCATCAAACACATAAACATCCCGGTATTGCTGCATCTGTACAAAATCCCCACTGGTAATCAGATCATTAACCGTTTCAAATATCACCCGGTTATCCGGGGACACATATTTTTCCACCAATCCGCGCGTATAAGACAGACCAGAATAAGCCACATATTGATACTCTCTGTCAAAAACCGCTATCGGATCCAGCACAACCGGATCACAGGCATCCAAAAGATCAGAAAAGCCCCCGCCCAGCAGGCAGATCTCCTTGAGATGCCTGTCCCAGTCATCCAGCCGGTCAAATATTCTCTGCAGGCAGTTAAACAATTGGTCTTTTTGCACAGCGGCACTGACCGTCCAGATTGTACCGTTCAAAGACATTGCGCAGTGGGGCGGCATCCCGACACATATCACCAGAAGCTCACTCCAAAAAATATCGCTTTTCGCCAGCTTCTCCATATCTTCGCTGCTGACAACAGCAAAATCTCCGGTCCTTAAAAACATATTTTCCCGATAAAAAACCGGGCGGTTAAATCGGGTCTCCGTATCCAAAACTTTATATTCCTTTACCGGAATCTCTGTTGACAGCCATAAATAAATAAAATCCTTTGGCCAGTTCATAGCCTATCCTCCATATCCTCATTTTTATACTACATTTCTGTAGCATAACCGTCTCCTTTTTCTGCTCTGGTGCCGTGTTGTTTTTTGTCTATTTTGTCCTTATAATCATATTTATCATAGTCGAATTTGTACATTTTTTCAAGATGTAACGAAAAAGGGGGAGCATATGAAGAAAAAATTTTCTGAAGACGAACTTCAGGTAATCGGAGAACACATTAACACAACCATGTCCTTCGGCGGACCGGTTCTGAAATACAACACGCCGATCACACCGCGGGAAAATGTAAATGCATGTCTGAGAAGAGACGGCAGCGTCATGTGGATTCCCACATTCACAGACTTTTTAGGGGTAGAGTCCCGTGTTAATAAAGATCACATTGCCCGAGCAGAGGTCATGGATCTGGGACCGCTGTACACAGACGATGAAAAAGGCGGACCCGACATGTTCGGCATTGAATGGATATATGTTCCTGTTGCCGGAGGCTCCATGGTAAAACCCGGGGCACCTGTCCTCACGGACGCAAATGACTGGCCGAATGTCATTCAGTTTCCTGATGTTGAATCAATGGACTGGGACGCATGCGCCAGGCTGAATGCCCCGCTGAACGCCACCGAGAGATCCTATCATGTTACATTCCAGAATGGTCTTTTTGAGCGCTTGATATCCTTTATGGATTTTGAGGGCGCAGCCCTGGCTATCATTGACGAGGACCAGAAAGATGCCATTCACGCATTGTTCAGCAAGCTCTGCGACCTGTACGAAGCAATGATTGCCAAATATATGGAAGGACTGACCATCGACGGAGTCGTCCTTCACGATGACTGGGGTTCCCAGAGAGCTCCTTTTTTCTCACTGGCCACTGTACGGGAAATGATTGTGCCCTACCTGAAACGAATTGCGGATTTCTGCCATGCCAGAGGGCTGTGGTTTGAACAGCATTCCTGCGGATGCAATGAACTTCTGGTTCCCGCAATGATCGAGGCCGGTGTTGATATCTGGTTTCCTCAATCCATGAACGATACAGACAAACTCAGAACTGAATATGGCGATAAGATTATGCTGGGCGTGTACCCGCCGCAGCTGGCACCTGACGCCTCCGCAGAAGAAATTGACGCGGCAGCAAAAGCATTTGCTGAAAAATATGCGCCGGATATGGCGTCCAGACCCGTTGTAATGGTCAATTTCGCATGCAGTCCGGATTTTACAAAGGCAGTTTACAAATACAGCCGTATTATCCTTTCCGAATGCTGAACAGCGGCCGGAAAGTCAAATAAAAAATAAAGGGGAATAACCATGGAAACTACCAAGAAAAACAACAAAGCGCTGGTTGGCATCTTTGCGTTCTGCGCCTGCGCAATGGCAAACAACATGACAATGGCGATTATCGCCTACATTATGCAGTCCTATTCCAATGTTTCACCGACAGTAGTCTCACAGCTGCTGGCCATTCCTTCATTGATCGGTACTGCCTTTGCATTCTTCGTCGGAACTCTGAACACAAAATTCAATGTAAAATCTCTGATGATTTTTGTTCAGGCAGCATTATTTGCATCCGGCATGATGTACTTTTTACTGGGCGGCAAAGCACCGATTTATGTTCTGTATGTGGCAGCGGGCCTTGTCGGACTGAATCAGGGCTCTATGATGACCCTTCTGTCTGTTATGCTCAGCAAACTGTTTGACGATCCTCAGAAAAGATCCAGCGTATACGGTATCTGTACAGCCATACAGAATATTGGTGGTGTATTTTTCTCCGTTGTCGGCGGTGCGCTGGCAGTAAATGGCTGGACCAAAGCATATATGCTGTATTTCCTGATTATTATCGCGATTATTTTTGAGATTTTATTCCTGCCCGGCGGCGAACCGGAAGGCGCAAAAGCTCCTGCGCATGCAGACGCACCCAAACAGAATGTAGGAAGAATGCCGATAACAGTATATGTGATCGCAATTCACTACTTTTTCTTCTTCCTGTGGCTGTATGTATACGGTTCCAATGTATCAGAATATATTATCAACACCTATAAGCTGGGTACCTCCGTGGAGGCAGGACTGGCAACCAGTCTGGTAACGGGAGGCGGTATTGTAGCCGGTGCTTTCTTTGGACAATATTCCAAGGTGCTGAAAAAGTGCACTGTGCCGTTTATGATGGGCTGCACCATTGTCGGCCTGGGCCTGCCTCTGTTCTGCACTACAAATATCATAGCAGTATACGCCGGTGGTCTGTTAAACGGATTTGCAATGTCCGGATGCGCTCCCTACATCATGGCCGAACTGGGCAAAGTCGCTCCCGGACCGCAATATGCAAAAGCAATGTCCATCTTCTCCGGTTTTATGAACCTCGGCATGTGCGTGGCCATTACCGTAATCGCCTTTATCACACAGCTGGTATGCGGCGACGGCTCCAATATGCACTACAAATTCATGGTAGGATTTGTCGGCACAATCATCTGTATGATCACCGCAATCCCGATTTATGTACTCAGAAAAGATAAAGAACAGGCCTGAATATGGCATTGTCAAAATTCATGGCAAGCACCAAATAATAGTGCGGTAAAATATAAAATTACTCCAGCCCTTTGCGAGTTGGAGTAATTTACTTTTGTTAGTCAAATATCAGCCTTCCATCCGCTCTGGTTTCAAAGGAATGGGGGCCGAATTCCTCTGTCAGCCTCCATTTCATATCCGGGTCGAACAGCACCCTTGCCTGCATCCCCGCCGGAAAGATCTGTTCATTGGACAGATCCGTCAGCGGCGCCTGCCGGGGAGAAAATCCGGCTTCATTTTTTCCATCAGCTGTTCGTAATATCTGCTGCCGCTGACGCTGTCCAGGCTCCGCAGCCCGGCCAGGATCATCTGCATATCCTTCGAGGTGAGAAGGGTTCTGTCCATCCGGTAGCTCTCCATGATGCTGATGCCCCCGCCCGCGCCCTGGACTGTCCGAATCGGAATCCCTGCCCGGCACAGTGTTTCAATATCTCTGCTGATGGTCCTTCTGGACACTTCGAATTTCTCCGCCAGTTCCGGCGCGGTGGTTTTGTCCTTCTGCAGCAGGACGGAAAGTATGCCGATCCGCCTGAAACCGGACATATCACATCGGCGTTCCCACCTCAATCAGATTGCCGTCCGGGTCATAAAAACGAATCACTTTCTGTCCCCAGCTGTGGGTCGTCAGGCGGTTTACATATTGAACGGACGGGTACAATGCCTCCAGTTTTTCAGCAAATGTCTCGATATTTGGCTCTTCAAAATACAGTTCACAGCAATTGTTTTCCGGAATAACAGGCTTTCCGAGGAATTCTCTCCATATTTTTTCGTCCTGCAGCACAAGGCCTTCCGTCAGAATCATATTACCCCCCTGGTCCAGCACCACATCCAGTCCAAAGAGATCGTGATAAAATTCTTTTGATTTTTCAATATCTTTTACCACAATCAGAATATTCTTCAATTTCATTGTCCTTTTCCTCCATCGTTTTTGGCCAGCCCAGCACCCTGCGCCTCATCCCCTCAATATCCAGGACACCCAGGGCGAAGCCTTTGCGAACCAGTTCCTCAGGCACATACTCATCGTATTTTTCGAACACCGGAACCTCGTTAGGGTAGACAAGCTCCAAAGGATCAAATTCCCTGGCGGCCTCCTCTGCCGTAATCCGGTAAAAGGCTTCCTCGCTGACCTTCATCGTAAACTGCAGGCAATAAGGCCGGGAGGGATTCATCCCCTTCAGCCCCAGCCGTTTCCCGCAGCGGATTTTCAGGAACCGCTCCAGAGCGAGAAAGGCGTAACTGCCCAGCCACGGAAACAGCGCCCATATATTTCCGCCCAGATGCACCAGCGGGCGGCTCTGCATCCCGGATTTCCGGAAGGTATCCCGGGCGTCCCGCAGCCTGCACACCCCGCGGCGCATGAGATAGGGATAGCTCTTCTCCTCATTTAACACGCCGTACATCCGCTCCAGGATGCGGGCGTGGATGTCCCCCGCCACGTCGCCGAAATAGGCCGGGATATTTCCCTTGACCAGTGTGCAATAAACCTCTCTCTTTTTATGGTCCACCTCTTCCACCAGCCAGACGCGCCCGGCAATGGCGATCTTGTCCCCGGCCGGCGGCGGCTTTACGATCGTACCCAGCTCCTCCGGACCTGAGCGGACCGTGTACTCAATATTTTCACGGAATACGGCATAAAACTTGTAATTATTGGCAATCCGCTCCCCGGCAAGCCCCACAATCAGGCCGCCGTTTTCCGTCCGGCTGATATGGTCGATCTCCAGCAGATGCCGCAGCAAAATCCGGTAGTCCTCCTGGGAGATCCGGCGGAAACAGGACAGCGTCAGCACCCGGGAAGCCAGCTCGCCGGGCGTCATCTCCCCGCAGGAGGCCAGCGTGCTCATGGTCTGGTGATAGAGCAGGCTATAGGGCAGCCGCCCCGTCCTGGGCGGCTCCACAAAGCGCTCTTCAATATAGAGCTGCACCAGAGCGATGCCCTGGATCAGATACCAGGGGATCATCTCGGGCATCATGGCCCGGGGTTCCGGGTGATCCTCCCGCATGACAAACCACATCTCAGACGGGCCGCCCCGCCGTCCCGTCCGCCCCATGCGCTGGAGAAAGCCGGATACGGTAAAAGGCGCGTCAATCTGAAAGGCCCGCTCCAGTTTACCGATATCGATGCCCAGCTCCAGGGTGGCAGTGGCGCATACGGACAGGAGGGAGTCATCATCCTTCATCTCCTCCTCCGCGCTCTCCCGGTAAGAGGCGGAGAGATTTCCATGGTGGATCAGAAACCGGTCCGGCTCATGATTTGCCTCACAGTACTGCCGCAGCCTCTGGCAGACCGCTTCACATTCCTCCCGGGAATTGGTAAAGATCAGACATTTTTTACCTCTGGTATGCTCAAAAATATAGCCCGTTCCCGGATCTGCCGCCGCAGGCGCCCTATCCGTGGGCGCTTCCGGAAGAGGCGTCTCAGGCAGATCCCTCATGTCTTCGTCTGCCTGCGGGGCCGTATTATAAAAATGTTCCATGGACAGCCGCCAAACCTCCCTGCCGCCGTCCAGCCGGGGGATTACAGTCCGGCGGCCGCTGCCTGCTGCCAGAAACCGTCCCGCCGCCTCCGGCTCACCGATGGTAGCGGAGAGACCCACTCTCCTGGGATTGCAGCCCGCAGCGGCACACATCCGCTCTATCAGGCAGAAGGTCTGCAATCCCCGGTCTCCCCGCAGCAGGGAGTGAATCTCATCGATGACAATAAACCGCAGATCGCCAAACAGCGACGGGATCTCCATGTGCCGGTTGATCAGCAGAGACTCCAGAGATTCCGGCGTGATCTGGACAATGCCGGCAGGCTTTCGCAGCAGCTTCCGCTTCTGGGACTGGGGCACATCGCCATGCCAGCGGGTCACAGGAATCCCCGCCTCCCGGCACAGTTCGCTGAGCCTTCCGAACTGGTCGTTAATCAGCGCCTTTAACGGCGCGATATACAGCACGCCCACACTGCGGGGCGGATCCTCTTCCAGCAAGGTTAAAATAGGGAAAAAAGCCGCTTCCGTCTTTCCTGACGCTGTGGAAGCGGTGAGAAGCACATGGTCCCCGGTGCCGAAGATGGCTTCGCCGGCGGCATTCTGCACGCCCCGCAGCACCTGCCAGCCGGAACGGTAAATATAGTCCTGAATAAAAGGGGCATATCTCTCAAACACATTCATATCGTAAACTCCGCATAATCAGGAGCCGTCTGGTCAGAAACGGCCCCGGACTTTGCATAGGTGAATTCATCTGACCCCAGCAGCTCGTCCATGGTCATGGCCGGGTTTTGGTACAGCAGATCCAGCAGTTCTATAAAGTCCCGGATCACCTCCCGGGGCGTGATGTTCTGATCCGCGCCGATACGGGAGTATTCCAGCCTGATAAAATCAGCGAGATGATCCGTGTCCAGCTTCTTTTCATAGCCGTACAGGTCAGCATGCATGGCTGTGAGTTTTTCACACAGCACCAGCATCTCCTCCGGTGTCAGAGGCTCCAGATGGATGACAGGGGCCAGCAGGTCCCTGGCTCCCGGCCTGGAAAATTTGCCCTCAGCCAGACGGGAGCGCAGAGCCTCATAGCTGTACAGCCCCCGCCGCTTATCCTCAATGGCCTGGGGCGTCGCGCCCATGATAATGCCGAGATACCTGGCCTTTCCCTGCAGGGTGTCGTTATACATGGTCAGCAGCTTTTCGTAATTATATTGCCGGGTGACGGCATTGGGAATTTTATAGAGGTTTACCAGCTCGTCAATAAAGATTACCATGCCCGCATAGCCGGCCATGCGGAAAAATACGGCAAAAATTTTCAGATAATCGTACCAGTCATCATCCGTAATAATAATGTTGACGCCCAGTTCCTCCCTGGCCTCTTTTTTTAACGCATATTCTCCTCTGAACCAGCGCGCCACCTTTGCTTTCTGCGCGTCGTCGCCATCCACATAGGCATGATAGTAAACCGAGAGCAGACGGGCGAAGTGAACTACCCATTGTCTAAAGCCAATGGGCTTCCTGCTTCATCGACCTCGTATACCCACTGGGCACTTACCTACTATCTCCACA
>CAJFOT010000142.1 GCA_904397815.1 Candidatus Paralachnospira sangeri
GCCGGCGTGGCGGAACTGGCAGACGCACAGGACTTAAAATCCTGCGGACCTAATCGTCCGTACCGGTTCGATTCCGGTCGCCGGCATATGACCATATTTACTCGAATCAGAGCCAATATGGTCTTTTTTATTTTAAAATATTCGTTTCTATTGCTTTTCGCTGTGTTTTCTGTTGGACTTAATCAGAAAACTTTATCCTTGGTTTACTTTTCCCCCTGCCTAGTGTAAAATATAAATAATTATGTGTCGAAAGACGGAAAATGATTCCAGGAGGATGACCATGAAGAAATATGACTATATACTGGTAGGAAGTGGTTTGTTTGCCGGCGTATTTGCCTGGTACGCGAAACAGCACCATAAAACCTGTTTGGTGCTGGAGAAGCGGGATCATATCGGCGGAAATCTGTATTGTGAAGATATTGCGGGCATTCATGTCCATAAATATGGCGCCCATATTTTTCACACCTCGAATAAGCGTGTCTGGGACTTTGTAAATTCCCTGGCGGAATTTAACCGTTATACCAATTCTCCGATGGCCTATTATAAAGGTGAAATGTACAATATGCCTTTTAACATGAACACTTTCCATAAACTTTGGGGTGTCTGTACACCGAAGGAGGCAATGGAAAAGATTCAGGAACAGCGGGCCGGTATCCAGGGCGAGCCCCGGAATCTGGAGGAACAGGCGATCAGCCTGGTGGGCAGGGATATCTATGAGCGCCTGATCAAAGGATACACGGAGAAACAATGGGGAAGAGACTGCAAGGATTTGCCAAGCTTCATTATCCGCCGTCTTCCGGTACGTTATATTTATGACAATAACTATTTTAATGACCGCTATCAGGGAATTCCCATCGGCGGCTATAATGTGCTGATCGACCAACTGTTTCAGGGCTGTGAGATCAGAACGAAGACAGATTTTTTGGACAATCGGGAATATTATGTGAGCCTGGGAGAAAAAATTGTTTATACAGGCACCATTGACGGTTATTTCCATTATCAATTCGGCAATCTGGAATACCGCAGCCTCCGGTTTGAGACGGAGCTGCTGGACGAGCCCAATTATCAGGGAAATGCGGTAGTGAATTATACAGAACGGGAGATTCCCTATACCCGAATTATCGAGCACAAACATTTTGAATTCGGCACCCAGGAAAAGACGGTGATTACCAGGGAGTATCCAGAGGAATGGAAACCGGGTATGGAGCCTTATTACCCGGTCAATGATGAGAAAAATGCAGAATTGTATGCCAAATACGCGAAATTGGCACAGAAAGAGTCCAATGTAATATTTGGCGGAAGACTGGCGGAATACAAATATTATGATATGGATAAGGTAATTGAGTCCGCTATGGTTTGCGCGGAAGCAGAATTTGCGGAGGAAGGCTGATGCAGGCGATTATACTGGCTGCCGGCATGGGGAAGCGGCTGAAGGAGCTGACCCGTGATGTGACAAAATGTATGGTAAAGGTAAACGGGGTTACGCTGATTGAACGGACACTGTCTCAGCTGGATGAGCTGTCTCTCTCCCGAATTGTTATCGTGGCGGGTTTTGGCAGGCAGAAATTAAAGGAATACGTAGGCGGATTGTCTTTGGCTACGCCGGTTTTCTATGTGGATAATGAGATTTATGACAAAACCAATAACATTTATTCCCTTTATCTGGCCAGAGAATATCTGGCACAGGAGGATACCCTGCTGCTGGAATCTGATATTATTTTTGAACCATCGGTGCTGAAACAGCTGCTGGATAATCCGTATCCCAGTCTGGCACTGGTGGATCGCTATGCTTACTGGATGGACGGCACAGTGGTTACTCTGGACCAGGAGAAAAATATCCTTCGTTTCATAGACAAAAAAGAATTTTCTTACAAGGAGACAGAGCAATATTATAAAACAGTAAATATCTATAAATTCAGCAGGGAGTTTTCCTGTTCCTATTATATACCCTTCCTGGAAGCCTACTGTAAGGCGCTGGGGCATAATGAGTATTATGAGCAGGTGCTGAAAGTGATTACCCTGCTGCGGGACCCGCAGATTAAGGGGGAACCTCTAAATGGGGAGAAGTGGTATGAAATCGATGATGCCCAGGATCTGGACATCGCGGAAACCATGTTTGCGGAGCCGGAGGAACGGCTGACACGGCTTCAGAAGCGGTACGGCGGTTATTGGAGATATCCGGGGCTGCTGGATTTCTGCTATCTGGTGAATCCCTTCTTCCCGCCCGGACAGATGCGGGAGGAGATGAAGGCCAGCTTTGAGACGCTGCTGACCAATTATCCTTCCGGAATGGCAGTGAACAGTATGCTGGCGGCCAAATGTTTTGATGTGCGGCCGGAGCAGATTGTAACGGGAAACGGCGCGGCGGAGCTGATCAAAGCGCTGATGGAGAAAGACCGGGGCAGCCTGGGGATGGCTCTTCCCACCTTTGAAGAGTATCCGAACCGGAAGAAGAGGAAGGGAGGCGCCGTGGAATCTTATATACCCGGTCCCGGTTATATGTATACGGAGGATGATCTGATTGCCTATTACCAGGAGCATCCGGCTGACACGGTCGTGGTGGTAAACCCGGATAATCCCTCCGGCAATTATATCTGTAAAGAGGGGCTGCTGAAGCTGGCCCGATGGGCCGAAGAACAGCACATACGCCTGATTGTGGATGAGTCTTTCGGAGATTTCGCAGATGAGGAGGATAATACGCTGCTGAAACAGGAAATCCTCGATCAGTATCCATCTATGGCCGTTGTGAAAAGTATTTCCAAATCTTTTGGGGTGCCGGGGCTGCGGCTGGGGATTCTGGCCAGCTCTGACGAAGGGCTGCTTCAGGAACTGAAAAAAGATGTGGCGATTTGGAATATTAATTCTTTCGGAGAATTTTTTCTTCAGATTTTCGAAAAATACCGGCTGGATTATCAGCAAGGGATGAAACAGTTCCGTAAATGCCGCCGAACGTTTGTGGAAGGGCTGACCCGGATTCCGGGTATCCGAGTGCTTCCATCTCAGGCCAATTATGTGATGTGTGCCCTGGAGAATGGCATGACATCCCGAGAACTGGCGGTCAGGCTTCTGGATGAGGATCATATTTTGATTAAAGATTTAAGCGGCAAAGCGGGGCTGAACGGCGGCCAGTATATCCGCCTGGCAGTACGTCTGCCGGAGGAAAATATCCTCCTGCTGCGGGCGCTGGCCAGAATACTGTAGGAAATGAGGCATGACAGGAAAATGTACCGTGAATATGACGAGCAGACCCTGAAGCGGCTGCAGCAGACAGAGCTGGGAATTTTGAAGGATTTCCTGTGGCTCTGTGAGAAATATCATCTGACCTATTTTTCCTTTGCCGGGACTGCTATCGGCGCCCTGCGCCATAAGGGTTTTATTCCCTGGGATGACGACATTGATGTCTGTATGCCCCGGCGTGACTATCAGAAATTCCTGAAGGTCGTGAAGAAGGAGTTTCCGGACCGCTACCAGGTGATGAACGCGGAAGAAAATGAGAATTATCCGCTGACGACTACCAGACTGATGCTGCGGGGAACAGAATTCCGGGAGGAGGCATTTAAGGATCTGAACTGTCCGTTGGGAATTTTTCTGGATATTTATCCCTTCGATCCTGTGGCAGACGATGAAAAAGCGTACCGGCGGCAGGCATTTGAAGCCTGGTTTTACAGCAAGCTGCTGATTCTGCGCTGTATTCCGGAACCGGTTATCGGCGGGAAGGGATGGAAGAAAGACCTGATGCGCCTGGCATGCAGGCTGGCCCATCAGGTGCTGAAGCTGCTCCATGTGTCAAGGCGGCGGCTTTATCTGCGGTGCAGGAGGGCCATGACCAGATATCATGGGGTAAAAACCAGGAGAATCAGCTATCTGTGCGATACCAACCGGTTCTGGAATACCATTGAGCTGACAGACCTGTACCCGCTGCGGAAGGAGCCTTTTGAGGATGTTTATCTGAATTTCCCGAAAAACGTGGAGAAGATGCTGTCCCAGATGTGGCCGGATTTTATGACCCTGCCCCCGGAGGATCAGCGGAAAAATCATTACCCGTATCAATTAAAGTTTGGAGATCAAATTGAGAACGATGAGGAAATGGCTGATCGGCAGTGACCGGAATATCAGCAGAAGAAATATTATCTGGAATATGCTGGGCAGTACCGTCTATGCCTTTGCGACACTGTTTCTGACAGCGGTGACAGGGCATCTGGCGGGAGAGGCGGCCGGCGGCCGGTTTTCCTTCGCTTTTTCTGTCGGACAGCTGCTGCTGTCCGTATCCTATTTTGGTGTCCGTCCCTATCACCAGACTGATGTGGCTGTCAGGTACAGCTTCCGGGAATATCTGCATGTGAGGATTGCCACATGCGTTCTGTCTCTGGTCAGCGGCCTGTGCTATATCGGCATATCCGGCTTTACGCCGGGCAAAGGTGCTGTCGTGTTTTTGATGGTGCTGTTCAAGGTGGCAGATGGTTTCGCGGATGTCTATGAGGTAGAATTTCAGCGGCGGAACAGGCTGTATCTGGCGGGAAAATCAAATTTCTTCCGGACACTGCTGTCGATGGCGGTCTATGTGGCAGTGCTGGCTCTTACCAGAAATCTGGTGCTGGCCTGTCTGACGGCTGCGGCTGCGGCAATCGCCGGCGTCATATTGTTTGACATTTCGGTAGAGGGATTTTTCCCTTATCTCGGCAGGCCGGATTGGGAGAAAGGGAAGGCCATCGTCCGTGAGTGTGTTTTGATATGCGCCGCCTCTTTTATGGAATCTTATATTCTGAACGCTTCAAAGTACGCGATTGAAGCAGGAATGGGCGATGCTGCCGTGTACAGCTATACAGCAATTTTTCAGCCGACGATGGTGATTAATCTGGTGGCGGGATATATCATCCGCCCTTTTCTGACCGGTATGGTTATTAAATGGGAACGGCGCCGGCGCCGGGCATTTGCAGCGGAGGTGGGTAAGATTATGGCTGTGATCGCGGCCCTGACAGTGGCTGCCCTGGCGCTGGGATATTATCTGGGCGTGCCGGTGCTGGGTATGATCTGCGGTACAGATGTGACGCCTTACCGCGGCGCGCTGCTGGTGGTAGTGGGAGGCGGAAGCCTGTATGCCTGCGTGACCCTGCTGTATTATGTCCTGATGATTTTCCGCAGGCAGAAGTTTCTGTTCGCCATTTACGGGCTGGTATTTGTGGTTTCCTGGCTGCTGACGCCCTGGTTTGTCGGGAAAATGGGCATTATGGGCGGAGCGGTGGCTTATTTTCTGCTGATGGCAATGATGTTTTTGCTTTTCGCCGGATATGTGGCCCTCTGCTTCGCGTCGGAAAAAAATAAAAAGTAATAAAGGGGGGTATCAGGAAGATGGAAGCTGTGTTCACAGTGGATGTAGTGATCCCTGTATATAAACCTGATGAAAGATTTCGGCGTCTGATCGCCCGGCTGCTAAAACAGTCCAGTCCCATTCACCAGATCGTGCTGGTGATCACCGGAGGGCCTCTGAAGCACGAGGAGGCGATCCGGAAGCAGTTTGCCTTTTATAAAATACCGGCGGAGATCATCCATATTTCGCCGGAGGAATTTGATCACGGCGGCACCCGCCATATGGCGGCAGAGCGGTGCACCGGGGATCTGATCCTGTTTATGACTCAGGACGCAGTGCCGGCGGATCCCGATCTGGTGAAAAATCTGAGCCGGTACTTTCAGGATGGACGGGTGGCGGCGGCTTATGCCAGGCAGCTGCCTCATAAGGATTGCCGGCTGATTGAGCGTTATACCCGTTCCTTTAATTATCCCGAGGAAAGCAGGATAAAGACAAAGGAAGACTTGAATGAACTGGGGATCAAAACTTTTTTCTGTTCCAATGTCTGCGCTGCCTACCGCCGCGCTGTGTATCTGAAAATGGGGGGCTTTCCCCGGAATGCTATCTTTAATGAGGATATGATCTTTGCAGGCCGCCTGATTCAGGCGGGGTACGCAATTGCCTATGGAGCGGATGCAAAAGTCATTCATTCTCACAGCTATAATCTGCGGCAGCAGCTGTCCAGGAATTTTGACCTGGCGGTGTCCCAGAAACAGTTTCCGGAAGTCTTCGGTTCTGTAAAATCAGAGACAGAGGGCATCCGTCTGGTGAAACAGACAGCCGGGTGGCTGGCCGGCCGGAAACGGTGGGATCAGATTCCGGTTCTGGTGCTCCAAAGCGGCGCTAAATTCATAGGCTACCGGTTGGGAAAAATGTATGACAGGCTGCCGGGCAGACTGGTGATGGCGCTGACAATGAACCGACGGTATTGGGAGCGGCTGGCTGCCGGCGGGGAGGATGTTCTGGTCAGTGTCTGCGTCCCTGCCTATAACAGTGGTTCCTATATTCAGAGGACGATGGAATCGGTGCTGAATCAGACTCACAGGAATCTGGAACTGGTGGTGGTTGACGACTGCTCCTCAGACGATACAGTTCAGAAGGTGGAGGAGCTGGCAGCAGGGGACAGCCGGGTGCGGCTGGTTAAAAATCCCCGGAATCTGGGTATGGCCGGCAACTGGAATGAATGTATCCGGCAGGCTGGAGGGGAATATGTGAAGCTGCTGTGCGCCGACGATATTCTGTACCCGGAGAGTATTGAAAAGGAGCTGGCACCTTTCCTGACCCATCAGGATCTGCAGCTGTCCATGAGTGATACGGCCCTCATCAACATTGACGGTCAGCGGGTGGGAGCATTCTGCCGGTGGCCGAAAAAAGGGCTGATGGACGGCAGGAAGCTGGCGAAGATATCCCTTTTGTTCAACAATTTTTTCGGCGCTCCCTGCAATAACCTGTTCCGCCGGGTTTCGGCCCTGGAGGCAGGAGGCTTTGATTCCGGATTTTCCTATATTCTGGATTTTGATTTCTGGGTCAGGATGGCATGCATGGGGAAGGTATATATCACCCATGAGAAGCTGAACGCTTTCCGTATCCGCCGGGATTCCAATACCGGGGATGTGATGGGAGAGGGAGACCGGGGCGCGGAGTACATCCGGGAGCATGAGAAGCTGGTGGAAAAGTACCGGGGGGAGCCTCTGAAACTGACGAAGGGGCAGGTCCGATTCAGCATCTGGTGGCGGAAAACCCGCAGCAGGCTGATTCATATTTATCTGAAAATATTTACAAAATAAACAGTACAGTACATTTTCTGCATGGCTGAACTGATGCAAAATAGGAAAACCTGATGAAGAAATTGATTATTATTCCGGCATATAATGAATATGAAAATCTGGCCCGCACCATCAATGATGTAAAGGCCCATGCGCCGGATTATGATTATGTCATTATTGATGACTGCTCTACGGACGGAACGGCCCAGCTGTGCCGTGAGCAGGGATTCTCCATGATTCATCTGCCGGTAAATCTGGGGATTGGAGGAGCGGTGCAGACTGGTTATCTCTATGCCAGAGAACGGAACTATGACATTGCGGTGCAGATCGATGGCGACGGACAGCACAATACCCGCTATCTGAAAGATATGGAAAAAATTATGGTGAGCTGCGGGGCGGATATGGTGATCGGTTCCCGGTTTATCAAGCGGGAGGGCTTCCAGTCCTCGAATCTGCGTCAGATGGGCATCCGGTATTTTTCCTGGCTGATCCGGGTGCTGACAGGCGCCAGAATCACAGACCCCACATCCGGCATGCGGATGGTGAACCGGGAGCTGATCCGGCTTTTTGCCGCTGAGTATCCGAAGGATTACCCGGAGCCAGAGAGTGTAGCGTGGATTCTGAAAAAACATAAGCAGGTGGCGGAGCTCCCGGTGATGATGAACGCCAGGGAAAAAGGAGTGTCATCCATTTCACCGGTGAATTCTGTTTATTATATGATTAAGGTAACGCTGGCTGTGATTCTGGCATGTTTCTGACATACCGGCTGTCGGATTACACGTAACAGTTCAGCCATGCATGCCACAGACCGCCTGCTTTGCAGGCTATCCGCTGCTGCGCAGCTCCTGTCTGTGGCTGATGTGCGTTCCGCACATCTCAGAAAATGAAAATACAGCCTTTAGCACGCAAGCGTGCACAGTCTGCCTTTTCATTTTCTGCATGGCTGAACTGTTACGATCACACAGTATTCGGAGAGAATGGGGGACGAGATATATGAGCTTCAGGCTTCAGGTAATTATCTGCGCGGCAGTGCTGGCAGTGCTGGCGCTGCTGATCCGGATGATATGGAAAAAGAAAATTGACCTGCGCTATGCCCTGCCCTGGCTGTGCCTGTGTGTGGGAATGCTGATTCTGGATTTCTTTCCGGGCATCACGTCCTGGCTGGCAGAGCTGATGGGGGTATCGCTGCCGATTAATATGATGTTCTTTCTGGGCTTCTGCTTCTGCCTGCTGATTATCTTTATGATTACCATGTCTCTGTCCCGGATGGGGCGGAAGCAGAAACAGCTGGCGCAGGAGATGGCCCTTCTGCGCAGAAGGCTGGAGGAGATGGAGAGCAGGACAGGCGCCGGGGAAAACGAGGAAGAACGATAGCGGCGGATAATCACAGAAATACAGTAGAGAAAGGTAATGTATGGGAAAGGTATTATACAGGTTCCGGTGGCTGATCGGCCTGCTGGTCATTATACTGGCAGTGGTGTTTCATGTCAGCGGTTCGTCCATCGGCATGTGGGCGGAATATCTGCCGGAATGTACAGATGACGGCCTTCTGGCAGGTACGCCCAGGTCAATCCGGGCAGATGAGTGGGCAGTCAGCACAGTGGCTTCTTTTGCCCAGACCTATGAGGGAACATTTCAATATTTCGAGGACGCCCTCAGGGGAGAGGAGACGGACATGGTGCTGGCCAGCAATGCGCCGGTTCTCAGTCCTGTGGGTCTGACCCGCATATTCAGCATGGGTTATGTGCTGTTCGGAATCGACGGGGGCCTGGCCTTTTTCTGGGTGGCCAGGCTGGTGGTGCTGTTTCTGGTTACATTTCAGTTCTTTCTGCTGATTACCAGAGAGCAGAAAGGCTGGTCCCTGGCCGGCGCCCTTCTGGTGACTTTTTCCGGCGCCATTCAGTGGTGGTTTCATACCAGCGCCCTGCTGGAGTGCATCGTGTACGGTCAGCTGGCAGTGCTGACTGTCCGGAAATATTTTCATACAGAGAAAAGGTGGCAGCGGGTGCTGCTGGCTGTCTGGCTGGGTTTGCTGGGTTATGCCTACGCGATGGCCCTGTACCCGGCCTGGCAGATTCCTCTGGTGTATGTGTTCGCCGCTGTGCTGGTCTGGCAGCTGACAGAGCTGGATCGTGAGGGAGTGCTCCGGATCAAGGCGGCGGATGGCGGCTGCATCTTGCTGGCGGCAGTGGTGTGCGCGGCCGGCCTTCTCTATTTCTTTTCCATGTCGTCGGAAGGGCTGGCGGCAGTCAGCGGCACAGAATATCCGGGCGCCCGGTTTGTCACCGGCGGCGGCCTGAGACTGGAATATTTTCAGTATGCAAACAGCATTTTTTATCCCCTGACTCAGGAAGGAATCGCGGGGAATGTATGCGAGCAGGCGGTATTTTTCGATCTGTTTCCCCTGGGCATCCTTCTGGCCCTCTGGCAGGTGATCAGAAGGAAGAAGCGGGACGTGCTGCTGTATGTGCTGCTGGCGGTAAATCTGTTCTTTTTCCTTTTCTGTACTGTGGGATTTCCGGATTTCCTGGCCCGCTGGACCTTTATGAGCAACTGTCCTCAGATGCGGGTGCTGGTCATCTTCGGATATGCGAATATTGTGATTTTAATCCGGTGCCTGTCCGGGATGGAGCCGGTCAGGGGCCGGAAGAATGAAGCGGGACAGGCCGCTCTTCCGAAAGCTGCAGGTTCCTTCCTTTCCCGTTACAGGCGGCTGCTCCTGGCAGGAGGCGCCTGCTGTTTCGGCCTGGCGGCGGCATTCCTGGCCCATCAGGCCCAGCATGTTTACGTGACCCGCTGGATGGCGGCGGCAGAGGCTCTGCTGCTGGCCCTGCTGGTTTTTATGGCCCTGCGGGGAAAACAGAAGATATTTGCTCTTCTGTGCGGGGTGACGGTGATCTTCACCGGCGTGCTGGTCAATCCGGTGCAGCAGGGCGCAGATTTTATCTACGAAAGTCCCCTGATTCAGTCTATCGCCGAGATCAACGGGGAAGAGGAAGGCGTCTGGCTGGTGGAAGGGCTGGCCTATCCCATGAATAACATTCCGCTGTTTGTGGGAGCCTCCACCATCAACTCCACCAGCTATTATCCCGACCTGGACCGGTGGCGGCAGCTGGACCCTGACGGAGATCAGCAATATCTCTACAACCGGTTCGCCCATATCCAGGTAAACCTGACAGAGACAGGAGCCTCCTGGTTCGAAGAAGGAGAGGCCGGAGACCGGCTGACCGTATGGCTGGACATCAGCGACCTGGAGAAGATGGGGGCGGATTATATCCTCACCGGAAACGCACTGGAACAGTATGACAGGGAAGGGCAGAGCTTCCGGCTGCTGGATCAGGTCGGAGAGTTCAGAATTTATCAGATTGTGGGGGAAGGGTAGCGGATAGGTTTTCGTTTAAGATATAGGCGGGAGGTACGAACCGCCGGACGGGGAGGGAAAGCTTTGGGGCAAAGCGCCATATGGGCGGGACATTCTGCTGCTTGATTCCCGGCCCGAACAGGTACTAAACAGATTCCGAGGCGGCTTTTCAGGACCTGTAATCGAGCCTCCATATGCGGCAGAATGTCCCGCCCATATGGCGCTGTGCCCCAAAGCTTCCCCTCCCCGTCCGGCGGTTCTGGATACTGGCCGCTGAAATGAACGGAAACAAAGTCAGCAGTGAGCGTTCAGCAGGCTGCAACGCCGTGTTTTTGTTCTTTACACAGCCAGTATACAGGCATCAGCAGCCGCGGCGGAACGCCAAAGCCGGACAGCCCTGCCCCTTAACGTCCATGTGGAGGCCCGATTATAAATTCTTAGCGGGCAGGCAGGCCCTTTTCCAGGCGAATGCAGGCGATCAACGCCTGCATGAGAGATTTTCGTGAGGAAAAAGTATCAGACTTTTTCCGAACATAAAA
>CAJFOT010000143.1 GCA_904397815.1 Candidatus Paralachnospira sangeri
AAGTCCGGTTCTGAAAAACCGCCTCGGAATCTGCTTTAGTACCTGTTCGGGCCGGGAATCAAGCGGCAGAATGTCCCGCCCATATGGCGCTGTGCCCCAGAGCGTTGTCTCCCCGCCCGGCGGTTCGTCCCCATCACACTTTAAAGCAGCTTCCCCCGATGAATTCCCGCAGGATGGAATTGTACGGTATCATTTCCGTCCCGATTCCCAGAAAATAGTCCAGGAATTTTAACAGCCGCTTGGCCTCCATATATTCCGGCGAGTCCTGAGGCACGCTGAAGAGCAGGGGCTCGGCATAGGTTTTCAGAACTGCCAGCTCATAAATCAGGGAGGAATTGAACACCACATCTGCGTCTTCCTGATAGGGGAAAATATTGTTGTCCTCTCCCCGCCGCACTGAAGGCCAGCGGGCGATGGTCTCGGTAGCGTTGCTTCCTCTGGTCCGGGCGTCCCGGACCATCCGGCGGATCAGCCGCCCGTCTGTAGTGGGAATACGGTTATGTTCATCAATATTCAGCTGATTCAGGGCACTGACATAGATCTTGAATTTGCTCTCCTTTGGCAGCGCATAGGACATGGCATCATTCAGAGCATGGATACCCTCGATCACCAGAATGTCATCCGGTCCCAGCTTCAACAGATCCCCCCGGTACTCCCTCCTGCCCTGCTCGAAATTGAATACCGGCAGTTCCACCGTCTCTCCCGCCAGGAGAGCAGTCATATCCCGGTTGAAATTTTCCAGATCAATACAGTCCAATGCCTCAAAATCATATTCCCCATTGGCATCTTTTGGGGTCAGCTCACGATCAACAAAATAATTGTCCACACCGATGGGATGGGGTTTCAGGCCGTGAGCCTTCAGCTGAATGGACAGGCGATGGGATGTGGTGGTCTTGCCCGATGATGACGGGCCGGCCAGCATAACAAATTTACATCCTTCCCGGTTTTTAATCTGAGTAGCGATCTCAGCCAGCTTATGCTCCTGGAGCGCCTCCTGCACCAAAATCAGCTCATTGGCCTTCCCCTCCACGATCATGTCATTCAGCTGGGCCACCGTTTCCACCTCCAGGCAGGAACTCCACCTGGAAGCCTCCAGGAGGGTGGCAAATACCTTCGGCGTCGGCACAAAAGGCGCCACCTCCTTCGGACAGTCCCGATTTGGCAGAAGAAGTATCAGCCCTTTTTCATACAGCCGCAGGTCAAAATATTTCAGGTAGCCGCTGCTGGGCACCATATAGCCGTAATAATAGTCCTCAAATCCTCCCATGCTGTAAATATTTACCTGAGAGGATCTCCGATAGCGGAAGAGACGGGCCTTGTCCACCATTTTATGCTGCTCAAATACTTCCACCGCCCGGTCTGTCTTGACTGTCCGCTTAATGATCGGCTGGTTCTCCCTGACGATTTCCTCCATACAGTTCTTAATCGTTTTTACAAACTTATCATCCAGGCAGATATCACCTCTGATTTCAATATAATAGCCATGGGTGACAGAAAAGTCCACAATAGCCTTCTCAATTTTGTCATGATCGGCTGACCGGTACAGCGCCTTGAGAAACAGCAGGATCACACTCCTCTCATACGCCTGCTGTCCCGGCTTATCCGCCGCCGTGATAAATTCCAGGCTGGCATCCTTATTTACCGTTTTAAACAGTTCCTTCAGCTTTCCGTTTTCCTTTACCAGCAGAATGTCATTTTCATACTGATCCTGGTATTCCGCCGCGATATCCATAAATGAGGTTCCGGCGGCATATTCTTTTATGTCCTCTCCAATTCTGATTACAGCCATCTTTCAGCCTCCCGTTTCTCCTGTCTGTGCCGGAGTTTTCTCTGAGCCTTTTATAGTACAACGCCATTCGTCCTTTCAGCTGCCGGCAGCGTCATACTACCCGGTAGGGCATGCAGAATTCCGCTTCCACGATTTTCACATCTTTTCCCAGCTGTTCCCGCAGATAACCTGCCACATGAGAAATAAAAATATGCTCCAGTCCATAGTGCCCTGCATCAATCACTGTGATCCCGCATGCTGCCCCATCAATTCCCTCATGATGGCCGATGTCCCCGGTCACCAATGCCTGCGCACCGGCGTCAATAGCCAGCTGGATCATAGATTTTCCTGAGCCAGGGGATACCGCAATCCTTCTGAGGGGCCGGTCCCGCAGCTGCTCGCCGTTTTCATCGGTTCCCGCCGCAGAAAATACCTTCAGAGCGGGAATCCGGAATTTTTCCTTCACCCGGGCGCACAGCTGGTCAATGGTGATTTCTTTGGCCAGATATCCCACCTTCCCGATGCCGCAGGGGGGCTCTCCCGGACCGCTGACCAGTTCCAGAGGCTCTCCGTCCTCTATGTACAGCATGGCTGCCGCCTGATCAGCCATACAGCCGGGCGCGCTGTCATAACTGGTATGCATGGCGTAATAGCTGATTCCATGCTCAATCATCGTCAGCAGGCGGTTCCCCACAAAATCGCTGTCACTAACCTGCTTCACCGGGCTGAACAACAAAGGATGATGGGTCAGCAGCATGTTGCAGCCTGCGCTGACTGCCCCTTCAATAACCTGCTCTGTCGCATCCAGCCCGACATAAATCCCAGTTACCTCTCTGTCCCGCCGGCCCGCCAGCAGTCCCACATTGTCCCAGTTCATGGCATAAGACGGGGATGCCAGCCTTTCCAGCACCTCAATTACTTCCTGTACTTTCATTGTTTTCTCCTTCCGTATGTATTCAGCCTTGCTCACGCAAATTCCGCAGACAGGTTTATGTCAGCCTGTGCTGATATAATAAATCTGTAAACTCATCATCAGGTGATCTCCCACTGCCGTTCTGCCTGCGCGATTACAGCCAATGCCTCTTCTACCTCTTTCCTGCGTGACATCTGAGCCGGACTGCCCGTTTCCCGGTCACTCAGCCGACCTGTGATAGACTGATATTTTTCTCTTTCCTTCTGCAGAAATTCCCGGAGAACCGGGTCGCGCCGTTCCAGCAGCTTTCTGCCGTAGGCCCAGTCCGCTTCTGTCCAGTCTGTTTCCGAACATCCTGCTTCTGTCTGTCCTGTTTCTCTCACGCCTGCGTCCGGTGAAGGGCCGGCCGTTTCCATCATCTCGTCTGTATGTATTCCTGTATCCGCCGCAGCAGGGCAGGCCAGCAGAATGACATAATATTTCCCATCCTCCTTCACCATCGCTTCATCACGAATCTGAAATCCATGGCGGCAAAGGAAACGTCGCACCTCTTTCATCTCTGACTGAGGAGAAAGCACCAGCCTTCTCGCAGCCCGGGCTGTCTCCATTCCTTCCCCCAGAATCCGGCAGATCAGGGGACCTCCCATCCCGGCGATCAGAAGGGTATCCGCCTCTCCCGGCCGCAGCTGAGACAGCCCATCTCCCAGTCTGGTCTCAATCCTATCTTCCAGCCCATACTCTCTGATATGGGCCTGGGCCCGGGCCAGAGGCCCTGCATTCACATCCATGGCGATGGCCCGGGGGATAACCCCTCTGCGAACCAAAGCAATCGGCACATAGCCGTGATCTGTCCCGATATCCGCCAGGACAGCTCCCTGCTCTACAAAACCAGCCACCGCCGTCAGCCGTTTTGACAATTCCATCTTATGTTTACTCCAGAAAATCTTTTAATTTTTTGCTCCTGCTGGGATGGCGCAGCTTCCGCAGTGCCTTTGCCTCGATCTGACGGATCCGCTCCCTAGTCACGTTAAAATCCCGTCCCACCTCTTCCAGTGTCCTGGCCTTCCCGTCATAAAGGCCGAACCGGAGACACAGCACCTTCTGCTCTCTGGTGCTCAGTGTATCCAGCACCTCTGACAGCTGTTCTTTTAACAAACGATAGGTGGCCGCCTCCACCGGCACCTGCACCTGACTGTCTTGAATAAAATCCACCAGATGGCTGTCCTCCTCTTCACCCACCGGCGTCTCCAGAGACACCGGCTCCTGGGAAATCTTCATGATTTCCTTTACCCGCTCCGGCGGCAGATTCATCCGCCGGGCCAGTTCCTCTGTCGTTGGCTCTCTCCCCATCTCCTGCACCATCTGCCGGGAAGTCCGAATCAGTTTATTAATGGTTTCTACCATATGGACAGGGATCCGGATGGTCCTGGCCTGGTCTGCGATGGCCCTGGTGATGGACTGCTTGATCCACCAGGTGGCATAGGTACTGAACTTATACCCCTTCCGATAGTCAAACTTATCCACAGCCTTCATCAGCCCCAGATTGCCCTCCTGGATCAAATCCAGCAGCTGCATCCCTCTGCCCATATAGTGCTTGGCAATGCTGACTACCAGCCGCAGATTACTCTCAGCCAGCTCCTTTTTCGCCTGCTCGTCGCCTGCCTCAATCCGCTGGGCCAGCCTGATCTCATCCTCATAGCTGAGCAGCCGCACCTTCCCAATTTCTTTCAGATACATCTTTACCGGATCATCCATCCTGCCCCGTTCCGTCTCCGGCCCGGCGCTGTTTTCCTGACCCATCTCCATTTCCAGCTCTTCATCTGCCTGCAGAGTTTCATCTCCGTTTATAAGCTGCACTTTATGCTCCTCCAGACATTCCAATATTTTTTCGAAGTCTTTCGCATCCAGTTCTTCTCTTTCGCAAAAATCAATCATTTCGCTGTAATCCAGCATATTGTTTTTCTCTTTTGCGCTGTCCAGCAGCTGTTTCAAGCTCTGGCTCCATGACCTGGTTTTGTGACTCATAAACGGCCGACCTCCTCTGGCTACTGTATGCAACCGCTGTTCTTAATAGTTTGTCCCTAATCGAGAGAAATATGCAGTGTCCGCAGCCGGGCCTGCTGTTTCAGCAGCTGCTGGAGGGCATTCAGATCGCTGACCTGCCTTCCGGCCTGTTCCAGACTGTTCATCTTCACCTTTCGAACAATATCGCTGACTGCCTTTTCTCTTTCCTCTTTGGTCGACACATCCTGCAGCGTGGTGTTGAAAATCGCTGCCACTGATCTGTATTCTTCCTCCATATTAATAAAATGATTCAGGATGCCGCCGGGATTTACCCGACCGTTTTGCAGCTGATCGAATACCATCACCGCCACCCTCTGATAGAGGGGATCTGTGAAATCCTCTTCCCGGATATATGGGCTGATCTTCGGGAAAATCTCCGGCTCACTGACCAGCCAGGTCAGCAGAAGACGCTGAGCCCGCCGGTTTCCGTCATCCTTTTCCTTCGGCTTTTTCGGCCTTTCCGTCTCCTGAACCCGGGCTTCCTGCCTTGGCCGGTAATGGGCAGCCTGGGAAACCACCAGGCTCTTCAGCTGCTCATACCCCATCCCATAGCGGGCAGCTACCGCTTCTATGTAATTATTCCGCTCCAGTTCCTCCCGGAATTCCAGCAGTTTCCGGGCTGTTTCATTCTGGAAAGCGGTCTTTTGCTCCGGATCCTGAAAATCATATTTCTGCCGCAGTACTCCGATCTCGAACAAGAAACTGTTCTCCGCCTCATCGATCCGCTTCTGGAAGTTCTCCGCACCCTCCGCTTTGATAAATTCATCCGGATCTTTATAGGGGCGCATATTCAGCACCTTTACCGAAACCCCGGCATCTTTCAGAATCGGGATGGCCCGCAGAGCTGCCTTGACGCCGGCATCATCGCTGTCATAGGTGAGGATTACCTGATTCACATATCGCTTGATCAGCATCCCATGCTGAAGAGTAAAAGCGGTTCCCAGGGATGCCACCGCATTAGTAAAGCCTGCCTGATGCATGGATATCACATCCATATAACCCTCGCAGATCAGAAGATAAGGCTTCCTGGAACTCCGGGCCGCGTTCAGTCCGTAGAGGTTCCGGCTTTTATCGAAAATCCTGGTCTCCGGAGAATTGAGATACTTGGGACTCCCGTCCCCCATCACCCGGCCGCCGAAGCCAATTACCCGGCTGTTCACATCCATGATGGGAAACATGACACGATTCCAGAACTTGTCATGACCGCCTCTCTCATCCACACGGACCAGCCCCGACTGGGCCAGCAGGCTGTCAGAATATCCCTTGCCTTTCAGATAGCGGTACAGGTCATCGCTGCTGATATCGGCATAGCCCAGACCGAATTTTGTAATCGTTTCGTCACTGAGCTGACGGTTTTTCAGATATTCCATGGCATGTCCGCCCCGGCTGCTCTTCAGCTGAAAATAGAAATATCTGGCCGCCTCCTTATTCACCTCCAGCAGAGCCGAGCGAAGATCTGCCTCTGCCCGCTCCTCCCGGGAGATTTCACGCTCCGGCAGTTTGATTCCCGCCCGGTCAGCCAGGGTTTTCAGCGCCTCCTGAAAGGTAGCATTTTCATATTCCATCAGAAACGTTATCACATTCCCCCCGGCGCCGCAGCCAAAGCAATAATACATCTGTTTTTCCCTGGAAACCGAGAAAGAACCTGTTTTCTCATTATGGAAGGGACAGAGGCCGAAGTAATTGCTCCCCTTCTTGACCAGTTTCACATACTGGGATATGACATCCACGATATCATTGGCCGCCCTGACCTCCTCCACCACTGTATCAGGATAATACATAATCCTCATCCTCTCTTTCAAGTCTCACTTTTCCAGCCTTTTGGAATAAATAATTCTTCGAATTTAGATATGGCAAAATGGTCTGTCATCCCCGCAATATAATCACAGACGATCAATTCCTTCGGCTCCTCGGAGCCGGCGATCCTGCGGGCATATTCCTCCGGCAGCATCTCCCATTTATCCATATAGAATGAAAAAAGATTTTTCAGCAGCTGCTTCGCTTTTGATTCTTCTGCTTTGACAATTTTACTGCGGTATACCTCGCGGAACATAAAGCTGCGCAGCCCCAGCATAGCTGCCGCCGCCTCCTCTGACTGAACAATCTGATCCCGGCCCTGACTGTGGATAATAATATCATGAATCAGATAATTCAGCCGCTCCCGTACTGAATGCCCCAGTACCTCTGTATACGCCTCCGGCAGGTCCTGCTCTGTCAGCACCCGGCCACGGATTGCGTCATCAATATCATGATTTATATAGGCAATCTTATCACAAAGCCGGACAATTTTTCCTTCCAATGTAGAAGGGCTCCCACTGGTGCCATGATTCAGGATGCCGTCTCGTACTGCCGCAGTCAGATTCAATCCCCGCCCGCCCTTCTCCAGCCTTTCTACCACCCGAATACTCTGAACATTGTGACGGAACCGGAAACCGGTTCCCAGTTCCTGCAGCGCCTGATCCAGAGCATCCTCTCCGGAATGGCCAAATGGGGTGTGCCCCAGATCATGACCATAACCGATCGCTTCTGTCAGCTCTTCATTCAGCCGAAGCGCCTTGGCAATGGTTCTGGACAGCTGGGCCACTTCCAGAGTATGTGTCAGACGGTTGCGATAGTGGTCCCCCTCTGCCGCCAGAAAAACCTGAGTCTTATCCTTCATCCGGCGGAAGGCTTTACTGTGAACAATCCTGTCCCGGTCTCTCTGATAATCAGTGCGCACATCACACTTCTCCTCCTCCCGGTCTCTGACCGCGTCCTTACTGAAAGAAGCCCACGGACTTAACAGCGCTGCCTCCTGATCTTCAAATAATTGACGGATTACCAATTTCCCACCACCCTTGCTGTTTCAGTCTGATATACACCGCTATTATACTATACATCCTGGTGGGAAACAAATAAATTTTTCCACTTATATCTATATTTAATATAAACTGTCAGACAAACACAATGCGCCATATCCCCATCGAGGATTGGGATACAACATTTCTGCCAGCGGACGCCGGGCCCCCCGCTGCAGACTGGCCCGGATCTTTTCCCCATACATGTAGGGATCATTTTCCCGCACAATTCCCCACTCCATCATTAACGCCGCACTGCCGGTCACAAAAGGGGTAGCAAAAGAAGTTCCTGTCACAGAGGCATAGCCTCCGCCAATCGCGGCCGTCATAATATCCACCCCAGGCGCCGCCAGGTCAGGCTTTACCATCCCGGTCAGCGGAGCATACCCCCGCCCGGAAAAATCCGCGTAAGCGTCCGTGTAAGCGTTGTAAGCGCCCACCGCGATAACTTTTCTGGCCGTGGAAGGAATGGTCATGGTAGCATCCGGCGAGGGATTCAGAAATCCCGTTCCCCGGTTCAATGTACTGGCTGACGGAAGCCACAAATCCACACGGCCCGACAGTATCTGCCTGGGCGTCATGCGGATCCGCCATGTCCCGCCGTCTATATAAGAATCCTTCGGAATCATATCAATAAAAATTTCCTGACTGATACTGTAGGGATTGGGTTCGCCATAATAGATCAGCAGCTCCGTATTCCCGATGGGATACCGCTGTGCCCCCTCGTAGGGATAAAGGGTGCCGGTGGAACGCCCGGAGGGATGGATCACCTCTATGGCGATATCATCGGTAAATTCCTTCCATATCTGAACATTCAGCACCGGCTCTGACGCAGCCACTCCCAGCAGCACATCTCTGACCTCCCCTGTGCGGCCCGGCTGAAAATCCAGCCCGGCATGGACAGGATTGCCCGCCTCATTGCCTGTTCCCACACAGATGGAGCTTCTGCCCAGCCCCGCAATGTCATCCATATAGGACTCCAGCAGGCTGTTTCCCGAATGACTGCCGTAATTATTTCCGAAGCTGACATTCACAGCAATCGGCATATTCAGCTCCAGGGATTTCCGGATCAGATAATCAATTCCCGCCATCAGCTGGGTTGTCCTGGGAAATGAATTCTCCTCCGGCGCCCCCAGCTTTACCACAATCAGGTCACTCTCATAGGCCACTCCCCGGTACCGTCCCTCCTGGGCGGCCCCGTTTCCGGCCGCAATCCCTGCCACCGCTGTGCCATGTCCGCTGAAATCTGTCAGCGGCACTGTCTCCTGGCGCAGAGAAGCCGAAGGCTGGCCCAGGGCCCGGTTCAGCTCCTCCCGGGTGTATTCCGTCCCAAAGGCATATCCTGCCGGCGGATCTCCCCGGTCTGACTGCTGGTCCCAAATATATAATATGCGGCTGCTCCCGTCCTTATGACAAAAATCCGGATGAGCGTAATCGATGCCGGAGTCCACGATTCCCACCAGCACCCCTCTGCCGCTCAGGCCGGAGGGCCCTGTCTGCACCCGGCTGATGCAGGAAATCTGCTTTCCCCGGATCACCGCAAAAAACAGCCGTTTGGGCTTCTCTATGTATAAGATCTGGGGAAGACGGGAAAGGGCGTTCACATAAGTCTGGGAAATATTCAGAATCGCGTAGGAATTCAGAAGCTCCTGCACCCGGGTGCCGGGAAAGCGTTCCGGGATCTGCTCCAGGCTCCCGGCATATTTTACAATCAGCTCCCACCGGTCGGCGGCAGGATCATACCCGGTCATCAGAATCGGAGATTTCTCCCGTTCCTCCTCTGTGGCTTCCAGGCTCAGATTCAGTAAATTTTCATTTTTCGGCTCCGCCATTAAAGGATTCTCCCATACAGCTATGGATTTATATCACTTTTATGCAGAACCTCCGGGCGTTATTCCCTCTCCGCCAGATACATCTCCTCCAGCAGCTTCTTCCCCGCCGCTGTCCGGAAGATTTTCTTCTCAATATGGGCCGCTGTCTCTTTGGACAGCCCGTCCTCATAGATATTTACCAGGAAATCCGCTTCCACCAGGATCTGATAGTCCATGCCCTCGATGTCCCGGTATGTGTGATGATGCCCTACCAGGAAGGCCACCCGCTCAGTCATTTCTCTGTCAAAGCCCAGTTCTCCCATCATTTTCTCCGCGATGGCCGGTCCTTCCTTTTCCTGAAGTTTTCCCTCGCAGGAGCCGTATTTCTCCTCACATACCCGGATGCCGATATCATGGACGATGGCGGCAGCCAGCAATGTTTCCAGCTCCCGGCCTTCCAGCCCCTCCCGGCGCCCGATCATGCGGGCAAAGGCATGAACCTTTATAAAATGCTGTATCCGTTTCGGGTCACCCCTGTCATAGGCGATCATCGCCCCCATCAGCCTGTCCTTTCCGGTCATCTCTTTCATCTGTTTTTGCTCCTTTCAAATTTTTTCATTTTTTAGGCGTTTGCGAAACGCCAGAACCCGCATAAATACGGGATTCTTTTTGTCACAAAATAAAACAACTCCTCACTGATTTATGGTA
>CAJFOT010000144.1 GCA_904397815.1 Candidatus Paralachnospira sangeri
AGTGGGTCTGCAAACCACAAATATAAGCACAGGAGGTCCAAAATGGACAATAATAGTTTAGCCCATACAAAATGGGAATGCAAGTACCATATTGTTTTTGCGCCGAAATATCGTCGACAGGTAATATACAAAGAAATCAGAGCAGATGTAGGTCAGATTCTGGGAACGTTATGCAGAAGAAAGGGAATTGAAATTATCGAAGCGCAGTGTATGTCGGATCATATACACATGTTAGTAAGAATACCACCGAAATATTCAGTATCAGAAATTGTGGGATACCTGAAAGGAAAAAGCTCACTTATGATATTCGAAAAGCACGCGAATTTAAAATACAAATATGGGAACCGGCATTTCTGGTGCCGCGGGTATTATGTGGATACAGTGGGAAAGAACACAGCTGCAATAAAAGCGTATATACAGAATCAAATAAAAGAAGATTTGGAATATGATCAGATGTCATTAGTAGAGTATATCGACCCGTTTACGGGTGAGCCGGTAAGGAAAAACAAGAAATAAACCACTTGGAGTGGTGGTAGGAAGACAAAGCAAACCAGCAAGCCCCCTTTGGGGCTGTGCCGGAATAAGGAAGCACTGAATAAGCCCCTTTAGGGGCTGCTGTGAATGTGGTGCAGTTGGTAGGCCTTCAGTGCGCCTTCCGGGCGCAAGCAGGTAACAGCCCCTTCTAGGGGCAGAACAAGCCACCCGCTAAGCGGGTGGTCTTGACTTGCGGATGGACTGCCTCCCCAATCTTCATAAAATCATAAGAATTGTTTTCATTGAATTTAAAAACAGGATGGTATATTGTGTATAACAAAAAGTGATTGAAAACAAGAAAAAAATGTAATAGGATAATATATTGCAGAATATAATGAGGATAGCGAGGGCGGATATATGAAAAAATTTTGGACAAGGATTGGTGTGTTTATAGCTGTCTGTATTCTTGCGGCGGGAATCTTTACAGCAGGATTTGGTTTTGCGAAAAAAGAATTATCCCAGTATGTGAATCAGCAGGTAGATCTGAAGCTGGAGGAGCTTTCTACAGAACTGCAGGCGGCTGCCCGGGAACAGCAGACGGAGACGGCCGCGCAGGAAGAGACAACTGTTCAGGAACAGACGACAGAAGCGCAGACAGAGGCTGTTGAGGCAAATGCCCAGGCGGAAACGGAGGAAGAGCAGACAGCGCAGGCTGAATTTATTCTTCCGAAGGTCATGTACTTTCAGAAAACTGATGAGGATCAGCAGTATAATATCTATTATAAAAACATCACAGCGGGAGAGTACGCAGTGTTTGAGGTGACAGCCCATGAGGGAATCCAGATGAACAACTGCTACCGCGTACAGACAGCAGAGCTGACAGAACTGCTGTATGAAGCGAACCTGAGGCTCTTTGACGCAAACAACGAGATTGTAGCCAGACAGGGGCTGATTATGAATTTCGTGGAACAGCAGTCAGAGGATGAGATTAACCTGATGTGCATCGGCGACAGCTGGACAGAGATTGGCGAATACTGTGCCAGAATCAGAGATCAGGTAAATAACCTGAACCTGCTGGGCGTCATGGAACGTCCGGGGGAAAACATGCCCAGAGTAGGACACGGCGGCTGGTCGCTGGACAGTTATATGCATCGGTTTATGACGGATCTGGACAGTCCGTTCCTTTTCCCCAAGGGAGTCAGCGGCAGCCAGTATAAGGGCTGTGTGCAGACCATGAAGAATATCGTCACCTGTGATGACGGAGCCTATAATACAGCCCTGTATAAAAAATTTGCCAGAGGATGGCAGGATGAGGGAGAATATCTCTGGGATGAAAACGGGTATTATAAGAACCCGGCAGTGGGAGATGTGATGGCGGACGCCTCCAGACCTGAGGGAGAACAGTATATTCAGTGGGACGGAAGCCAGTGGGTGCCCATGGAAACTCAGCCGGAGGGATATGAGTTCAGCTTTTCCAAATTTATGGAACGGTTTGCGGTATGCTTCGGCGGAAAGACGCCGACTCATATCTCGATTTTATCCGGAGCCAATGATTTCACCTATGGGTGCAGTGAGGCAGAGGTAAATGAATGGATCCAGAATTATCTGGAACCGATGATCCAGTCCATTCATGAATATAATCCGGAGATTACTGTGATGATCGCGTTCGGTCAGCTGGGTTCGGATCAGGATGCCTTTGGAAGCAGTTTTGGGGCGATGATTTCCAGCCGCCAGTACAATACCAGTATGATGACCATGGCGAAAACCCTGATTCAGTATTATGATGATGATGCCCATAAGGCGGAAAATATTTATCTGGTTCCCATCTATGCTACGCTGGACACGGAAAACGGATATTCAACGGAGACAGAACAGCTGAATTCCTACACAGATGAAACGGTAGAGCGGCACAATGACGCTCTTCACCCCAGCAGTGAGGGGATGAATCAGGTGGGAGACTCTTTCCTGGGTGTGCTGGAATTCACCCGGTGACCTCCGCAGAGAAGCGGCCTGCCGGGCAGAAACAGATATCATACAGAAACAGATACCATACAGAAACAGATACCATAAGAGAATCGTGGGAAAACCCATGAAAAAACACACCGGAAAACAGCGGAGAGAATATCCGCTGTTTTCTAATGTTAATAGTAAGAAAAAAATAAAAATTTTCTGTAAATATATTTGAGATTATGTAAAATAAGATAATTGAAAGAAATTATCGCAAAAAGGCGAAAAAATAATTGAAAAATTGTTGAAATAATATCCAAAGCAGGATATAATAATTTGTGAATAATAACAGCATTAAGGCTTGGTTCACATGAAAGGAGACCGCGTTATGATTTGCAAGACAGTTCGCTGGGCAAATTTAAAAGAAGCACAGAAATTTACCCATATCCTGAGTCAGTATCCCATCGAAGCTGACCTGATTCAGGGGAGACGGGAAGTGGACGCCAAGTCGTTTCTCGGGATATGCAGTTTAAATCCGGAAGAAAAGATCGTTCTGCACCTCTATGCGGACCGGGATACTGAACATGGAAAAGAACTGATTAAGCAGATTGAACCTTATTTAGAATAGAACGCTGATACATAGCACAGAGAAAGGAACGTGAAGATTGTGTTCCTTTCTTTTTTGCTTGCAGATTATAGGAGAATGGAGTATACTGGTGAGGCGCAAATGAAAATTTGCATGAAATTTGCAATGATATCAACGGAGAGATAAACGATGAATGGGAAAAAAGCAGTAAACAGTCTGCTTCTGATTTTAACAGCCCTGATCTGGGGTGTTGCCTTTGTGGCCCAGAGTGTGGGCATGGATTATGTAGGCCCTTTTACTTTTAACGCGGTCCGGTCGCTGATCGGCGGGATTGTCCTGATTCCCTGCATTTTTCTGCTGGACAGAGTGGGAAAGAAAGAGGGAGGAACAGAGGAAAAGCTGAAAGAGGACAGGAGGATGCTGGTGACCGGCGGTATCTGCTGCGGCGTATGTCTCGCCCTGGCCAGTTCTCTGCAGCAGATCGGCATCGGCTATACCACGGTCGGGAAGGCCGGGTTTATCACCGCCCTTTATATGATTATCGTGCCGGTGATCGGCCTGTTTATGGGGAAAAAAGCGCCGGTGATGGTATGGGTTAGCGTGGTCCTGGGCGTTATCGGCATGTATCTCCTCTGCATTACCGGAGATTTCAGTGTAGGCAGGGGGGACCTGCTGGTGATGATGGGCTCTGTATGTTTTGCGGTACATATCTTGGTGATTGATTATTTTTCTCCCCATGTAAGCGGGGTGAAAATGTCATGTATTCAGTTTTTCACCTGCGGGATTCTCTGCGGAATTCCGATGATGCTGACAGAGAATCCCAGCCTGCCGGCCATTATCAGCGCCTGGGCGCCGATTTTGTATGCAGGAGTGCTCTCCTGCGGCGTAGCCTATACCCTGCAGATTGTGGCGCAGAAAGAAGTCAGTCCTACAGCCGCTTCTCTGATGCTGAGTCTGGAATCCGTCTTTTCCGTACTGGCCGGCTGGGTGCTGCTGGGGCAGCAGCTGTCTGCCAGAGAACTGCTGGGCTGCCTGCTGATGTTTGCCGGGATTATCCTGGTGCAGCTGCCCCAGAAGCCCCGGCAGGCCCGGAAAGTGGCAGAAAGATGAAAAAAACCTCTTGTAATTTGGAAACCAGGGTGGTATACTAGGAAAGGTATCGATTGTTGTGGAGCTGAAAGAGTGGGCGAGAGCCCACTCTTTCCACGCTCTTGGGAAATTTTACAGCGGCACGCGCAGTTTTGAAAGGAAGAATGGGAGTGTCAAAAAAAGAAGATTACGAACAGCGGGCAGAGGCATTGATTATGCCTGTGATTGAGGCCAATCATTTTGAACTGGTTGACGTAGAGTTTGTGAAGGAGGCGGGAACCCGCTACCTGCGCCTGTATATCGACAAAGAGGGCGGGATTACCATCGATGACTGTGAGCTGGTCAGCAGGGCTTTCGGCGACCTTCTGGATCAGGAAGATTTTATTGAAGAGAGTTATATTCTGGAAGTCAGCTCCCCGGGGCTGGGCAGGCCGCTGAAGAAGGAAAAGGATTTTGCCCGCAGCATTGGCAGGGAAGTGGAGATCAGGCTGTTTAAGCCTTTCAATAAAGAAAAAGAATTTTTCGGAATACTGAAATCCTATGACGGCAGCCAGGTAACCATAGAGCAGGAGGATGGCTCTGAACTGACATTTGAGCGTTCTGGCATCGCGTTGATCCGTCTGGCGTTTGATTTTTAATTTCAGAGACGAGGAGGATACTGAAACATGAGTAAGGAATTATTGGATGCGTTAAATCTGCTGGAGCAGGAAAAAGACATCAGTAAAGATACATTATTAGAAGCAATTGAGAATTCCCTGATTAAGGCCTGTGAAAACCATTTCGGGAAAGCGGATAATGTGAAGGTGACCATTGACCCGAAGACCTGTGATTTCGAGGTTTACGCGGAAAAAGAAGTGGTGGAGGATGTGGAGGACAGCATGCTCCAGATCAGCCTGGAGGACGCCCGCCAGAAGGATAAACGCTATATGGTAGGAGATATCGTCCGGGTGGAGATCAAGTCCAAGGAGTTCGGCCGTATCGCCACCCAGAACGCAAAAAATGTTATTTTACAGAAAATCCGGGAGGAAGAGCGGAAATCCCTCTTTAACCAGTATTACGCAAAGGAAAAAGAAGTAGTGACCGGTATCGTCCAGCGGTATCTGGGCAAAAATGTCAGCATCAACCTGGGAAAATGCGACGCGATCCTCAATGAGAGCGAGCAGGTGAAGGGCGAGGTATTCAAGCCCACCGAGCGAATTAAGGTCTACATCCTGGAAGTGAAAAATACGACCAAAGGCCCGAGAATCCTGGTGTCCAGAACCCATCCGGAGCTGGTCAAGCGGCTGTTTGAGTCAGAGGTGGCAGAGGTGAAGGACGGCATCGTGGAGATCAAAGGCCTGGCCAGAGAGGCCGGTTCCAGAACGAAGATGGCTGTCTGGTCCAATGATCCCAATGTAGACCCGGTAGGCGCCTGCGTAGGCATCAACGGCGCCAGGGTCAACGCCATCGTGGAGGAGCTGCGGGGAGAAAAAATTGACATCATCTGCTGGGATGAGAACCCGGCGGTGCTGATCGAAAACGCCCTGAGCCCGGCGAAGGTGATCTGCGTGGTGGCAGATGAGGAAGAAAAGACCGCCCAGGTGATCGTTCCCGATTATCAGCTGTCTCTGGCCATCGGTAAGGTGGGCCAGAACGCCCGCCTGGCAGCCCGTCTGACCGGATTTAAGATCGATATCAAGAGTGAAACCCAGGCCAGAGAGTCCGGCCTGCTGGAGGAGATCGGCTATCTGGACGGCGTCACGGAGGAGTATGAGGGCTACGAGGAATACGAGACCTATGACGATGCGGGAGACTATGACGGCATCGACGAGGACTACGATGACGGCGATGAGCCCTACGATGACGGGGCTTACGGTGAAGGGGATGACGCCGGGGACTCCTTTAACGAGGATGAAGAGAACCAATGATAAGCATGGAGGGCTTATATGAGTGTGAAACGCAAGGTTCCCATGCGCCAGTGTATCGGATGCAGGGAAATGAAAAATAAAAAGGAACTGATCCGGATCTTAAAAACACCGGAGAATCAGTTTGTAATAGACGCTACGGGGAAGAAGAACGGCCGGGGTGCTTATCTGTGTAAAAGCATGTCCTGCTTCGAAGCCGCAGTGAAATCCAGGGGGCTGGAGCGTTCGTTCCAGTGCGCGGTACCGAAGGAGGCGTACGAAGAACTGCAGAAGGAGATGAGAAATCTTGGTGCAGAATAAAGTCCTTTCCCTGATCGGCCTGGCTATGAGAGCCGGGAAGGTGGCAAGCGGTGAATTTGCGGCAGAAAAGGCAGTGAAGTCCGGCCTGGCCAGTGTGGTTCTGGTGGCAGGGGATGCCTCAGAGAACACAAAGAAGATGTTCGCCAATATGTGTACTTACTATAAAGTGCCGGTATATTTTTACAGTGATAAAGAAACGCTGGGAGCTGCCATAGGTAAGGTATATCGGGCGTCTGTGGCAGTGACAGACGAAGGATTTGGCAAGGCAATTGAAGATCGGCTTCGGGACGATTACGAAAAAATGAATGAAGAAAAGAAAGACGGAGGTAGTAAGTATGGCAAAAATCAAAGTAAGTGAATTAGCAGCCCAATTAGATAAATCAAGCAGTGAAATTGTATCTATTCTTCAGGCGAGAGGTGTGGCGGCAGCCGATGATACCGTTCTGGAGGATAACCATGTGGCGATGGTAAAAAGAGCCCTGGCCCAGAAAAAGGATGGGGAAGGGGTGAAAAAGAGAGCTTCGGTGGTTTTTCGTCCGCAGAACAGTTCTCTGAACAGAGGCGGCCGTTCCGGCAGAGGCGGACAGCAGTCCGGACAGAGACGTCCTGCAGGCCAGGGTCAGGGACAGAGACGTCCTGCAGGCCAGGGTCAGCAGGGCAGCCAGCAGACGGGTCAGGGACAGCAGTCCGGACAGAGACGGCCGGCGGGCCAGAGTCAGAGCAGTCGTCCTGCAGGCCAGAGAACGGGCCGTCCTTCTGCCAGACCTCATCAGAATGGAGAACAGAGGACTGCCCAGCCTGCCGGAGAGCATGAAAAGACTGTACTGTCTGCCGCGCAGGTATCGTCGGCAGAGGAAAAAACAGCGTCCAGGAATTCTGAGGGCAGACATGGGGATGAACGCCCCAGAAACGACCGCCGTCAGCAGGGTGACCGCCAGCAGAGCGAACGTTCTCAGGGCGAACGGCGCCAGCAGGGCGAGAGACGTTCTCAGGGAGGCTATAACCGTTCCCAGGGCGACCGTCCTCAGGGAGAGCGGCGGCAGCAGACTGACAGACGGGGATCAGGCAGCGCGATGCCGAAGCCGGATTCCTATGTAAAGCCCGGCCAGGCGCAGAACTCCAAGGCCAACAAGAAGCAGGACAGCAAGAGCAAGAATAAATATGAAAAGCGGGAGAAAGAAGATTTCTTCACCAAGATGGAGAAGAATGTGTCCAAGAAAGCTCAGAAACCGGCTCAGCCGGCGAAGCCTGTTCCTGCAGAGGATGAGATTAAGACACTGGTTCTGCCCGAGAGTCTGACCATCAAGGAACTGGCAGACAAGATGAAGATACAGCCTGCCGCGATTGTGAAGAAACTGTTTATGCAGGGCAAGGTGGTTACCATCAATCAGGAGGTTGATTATGAGACCGCAGAAAGCATAGCTCTGGAATTCGACTTCCTCTGTGAGCAGGAAGAAAAGGTGGATGTGATTGCCGAACTGCTGAAGGATACGGAGGATAAGGAAGAGGATATGGTCAGCAGGCCGCCTGTAGTCTGCGTTATGGGCCATGTAGACCACGGCAAGACTTCTCTGCTGGATGCGATCCGCGAGACAAATGTGATCGCCAGAGAGGCCGGCGGCATCACCCAGCGGATCGGCGCATATGTGGTGGAGATTAACGGACAGAAGATTACATTTCTGGACACACCCGGACATGAGGCATTTACTGCCATGCGTATGCGGGGCGCTCAGTCTACCGATATCGCCATCCTGGTGGTTGCGGCAGATGACGGCGTGATGCCCCAGACCATCGAAGCCATCAACCATGCCAAAGCGGCAGGAGTTGAGATTATCGTGGCCATCAATAAAATCGATAAACCCAGTGCCAATGTGGAGCGGGTAAAACAGGAACTGACAGAGTATGATCTGATTCCTGAGGACTGGGGCGGAAGTACCATCTTCGTTCCGGTATCCGCTCATACAAAGGAGGGCATTGAGACACTGCTGGAGATGATTCTTCTGGTGGCTGAGGTGAAGGAGTTAAAGGCGAATCCTAACAGAAACGCCAGAGGTCTGGTGATTGAGGCGGAGCTGGATAAAGGAAAAGGACCTGTGGCGACAGTTCTGGTTCAGAAGGGTACCCTTCATGTGGGAGATGCCATTGCGGCGGGATCCTGTTACGGCAAGGTAAGGGCGATGATTGACGACCGGGGCAGAAGGGTGAAGGAGGCAGGCCCCTCTACACCTGTGGAGATCCTGGGCTTAAACGATGTGCCCAATGCAGGCGAGGTATTTGTATCGCCTGATACGGAGAAGGAAGCAAGGAATTTTGCCGACACCTTTATCAAAGAGGGACGGGAAAAGCTGCTGGAGGATACAAAGAGCAAGCTGTCCCTGGATGATCTGTTCTCCCAGATCAAGGCCGGCAATGTGAAGGAACTGGAGATTATCATCAAAGCTGATGTGCAGGGTTCTGTGGAGGCTGTGAAGCAGAGTCTGGAGAAGCTGTCCAATGAGGAGGTTGTGGTGAAAACGATCCACGGAGGAGTGGGTGCCATCACAGAATCTGATGTGATGCTGGCTTCTGCCTCAAATGCCATTATTATCGGCTTCAATGTACGCCCGGACGCCACAGCCCGGTCTGTGGCGGAGCGGGAGAAGGTAGACATCCGTCTGTACAAGGTGATCTATCAGGCGATCGCTGACGTGGAAGCAGCTATGAAGGGTATGCTGGATCCGATTTATGAGGAACAGGTGCTGGGCCACGGCGTTGTGCGCCAGACCTTCAAGGCATCGGGTGTAGGCACCATTGCAGGTGTGTATGTGATGGACGGAAAGTTTGTCAGAAACTGCAGCTGCCGGATTACCAGAGATGGCGAGCAGCTGTTCGACGGCGCGCTGGTTTCCCTGAAGCGGTTTAAGGATGACGTGAAAGAGGTGGCCGCAGGGTATGAGTGCGGTCTGGTATTCGATAAATTTAATGATTTGAAAGAGGACGACATGGTAGAAGCATATACCATGGTTGAAGTTCCCAGATAATCCGGAGTATGATGAGGCAAACAGAGATTTTCTGGTTTGCCTCATTCTGTATACCGCGCGTGCAAAGCTGCGGGCAGCTTCCCTGCGGCGGCATACAGGAGAAAGGACAGAGAAAATGAGGAAAAACAGTATTAAAAATATCAGAATTAATGCGGAAGTGCAGAGAGAACTGAGCCATATCATTCAGAATGAAGTGAAGGACCCGAGGATTCACCCGATGACATCGGTGGTTTCTGTGGAGGTGGCTCCCGATCTGAAAAGCTGCAAGGCGTATATCAGTGTCCTGGGCACTGAGGAAGAGGGGAAGGATACTCTGGCAGGACTGAAAAGCGGCATGGGATTTATCCGGAATCAGCTGGCCCGGGCGGTAAACCTGCGGAATACGCCGGAGATTACCTTTATCCTGGATCAGTCCATCGAATATGGCGTCCATATGTCCAGGCTGATTGACGAGGTGGTAGGTTCTCAGGAGGAGAAAGAGCAGGCAGATGATGAGGAAGATTGACGAAGTATTGGCAGGAAACCGGTCAGCGGCGATTCTCGGCCATATTCATCCTGACGGGGACTGTGTCGGTTCCTGTCTTGGTTTATATCATTATATTAAAAAGGCAGCGCCTCAGATGGAGGCGGATGTTTATCTGGAGCCTTTTCGGAAGGAGTTTTTTCTCCTGCCGGGAGCCGGTGATGTACATCATGATTTCCAGACAGAGAAAATTTATGATCTGTGTATCGTCTGCGATGCCAGTGACAGGGGCAGGCTGGGGGCAGGGGCCGCGATCCTGGACCGGGCCCGGGTTACGGTCTGTGTCGATCACCACAAGACCAATCCAGGCTTTACCCAGATCACAGTGCTCTGCCCGGAGACTGGCTCTACCAGTGAGATTCTTTTTGAATTGATGGAGGAGTCTCTGATCGGCAGAGAAACGGCAGTATGCCTGTATACCGGGATGGCTCATGATACCGGCGTGTTCAAATACCAGAGCACAACCTCCAGAACCATGGAGATTGCTGGAAAACTGATGGATAAAGGGGTCCCTTTTACAGAAATCATCGACCAGACTTTCTATCAGAAGAGCTTCTCCCAGACCAGGATTATGGGTAAGGTTCTGCTGGACAGCCAGCTGTGCGCGGATGGGCAGTGTATCTATTCTTCTGTGTCTCTGGCGGAGATGGAAGCACTGGGGGCTACGCCCATGGACCTGGAAGGCATTGTGGAGCAGATGCGGCTGGTGGACGGAGTGGAAGTTTCCCTCTTCCTGTATGAGACAGCGCCGGGAATCTTTAAGGCCAGTATGCGGTCCAAATCCCGGGCGGATGTCAGCAGGGCGGCTGCCAGATTCGGCGGCGGCGGTCATGCCCGGGCAGCAGGGTGCAGCCTGACAGGAGACAGGGAAGGGGTGCTGGCAGCGATGCTGTCCTGTGTGAAGGAGGAACTGGCGGCCCATGATTGATGGAATCCTGAATGTATATAAGGAAAAAGGATACACATCCCATGATGTGGTAGCGAAGCTGAGAGGCATTCTGAAAATGAAAAAAATCGGTCATACCGGAACCCTGGATCCGGATGCGGAAGGCGTTCTGCCGGTATGTCTGGGGAAAGGGACTAAACTGTGTGATTTGCTGACTGAGAAAGAAAAGTCCTATGAGGCAGTACTGCTGTTGGGGAGAGAAACTGATACGCAGGACATCACCGGCCGGACCCTGGAGGAACGGCCGGCAGAAGCGACAGAGGAAGAGCTGCGGCAGATCATCAGTGGTTTTATCGGAACTGTGGAACAGATACCGCCCATGTATTCCGCCATCAAAGTGAACGGACAAAAGCTGTATCAACTGGCCCGGGCCGGCAGAGAAATCGACCGGCCTGCCAGACAGATTCAGATTTATAATATTGTAATAGAAGAAATCAGTCTTCCCCGTGTGCGGATGCGGGTGGACTGTTCCAAGGGAACCTATATCCGGACTCTCTGCCATGATATCGGGCGGAAGGCGGGCTGCGGCGGCTGTATGGAAGCGCTGATCCGCCTGCGGTCCGGCATGTTTTCCATCGAGAACAGCCTGAAACTGAGAGAGATCGAAGAACTGTCCTGTCAGGGCAGTCTGGAGAAATATATTCTGCCGGTGGATCAGTTTTTTAGTGGATGTCCTTCGGTCAGGCTGAACAGCCGGGATGATGCCCGGGCCCACAATGGGAACCCTCTGCCCTGGCAGAAGGCAAAAGAAAACCGGTTCCGGGTGTATGACTCAGAAGGCCGGTTTATCGGTGTTTATGAGAAGGATGAAAAAAAGCAGATGCTCACTCCCTGGAAAATGTTTTACAGTGAGCATGGAAGATAATGGGACTGTTCCTGTTAATAGATTACAGCAGAAAGGATTTTGAGACACATGAAGTACGTAAACCGGATGGAGGATATCCATACTGACGGGGAATCGGCCATTACTCTTGGAAAATTCGACGGGTTTCACAGAGGACATCAGAAGCTGCTGAAAAAGCTGCAGGACGAAAAGGCAGAGGGATGCCTGTCCGTGGTATTTACCTTTGATATTCCGCCGAAGGCTTATATCGGAGGAACGCCGCCCCGGATGCTGCTGACCTGGCAGGAAAAATGCGGGCTGGCAGAGCGGTTCGGGGCTGACTGGCTGGTGGCCTGCCCCTTCACCGATGAGATCAGGAATATGGAGGCAGCCCGGTTCGTGGAGGAGATTCTGGTAAAGCGGCTCCATGTGCGGCAGCTGGCTGCGGGGGAGGATTTCCGCTTCGGGTATCAGAGAGGGGGAGATGTGAATCTGCTCGGGGAGCTGAGCCGGAAATACGGCTATCACCTCTGGGTGGTGGAAAAGGAGCGCGATCACGGGCAGGTGATCAGCAGCACTCTGATCCGGGAGGAACTGTCCGGAGGAAATATGGAGCGGGTTAATGAACTGCTGGGCTATGATTTCTGTGTAACCGGAGAGATCGTTCATGGGGCGCGCCTGGGGCGAACGATCGGTATGCCTACCATTAATCTGATTCCCGGCCCGGAAAAGCTGCTGCCGCCCAACGGGGTGTATGTTACCAGTGTGGAAATTGAGGGCAGGCTGTATCAGGGTGTTACCAACATCGGCTATAAACCGACTGTCAGCGGCGAGCATATCTGTGGAGTGGAAACCTATCTGCTTCATGCCGGCGGAGATCTGTACGGGAAAATGGCCCGGGTAATGATCCATACCTTTGTACGGCCGGAACAGAAATTCGAGTCAGTAGAGGCACTGACCCGGCAGATGAACCGGGATGCCCGATACGCAGAGCAGTATTTTCTTACCCGGCAGCGGTAAGTATTTTTTGCAGCAATTCAGCCGCCTTTTCCGGCTTACATGGCTGAACTGCTGCACTTTTTTCAGTACTTTTTCAGCATGGTAAAAATTTGTAGGAATATGCGGTTGACAAAGAATGTAACAGTTGCTATAATGAGCCTGTAACAAAATTTAATAATTATGTAACATTTAAACAGAATTGTAATATTCACAGACTGATTTTAGAAAGAACTGGAGATTAAAATGATAAAAGTTACCGGAACGAAATTGTTGACCCTGGCATTATGCGGTTCCATGCTGATCGGGCAGGGGGTCTATGCGTCAGAGAGTACTCTGGCCACGGACTCGGCGTTGGCAGGCGCTTCCGTAGCCATTGACGAATATCATCAGATTGTGGACAGCCGGGTAGATTTGTCTGGAGAGAATGACAGCATGGCGGGAGCCGCAGTTACGCTGGATGATTATTATGAGGCTTATGCTTCGGGCAATGTGTCCAAATCTGTCACCATTGATCTGACTACTATGACATCTAATGAGGTAGCATCTGTTCTGAACAGCTATCAGAACCTGGGTGTGGCCAATGTGGAAAACTTTTTGAATGTCAGGGAGGAGCCCAGCCAGAGCAGTGATGTGATCGGCAAAATGATCCGTTTCTCAGGATGTGAGATCCTGGGAGAAGTGGATGGCTGGTATCAGATTAAATCCGGTCCGGTAACCGGTTATGTGGCGAAGGAATACATTATGACGGGCGAGGACGCAAAGCTGAAAGCCATTGAAATGGCAAAGCTGAGAGCGGTTGTAACCTCAGAGGCCAACCTGAATGTGCGTAAGGAGCCCAGCACAGACTCCGAGATTATCACCAAGATCTGTTCCGAGGAACGATATGATGTTCTGGAGGAAGTGGATGGATGGATTAAGATTTCCCTGGAAGGCGGGGATGACGATGTTGCAGATAATTACGGCTATATTTCTGCGGATTATGCTGATGTGAGATATGCGCTGATTGAGGCATATGAATATACGCCGGTCAGCAGTTCTTCCAGCCTGAGAACCAATCTTGTTAATTTTGCCATGAATTACCTGGGCAACCCTTATGTATGGGGAGGAACCAGCCTGACCAACGGCGCTGACTGTTCTGGATTCGTGTTATCGGTATTCAGACAGTATGGAATCTCTCTTCCGAGAACATCCTCTTCTCAGGCGACAGTGGGGACAAGCATCAGCTCCTCTGAAATGCAGCCCGGTGATCTGGTCTTCTACAGCAGTTCAGGCAGAATCGACCATGTGGCGATCTATATCGGAAACGGACAGATCATTCATGCGGCGAATTCCAGAAGAGGAATCATCATTTCCAGATGGAATTATATGACGCCGGTGAAGATCGTTGATGTGATCGGAAGCCGTTAAAGGCAGTAAGCACGTCAGTACAGATATCAGTTTGCGTGAATGAGAAAGAAGCTCTATGCGGATGGGACAGCCATTTGCGTAGAGCTTTTTCTGATCAGTTCAATTTGACCAATCACGGGACATCTGCTATAATACGAACGTATGTGTGTTTGTCAGATGAGGAGAGATGTTTGATATGAGTCAATATAACGCGGATTCGATTATGGTGCTGGAAGGTCTGGAAGCGGTCCGGAGGCGTCCGGGCATGTATATCGGGAGCACTGGCAGCAGAGGGCTGAATCACCTGATTTATGAGATTGTGGATAATGCTGTGGACGAGCATCTGGCCGGGTTCTGTACGGAGGTTCGGGTGGTGCTGGAGCCGGACGGTTCTGCACTGGTGGAGGACAATGGCCGGGGGATCCCGGTGGATATGCACCAGAAAGGCGTGTCGGCTGAACGGGTGATTTTTACAACCCTTCATGCCGGCGGGAAATTTGACCAGAATGCCTATAAAGTATCTGGCGGCCTCCATGGCGTAGGTTCTTCTGTAGTAAATGCCCTGTCTGCCTGGATGAAGGTTCAGGTAAAAAAGGATGGAAAAGTATATGAGGACAGCTATGAAAAGGGAATTCCGTCAACAGAGCTGAAAGACGGTCTTCTCCCCGCTGTGGGAAAAACGAAAGAAACAGGCACTGTCATCAGGTTTCTGCCCGACCGGGAAATTTTTGAACAGACTCGATTCCGGGAAGAACTGGTGCGGGAGCGTCTCCACGAGACAGCTTATTTGAATCCGGGTCTGACCCTGCGGTTTGAGAATTTGAGGGATGGAAAGGAGCCTGAGGTGTTCCATGAGCCTGAGGGCATCGTGGGTTATGTGAAGCGGCTGAACCAGGGGAAGGAACCAGTCAGCGAGATTATCAGCGTCAGGGGACGGGAGGAAAATATAGAGACTGAGATCGCCTTTCAGTTTCACAGCGGTTTTGAGGAACTGATTCTGGGTTACTGCAACAGTATTCATACAGCGGAAGGAGGCACGCATCTCACCGGCTTTAAGGGGAAGTTTACCGCTTTGATGAATACCTACGCCAGAGAGCTGGGCATCCTGAAGGAAAAAGATGACAATTTTACCGGCGCAGATACGCGCTGCGGCATGACGGCTGTGGTGTCGGTGCGCCATCCTGACCCGATGTTCGAGGGACAGACCAAGACGAAGCTGGGCAACGCGGACGCGTCCCGGGCGGTGGCGGCAGTGACAGGAGAGGAACTGACCCTGTATTTTGACAAAAATCTGGATACCCTCAAGGCGATTCTGGGAAAGGCGGAGACTTCAGCGAAAATCCGCAAGACAGAGATGAAGGCCAAAAACAGCCTGCTGTCCCGGCAGAAATTTTCCTTTGACGCCAATGGCAAGCTGGCCAACTGTGAGAGCCGGGACCCGTCAAAAAATGAGATATTTATTGTGGAGGGAAATTCTGCCGGCGGGTCGGCAAAATCAGCCCGTGACCGGAAGTACCAGGCGATACTGCCCATCCGGGGCAAAATTCTGAATGTGGAAAAAGCATCTATGGACAAAGTGCTGGCCAACGCGGAAATCAAGTCCATGATTCAGGCTTTCGGCTGTGGGTTTTCTGAGGGGTATGGCAATGATTTCGATATTTCCAAGCTGAAATATGACAAGATTATTATTATGACTGATGCCGATGTGGACGGCGCGCATATCAGCACCCTGCTGCTCACTTTTTTTTACAGGTTTATGCCGGAACTGATTGCACAGGGCCATGTGTACCTGGCAACGCCGCCTTTATATAAGGCTATTCCGAAGAAAGGACCGGAGGAATATCTTTATGACGACCAGGCGCTTCTTCAGTATCGAAAGCGGCATAAAAACTTTATTCTGCAGCGGTATAAAGGGTTGGGCGAGATGGATGCACAGCAGCTGTGGGAGACAACCCTGAACCCGGAGACCAGGCTGCTGAAACGGATTGAGATCGAGGATGCCGCAGGAGCCGCGGCAGTAACGGAGATGCTGATGGGCAGTGATGTAGGACCTCGCAGGCAGTTTATTCATGACCATGCCAGAGAAGCCCAGATTGATGCCTGAGATGGGATAAAGGAGAGAAAATATATATGTCAGACCGTATTATCGAAACAGAATATTCTGAATGTATGAAGCAATCCTATATTGACTACTCCATGAGCGTCATTACTGCCAGAGCGCTGCCTGATGTGCGGGACGGACTGAAGCCGGTACAGCGGCGTACCCTGTATGCCATGTATGAACTGGGCCTGCGTCATGACAGACCCCACAGGAAATGTGCCAGAATCGTGGGCGATACCATGGGCAAATATCATCCCCATGGGGATGCTTCTGTCTATGACGCTTTGGTGGTAATGGCTCAGGATTTTAAGCGGAATGAGCCTTTGGCGGAACCCCATGGAAATTTCGGCTCTATCGAGGGGGATGATTCTGCCGCCATGCGGTATACAGAGGCCCGTCTTCAGAAACTGACAGAAGAGGTGTACCTGGCCGACCTGGATAAAAATGTGGTGGATTTTGTCCCAAACTTCGATGAGACGGAGCAGGAGCCGACGGTGCTGCCGGTGCGGATCCCCAATCTGCTGGTAAACGGCGCGGAGGGAATCGCTGTCGGTATGGCTACCAGCATTCCTTCCCATAATCTGGCGGAGACCATCGACGGGATGATTGCTCTGATCGATCACCCGGAGCTGACATCCGAGGAATTGCTGCAGTATATTCCCGGGCCTGACTTTGCCACAGGGGGAATTGTGATTAACCAGAAAGATCTGCCGCGGATCTATGCCGCAGGGACAGGCAAAATCAAGCTGCGGGGCAGGGTGGAATTTGAGCCGGCGAAGGGAAGAGGCGGCAAAGATAAGCTGGTGGTAACTGAGATCCCTTACACTATGGTGGGCGAAGGCATTCACCGGTTTCTGGCGGATGTGGGCAGCCTGGCTGAGACCCGGAAGCTGCCGGAGGTCACAGACATCGCCAATGAATCTTCCAAGGAAGGCATCCGCATTGTACTGGAGCTCAAAAAGGGTTCGGATGTGGAGCGGATTAAAAATATTCTGTATAAAAAGACGAAGCTGGAGGATACCTTCGGCGTCAATATGCTGGCCATCGTGGACGGCAGGCCGGAAACCCTCAGCCTGAAAGGGATTCTGCAGCACAGCCTGGACTTTCAGGTGGAGATTAATACCAGAAAGTATCATAATCTCCTGGAGAAGGAGCAGCAGCGCAGAGAGATTCAGGAGGGACTGATCCGGGCAGTGGATCTGATCGATCTGATTATTGAGATCATACGGGGCAGTAAAACCCAGCAGCAGGCAAGAGCCTGTCTCATGGGGCAGCCCTCTCAGGTGACTTTCCGCACTGCCCGGTCAGAGAAACAGGCGAAAAAGCTGTGCTTTACGGAACGTCAGGCCCAGGCGATTCTGGATTTGCGTCTCAGCAAGCTGATCGGGCTGGAAATTCTGGCTTTGGAGAAGGAGCATGAGGAAACCGTAAAGAACATCGCCCGATATGAAAAAATTCTGGGCAGCGACCGGGCCATGAAAAATGCCATCCGCAAAGATCTGGAGAATATTAAGAGGGAATTCGGAAAACCGCGGAAAACGGTGATTGCTGATGCCCAGGAGGCGGCAGAGGTGAAGGAGGAAATTCAGGAGCAGGATGTGGTATTTGCCATGGACCGGTTCGGATATGTGAAGGTGTGTGATGTGGCTGCTTATGAGAAATCGGGTCAGGCTATGGAACATGAATACCGGTATCTGTTTGTCTGCAAAAATACAGACCGGATTCTGCTCTTTACTGACCAGGGCCTGATGCATCAGGTGAAGGTGACGGACATTCCTTTTCAGAAATGGAAGGACAAAGGCGTGCCGGTAGATAATCTGAGCCGGTATGATTCAAAAAAAGAGACAATCCTCTATGTAACTTCCAGGGGGAAAATGGCAGGGAAAAGGCTGCTGTTTGTGACTTGCCAGGGCTATGTGAAACAGACAGAGTCCGGTGAATTTGATACCGCAAACAGGACTGTGCGTTCTACCAAGCTGACGGAGGGCGATCGGCTGGTTTACGTGGAGCAGGCGGCTCAGGGAGGTCAGATGGTTCTCCAGACAGAAACCGGATATTTTCTGAAATTCCCTGCAGAGGAAGCAGAACTGTATAAAAAGACAGCAGTCGGCGTAAAAGGGATCACTTTGTCGGCCGGGGATCATGTGAAACATGTATACCAGCTGGGGGCAGATGATGACAGCGCCGCTGTCCTTTATGAAGGCCGGGAGCTGGATCTGCGGCGGATGAAGCTGGCATCCAGAGGACAGAAGGGCACAAAGCCGCGGAAGGGGAAGGGCGTATGAGAAAGCAGGAAGAGCATGGAGAAGACAGGCACGTCCATGTGGTTCATCCATTTGCGCCTGTGTATGACAGCCATTCCCGGGTGCTGGTTCTGGGCACCTTTCCATCGGTGAAATCCAGGGAAAATCAGTTTTATTACGGCCATCCCCGCAATCGGTTCTGGAAGGTGATTGCCGGGCTGTGGGAAGAACCGGTGCCGCAGACAGCAGATGAGAAAAAGAAGCTGCTGCTGGATCACAGAATTGCTTTGTGGGATGTAATCACCAGCTGTGATATTATCGGCTCCAGTGACAGCAGCATTCGCAATCCTGAGCCGGCGCCTCTGGAGCAGATCCTCAGCCTGGCGGATATCCGGCAGATTTTCGGAAACGGCCAGAAAGCCTGTCAGCTGTACAACCGGTACAGCAGGCCGAAAACAGGGAAAGAGATCATAGGTCTGCCTTCTACCAGTCCGGCGAATGCGTCCTGTTCCCTGGAACGGCTGACGCAGGAATGGAAGATCCTGATAAAATATTGCAAATGATAAAGGAGAGGAAAAGAAAATGAAGCGTAAACAAAAAAGTGGAATGGAAAACAGAACTGATCAGGGAATTTACGACGCAAAAGTTCTGGGAGTACCCAAGATACTGCTGCTGGGGCTGCAGCACACTTTCGCTATGTTCGGTGCCACTGTGCTGGTTCCTCTGGTGACCGGGCTTGATGTATCTACAACCCTTTTAATGGCAGGTCTGGGCACCTTGTTGTTTCATTTTGTCACCAGGGGAAAGGTGCCGGCTTTTCTGGGATCTTCTTTTGCCTTTTTAGGCGGCTATGCTGCTGTGGCGCCGATGGTGGACGGCGTGCCAAATACAGAGATGCTGCCCTATGCCTGCGGCGGCGTGGTGGCGGCTGGATTGCTTTATCTGCTTCTGAGCGCTCTGATCAGAGCCTTTGGCGTGAACCGGGTGATGCGTTTCTTTCCTCCGGTAGTGGTAGGGCCGATTATTATTGCCATCGGGCTGATTCTGGCGCCTTCGGCCATTGCCAACTGCAGTACTGACTGGTTTTTGGCTGTTATTGCCCTGGCAGTGATTGTGATCTGCAATATCTGGGGTAAGGGGATGATTAAGATTATACCGATTATGATGGGGGTACTGGTTTCCTATGTGGCGGCGCTGGTGATGGGAAAGGTGGATTTTACAGCAGTTGCACAGACAGCAGGACAGGGGATTTATGGAGGGTTATTTGCCATTCCTCTGCACCGGGCAAATTTTGCCAGGTTTGATCTGAGCGCCGTTCTGACGATTATGCCCATCGCTCTGGCGACAATGATGGAGCATATCGGGGATATTTCTGCGATCAGCGCTACCACAGGCCGTAATTATATTGCAGATCCCGGTCTTCACCGCACCTTGCTGGGAGACGGTCTGGCTACTTCACTGGCAGCTCTTTTCGGCGGGCCTGCCAATACCACTTACGGAGAAAATACCGGCGTACTGGTATTAAGCCGGGTTTATGATCCCCTGGTTGTCAGGGTAGCGGCCTGCTTTGCCATTGTGCTTTCCTTCTTTCCCTGCTTTGCGGAACTGATCCGTTCGATTCCTTCTGCCATTATCGGCGGCGTGTCCCTGATTCTTTATGGGATGATTTCGGCTATTGGCGTGCGGAATATGGTGGAGAACCAGGTAGATCTGACCAGGAGCAGAAATCTGATTATTGCGGCGGTGATTCTGGTGAGCGCTCTAGGATTCAACGATATCGGCGGCATTACCTTCTATGTGGGCGGCTATGGCATCACCCTGTCCGGTCTGGCGATCGCCGCTGTTCTGGGCATTGTACTGAATGCTGTTCTGCCGGGAAATGATTATGTATTTGATAAAAATGCCGCCTGAAAAAGACTCCTACATTTTGTAGGAGAACAAAATGTAGGAGTCAGTGCTTTTGCTGAATTGTAACTGGAAAGAATCCGCGTTATAATCAAAGCACAAAGAGGTAGAAGGAGGTTTTCTATATGTTAACAGCAAAACAAAATATGATCGAATGTATAAAGGCGGACGGAAAACCGGAGCGTTTCGTCAATCAGTATGAGGCGATTCAGCTGCTGTTCCATCCTTTTCTGTTTCACAATCCCGGTCCCCAGAGAGGACAGCTGAATGTGGTAAACGCATGGGGTGTTACCAACAGCTGGCCGGCTGAGGTTCCAGGACCTTTCCCGGTTCATACACCGGACAAGATCTGTGTGAAAGATATTGAACACTGGAAAGATTATGTACATAAACCATCATTAAAATTCTCTCAGGAAGAATGGGATCAGTGCAAGGCAATGTATGACGCGGTAGACGGCGAAAAATCTTTTAAGGCCGCTTTCGTAGCACCCGGCCTGTTCGAGCAGACTCATCATTTGTGTGAAATGGTAAATGCACTGTATTATTATGTAGATTATGAAGATGAGATGCATGACCTGATTAAATATCTGACAGAGTGGGAGCTGGAGCTGGCAGAGGGAATCTGTTCAAATCTTCATCCGGATATGATTTTCCATCATGATGACTGGGGCAGCCATGACAGCACATTTTTAAGCCCTGCTATGTTTGAGGATTATCTGTTAGAGCCCTATAAGGAAATCTACAGCTATTACAAGAGCCATGGCGTAGACTACATTGTACATCACTCTGACAGCTATGCGGCAACACTGGTTCCTGATATGATCGAGATGGGCATCGATGTATATCAGGGCTGCATGGAGACGAACAAGATCGATGAGCTGCTGCCGAAATATGGCGACAAGATCAGCTTCATGGGTACAATTGAGAACGCTTATGTAGATATTGAGAACTGGACAGATGAGAACTGTGAGGCAGTTGTGCGCCGTATTTGCGATACCTATGGCAAGAAATCCTTTATTCCTTGTATCGCACAGGGCGGTCCCGGTTCTGTATATCCTGGCGTGTATATGTCCCTGACAAAAGCTATTGACAAGATCAATGAAGAAAAATTTGGCATTAAGCCGGAAGATGCTGAGAAAATGCGTATGCCGGTTAAAGTAATGTTCTGATAAAGAATATTCTGAGAAACATGTGAAAGGACTGCAAAGCAGGGACTGTTTTGCGGTCCTTTTCGGCATGCGGCAGGCGGCAGAACTGCATGGGCGCTCCAATAGCCCTGACTGCCGCCGCAGCTTCTGCAGGACAGCAGGCGAGGTGGATGATATGGCAGAAATTGCGGAGAAATACTGTGTGAAAATAACCCTCCGGGTTCTGGCGGATTACTTTCTGGCCGGAGGAACGGAGGGTGTAGAACTGGAGAGCAGAAGAGATGTCCAGCTGGACGGAATACAGATTCTGACCGGAAATATCTCTCAGAAGCCGGGGACGCTTTATATATGTCAGGAGGGAGAACTTCCGGCGCCGGAAAGGCGAAAAGCCGGTGCTGCCTTTGTAGTACAGGGAGAACGGGAAGCCGCAGGGCCGAATCCTGCCTGTTCGATTCTGTGGGTCCGGTACGACGGGCCATTTCTGGATTTTGTCAATGAAATCCAGGCGGTATGGGACCGATACGGGAGACTGCGAGAAAGGATGATGGAGATCGCTGCCGGCGACGGAAGTCTGGAGGATGTCTGTGAGCTGGCGATGGAGCATTTCCAGAATCCTGCGTTTATTCACGATGAATACTTTAATATTCTGGCATCCAAGGAAGTGACAGAGGATTCCTTTCATTTTGATTATAATCAGAGTACAGACAGTTTTACGGAGAGCATTGAACTGATTAATCTGTTTCGTACTGATAAAAATTATAAAAAGACTCTGCAGACAGTAGGCGGCCAGATTTATTCTTCTGAATTCAGCGAAAATGACGCTCTCTATGCCAATTTATGGGATGAGGGGCTGTATCGCGGCAGAATCGTGGTTACGCAGCAGGAATCTGCTGTCAGGGCTGTTCAGAAGGGAGAGATCTGCTGCTTTGCGGAACTGGCTCTGGAGATTATGAAACGCCGAAATATCCGTAATGACAATGAGCGGCAGCGGCTGCGGGAGATATTTGAGGAAATAGCTGAAGGACGGCAGGTAGAGGCTGCAGATCTTCAGTCAAGTGTGCAGAAGCTGGGATGGGACATCTCTGACAGTTACATTGCAGGCTGTATTGTGGCGCCTGATGAGGAAATTACCCGACTGTCAGTGAAAACCATCTGCAGCGATATCGAGCGGAAAATCAGCGGCATTCTGGCATTCTCCTGCGGCGGATGTATCTATTTCCTGCTGAATCTGTCGATATCGGAGGCGGGTTTGGAAGATTTTCGTTCTAAAATGTCTTATATCATCCGGGAAGGGCTACTCAAAGCAGGGATTTCCACTGCTTTTCATCACCTGACCCAGTGCGGAGAATATTTTGTTCAGGCGCTGGGGGCTTTGGAATACGGAAGACATTACCGCCCTACAGACTGGTATCATGAGTTTCAAACCTATCTGCTGCCATGCTGGCTGCGGGAGGGGACATCCAGATTTGGCCTGGATCTGATGGAGGCGCCGGCGATCCGTCTTTTGAAAAAGTATGACCGGGAGCATGAAACTGAACTGTGCCCTACGCTGGAAACCTTTTTGAACTGTGAGCGCAGCTGCACGCTGGCATCTCAGGTTCTGAAAATCCACAGAAGTACGCTGCTCTACCGGCTGAAACGGATTACAGAACTGACAGGGCTGAACCTGGATGACCAGGATACACGGTTTTATTTGAACCTGTCATTTTATGCGGAAAAATATCAGTTGTAATTAAGCTTGCCATTCTCAGACAGAAATGCTATAATGATAAAAAAATATCACTAAGGAAGGTATGGAAGAAGGTATGAAAAAATTATCTGTAAAGAACCAGTCCGCATGTATGGCCTGCCTTGCATGTGAGGTTGCCTGTTCAGAAGCCTTTTATAAGGCTTACAATCCTGCCACAGCATGTATACATATTGTAGAGAAAAAGGGTGCTGTAAAGACCCAGGTATGCGTACAGTGCGGCAAATGCGCAAAAGCCTGTGAAAATGGCGCGATCAGCCAGAACGCAAAGGGCGTTTATGTGATCGACAAGAAGAAATGCGTAAACTGCGGCAAATGCGTGGAGGCCTGTCCTTTTGGTGTTATCGCCAAATCCGATGATAAACCGAATCCCTCCAAATGTATTGCCTGCGGCATTTGCGTAAAGGCCTGTCCTGCAGATGTGCTGGAGATCAAAGAAAGCTGAGAAAGCAAAAGAAGCTGTGCTCCCAAGACAGCTTCTTTTTTATATGCCGCAGAAGCTGGAATGGATCGTAATTCCCGGTTCTGGTCTGTTGCTGATTGATACTTTACAGAAAATCGTGTATGATAAAAGATAGTCAGAAATCTTTGCGGCCGGGGCTGATCTGCCGGTCGGCCGTCCGCAGGAGGATACAAAAAGAGTAGGAGGATATGAGTATGACAAGCGCGCAATATCGTGAGGAGGCCAGACATGTGCTGACGGGACGATGGGGACGGGCCATTCTGGTTGCTTTTCTGGCTTCACTGCTGGGAGCGAATGCCACCACGCTCAGTTTCAGCAATAATGGCAGTTCCGGCTCGCAGGGAAATTACTGGGCATCTTATGAGGGATTTTATAATTCTGCGGTATTCCGGGCGTTTCTCTTTTTTATGATTGGTATGGTGTCCATCACACTGGTATGGACCCTCATTACTTTTCTGATCGGCGGCGCAATTGATCTGGGGCAGATAACCTTTTTTACCGGACTGGCTCAGGGAAAAGATATGCAGGTATATGATCTGTTCAGTCAGTTCCATTTGTTCGGAAAGGCGCTGGGACTGCGGATTGTCATAAATTTGTTTATCGGTCTGTGGTCACTGCTGTTTGTGATTCCCGGCATTATTGCTGCTTACCGCTATGCAATGGCGCCTTATATTATGGCGGAAAATCCTGATGTGGGAATCATGGAAGCAATAGAACTGTCCAAACAGATGATGATGGGAAATAAATTCCGCCTGTTCTGCCTGCAGTGGAGTTTTTTCGGCTGGATGCTGGTGGGTGTGCTGACATTTGGTATCGGACTCCTGTGGGTGAATCCTTATATGGAAGCGGCCACAGCGGTATTTTATCTGGACATTTCCAGTCTGCCGGGCGGAGGGGATTATGGATATACGAAATATTGAAGGTGAGAATATGGGTGAGACGAATCATGATCACAGACATGACCACAGCCACAGACATTCTAGGCTTCACAGAAAAGCCGATGAGCCGGTCTGCCCTGTCTGCGGCTACAGCCATGAGGGAATGAAAATCGATGAGAAAGACGGTGTGGTAACAGTTGCCGGCGTGCGGATCGTAGAAGGCGACTATGATGCCCTGGAAGAACAGGCGATCACAGAGATGGAGATGCTGGCCCAGTGGGTAGAAAAGGAGGGCGGAATTGTAGGTCATATTAAAACCTATCTGGAAGAAAGAGGTTCTGCCTCCACCCTGGCCTGTGTCGGACAGCACGTTCATGTGGCCAGGACAAAGGAAAGTAAGACAAATGTAATATTATCAGCCGTAATCCTCAATGTTGATGTCAGCAAAATAGAGTGCAGAGCGGCAGAATTTCTGGGGCGGATGATTCTGTAGACGGGCTGCCGGCAGGCCCCGCCAGTCTTGGTCTGCGGCTGGCTGTGCCTGCCAGGCTGTGCAAGCTCCTGAACAAAAATATATTTTTACAGGCGCATCCTCTGTATCTCCCGACGATTCAGATCTTTGATAATAAATGTCTGGTTCTCATAGACCATGTAGCTGTGGGCGTTTCCGTTCTTGGGAATCGAAACGGAACCGGGATTGATGTAGATGTTTTCGCCTGCGGGTTCCATCGCCTGGATATGGGTGTGGCCGTGAATCAGCAGATCTCCGGGCTGAAGAGGGGGCATATTTTCCTTATTATATATATGACCATGGGTGATAAACCACATGCGGCCGCCTTCAAAGATGGTCATATAGTCGGCCAGGATAGGAAAATTCAGAACCATCTGATCCACCTGCGCGTCACAGTTGCCCCGGACACAGAGGAGATGAGGCGCCATCTCATTGAGCAGGCGAATGACGCCTTTGGGGTTATAGCCCTCCGGCAGATCGTTGCGGGGGCCATGGTACAGCAGGTCTCCCAACAGGATTAGTTTATCAGCCTGTTCCTGATGATACAGTTCCAGGACACGGCTGCAGTATAACTCAGAACCGTGGATGTCTGAGGCGAACATTAATTTCATAGATTCCTCCTATTTTGTTCCGAAGATTCTGTCGCCTGCGTCTCCCAGACCGGGGCAGATATATTTATTTTCATTCAACTCTCTGTCCAGGTGTCCGACATAGAGCTGTACATCCGGGTGTGCTTCTGTCAGCCGTTTGATACCCTCCGGCGCCGCGATAATGGACATAAATTTAATGGTTTTGCCGCCATGCTGTTTGATGAAGTCCACAGCAGCCACAGCGGAACCGCCGGTCGCCAGCATAGGATCCAGTACCACAATCGTTCTCTGATCGATGGGACTGGGCAGTTTGCAGTAATATTCGTGGGGTTCATGGGTTTCAGGGTCTCGATACAGGCCGATGTGGCCAACCTTTGCAGAAGGTACCAGAGCCAGGATGCCGCTGACCATGCCCAGACCGGCACGCAGAATCGGGACAATAGCCAGTTTCTTACCGGCGATCATGGGGGTCATGCAGTCTTCCAGAGGAGTGGTGACAGGTACATCTTCGAGAGGCAGATCCCGGAGCGCTTCATAGCCCATCAGCATGGCGATCTCTTCGGTCAGCTTCCGAAACTCATTGGTTCCTGTGTTGACATCCCGCAGCTTGGAAATTTTGTGCTGAATCAACGGATGATCCAGGAATGTTACTTTTTCATTCATATCTATTCATCCTTTCATATGTAATATCATGTTGTCTGACAGAGGCTGATGAATTTCGGCCCATATCCATCATATACGAAAATTACTTCTGTGACAATTCTTTTCGCTTTTTCCGGTGTATATTTTGGGGTGCGAATGCAGATTCTATGATTGAAAAATACAGCACTTTTATAACTGTATGCAGGAGGAATGAAAAATGGAAATTTTAACCCCTAATCAGCATGGAAAAACCATTGAGAATCTGATGAGAGCCTTTGCCGGGGAGAGCCAGGCCCGGAATCGTTATGAGATTGCCGCTTCTCAGGCGAAAAAGGAGGGCCTGCCTGTGATACAGGCAATTTTTCAGTTCACGGCGAATCAGGAGAAAGAACACGCAGAAGTGTTCTATAAAAATCTGACCAGCCTGGCGGGAGAGACCATCCAGATCGACGGCAGCTATCCGGTGGATATCAGCTCCGATGTGTCCCAGCTTCTGAAATATGCCCAGCACAATGAATACGAAGAGCATGATGACGTGTACAAAAACTTCGGTGAGCAGGCCCGAAATGAAGGGCTGACAAAGATCGCCGATACTTTCTTTCGGATCGCGGAGATCGAGAAGATTCACGGAGACCGGTTCGGAAAATTTGCGGAATATATGGATCAGAACCAGCTGTTTATCTCCTCGGTGGAGACCGGCTGGATGTGTCTGAACTGCGGCTATGTCATCACCGGCAGGGAGGCACCGAAGAAGTGTCCTGCCTGTGATCACGCTCAGGGCTATTTCATCCGCCTGGAACTGGCGCCCTTTATTCACTGAGCCTGTGCCGGCGGGCAGGACTGGCGGCATAAGGCCGGACCGATTTGACCGCTGCGGAATATGATAAAGAAAAAGAAAGTTTATCATATATGTACAGTGAACTGAATCGATATGGACTGACAGGATATGGGGTGAATGTGGCTGTGCTGGATACAGGCATTGCCCCACATCCTGATTTTGATAACCGGATTATTCTCTTCCGGGATTTTGTCAGAGGAAAAAACAGGCCCTATGATGACAATGGGCATGGGACCCATGTGGCGGGTATTATCGGCGGCAGCGGCGGTCTGTCTCAGGGGAGATTTCAGGGGATTGCGCCTGCCTGCGGGATTGCGGCGCTGAAGGTGCTGGACCGCAGAGGAAACGGCAGTCTGAAATGTGTTCTCTCCGGCATTCGGTGGCTGCTGGACCATTATCAGGAGTATGGGATACGGATTGTGAATATTTCAGTAGGAGCGATCCCCCGGGAGTCCGGGCAGAGCTCGGTGCTGATCCGTTCTGTGGAGCAGCTCTGGGAGGAGGGGCTGATCGTGACGGCGGCTGCCGGAAACAGAGGGCCGGGAAAGGGCTCTGTGACGACGCCGGGAATCAGCCGGAAGGTGATTACCGTAGGCTGTTATGACGATGTGAAGGCAGTGGAGGTGGGAGGAACAGTGATGTCAGATTATTCCGGCAGAGGACCTGTAGAAGAGACCTGTGTTATAAAACCGGAGGTGGTGGCCTCCGGTTCTCATATCGTATCCTGCAATGTGATGAGCAGGCATCATCCGAAACCTTATACAGTAAAGAGCGGGACATCGATGGCTACGCCCATTGTATCCGGCGCCATGGCCCTGCTGCTGGAAAAATACCCCCGGATGACCAACGGAGAGGCGAAGCTGCGCCTGTATCAGAGTTGCGATGACCTGGGCCTGCCCAAGAGCCATCAGGGCTGGGGCAGGCTGAATATCGAGCGGTTATTGTCTCTTCCCTATTCAGCCAGTTCTGTCCAGAGCTCATAGAGCTGGTCCAGCCGGGCGCGGATGTCCTCCTTTTCCCGGTTCAGCTCCATCAGCCGGGGCACGTCTGTATAGACTTCCTCCAGGGTCAGCAGCTGGTCGATTTCCCGGTCCCGTACTTCCAGATCGTTGATGGAGGCTTCTGTTTTCTTCAGATCATTCTGGCGCTTCCGCTCCCGGGCCTGCTTTTCTTTGGCGGCCTTCCAGTCCTGTTTGGAGCTGCTTTCCCTGGGTTCAGGGGAGGCAGCCGTCTGGCTGCTGCCCAGATAAATGGCAGCCAGCTCTTCTTTTTTCTCCAGATAATAATCATAATTTCCGATATAGTTAATCAGCTGCTTTCCTGTCAGTTCCAGGATGCGGGTGGCGGTCTGATTGATAAAATAACGGTCATGAGAGACGAAGAGAACGGTGCCGGAATACCGGTTCAGCGCCTGCTCCAGAATCTCCTTCGACACGATATCCAGATGGTTGGTGGGCTCATCCAGGATCAGAAAATTCGCTTCGGACAGCATCAGCTTTGCCAGAGAAAGGCGTCCCCGCTCGCCGCCGCTGAGATCCTTGACTCGCTTAAAGACATCATCGCCGGTGAAGAGAAAGGCGGCCAGGATATTGCGGACAGCAGTATTGTTCATGTCCGGATAGGTGTCCTGAAGCTCATCGAAAAGGGTCTTGTCCATATGGAGAACCTGGTGTTCCTGGTCATAATAACCGATCTGCACCTTGGATCCCAGGGTGATGGCGCCGGCGTCGGGAGAGATCAGGCCGTTAATCAGTTTCAGAATGGTGGTCTTGCCGGTTCCGTTGTCGCCGATGACTGCCACCCGTTCTCCCCGCTTGATTTCGAAATTCAGATCGCGAAAAAGGGGTTCCCCGGTGAAGCCCTTTGTCAGGCCGGTGACAGTCAGGACATCATTGCCGCTGACAACGCGGGGGGACAGTTCAATATGCATTTCGGCATTGGCCTCTTTGGGTTTTTCCAGCACCTCGATCTTTTCCAGCATTTTCTCCCGGCTTTCCGCCCGTTTAATGGATTTCTCCCGGTTAAAGGATTTCAGTTTTGCGATAACCTCTTCCTGGTGGCGAATTTCCTGCTGCTGGTTCAGCCAGGCCTTCATCTGTACTTCCCGCATCTGGGCCTTTTTCTGTGCGTAATCGGTATAATTGCCGGAAAATACAGTGACCTTTCCCTGGTCGATCTCGATGACTTTTGTCACGATCCGGTTCAGGAAGTACCGGTCGTGGGCCACGATGATGACGCTGCCGGGATAATTCATCAGGAAGGTTTCCAGCCAGGCGATGGAATTCAGATCCAGGTGGTTGGTGGGTTCGTCCAGCAGGATAATGTCCGGTTTTGATAAAAGGAGTTTGCCCAGAGATACCCGGGTTTTCTGGCCGCCGGAAAGAGAAGAAATTTTTTTGGAGAATTCTTCCTCGGTGAAGCCAAGACCTTTCAGGACGCCGGTGATTTCACTCTGACAGGCATAGCCGTTTTTCTGCTCGAATTCCTGGCTGGACTTGGTATAGGCCTCCATCAGAGCGGAAAGCTCATCCTCCCCGGCCTGCTTCATCTGCTGCTCCAGCTGTCGGATGCGCTGTTCCAGCTGAAGGACATCCTTTTTGACCTCCATCAGCGCTTCATAGATGGTGTGTTCCCCCAGCACATCCTGGTGCTGGGCCAGATAACCGATGGTTTTTCCTTTTGCCAGGATCACCTCCCCGGAATCACAGGGCTCCAGCCCCATGATAATTTTCAGCAGGGTAGATTTCCCGGCGCCGTTGATGCCTACAATGGCGGCTTTTTCTCTTTCTTCTATGTGAAAGGAGCCGTCCGCAATCACAGGCTCGGTTCCGAATGATTTATAAATATGGCTGCATGCTAAAATCATAGTATTACATCCCTTGCAATTATTTTGTCTTTGGCTATAGTATAAACAAAAAGTACCGGCCTGGCAAGATGATAAGTTTCCGGCAAGCCGATAAGTTTTTAATCAGTATTTGACATAAAAAAAACAAAAGGTTATAATAATAAAAAGTGTAAGACGGCATGAAAATAAGAGGGTGAACGGATGGAACAAAAAGGTATTTCGAGTGCTGTTATCAAGCGGCTGCCCAGGTATCACCGATATCTGGATGAGCTGATGGAAGCAGGAGTGGAGCGGATTTCTTCTAATGAGCTCAGCAGAAGGATGCATGTGACAGCTTCTCAGATTCGTCAGGATCTGAATAATTTCGGCGGATTTGGCCAGCAGGGATATGGTTACAATGTAGAATATCTCTATAAAGAGATCAGCAAGATCCTGGGTTTGGATCAAATTCAGAATATGATTATAATTGGAGGAGGAAATATCGGCCAGGCGCTGGCAAAGTTTTCCAATTTCCAAAAGAGGGGATTTGTTACCATCGGTATATTTGACAATGATCCTAATATTATCGGGAAGAAGATAAATGACGTGCCAGTGATGGATATTCGGGAGCTGGAGAATTTTGTGGGCCAGCATGATGTGCGGATTGCGGTGCTGACGGTTCCCAAAAGCGCGGCGCCTCAGATTGCGGATCGGGTGGCGGCCTGCGGCATCCGGGCGATCTGGAATTTCGCCCATATTGACCTGCATATCAGTGATCAGGTTGTGATCGAAAATGTACATTTATCAGACAGTCTGATGCAGCTGTCCTACCGGCTGTCTACGCTGTCAGACGCGGATTCATAAAAGCAGGAGGATAATGGGACGGGGTGGATGCGCCCCGCCCGTATGATTAAAAAGATGATTTTAGGAATCGGCATAGATATGATTGAAATACCCCGTATTGAAAAGGCATGCGGAAAGGATGCCTTTCTTAAGCGATGCTATACGGACGCGGAAATCAGAATAACACAGCGGAACCCTGCCTCTCTGGCAGGGAATTTTGCTGTTAAGGAGGCAGTGTCCAAGGTATTCGGAACCGGTTTCCGGGGCTTTGGCCTGCGGGATATCGAAGTGCTCCGGGATGATCTGGGGAGGCCCTGGGTCAGGCTGTACGGCGGGGCGCTGGAACAGGCGGAGCGGATGGGAATCAGCCGGATTCATGTGTCGATTACCAATACAAAGGAGATGGCTGCGGCGGTGGCCGTGGGGGAAGGCGGATAATGATGAAATATGTGGTAAACGCGATGGAAATGAAGCATATCGACCAGTACACCATCGAAAAGGTGGGGATACCCTCTGTGGTGCTGATGGAGCGGGCAGCCCACGCTGTGGTCAGTGAGATCATGAAGGAAGTGCCGGCCGGCACCCTGCAGGACCGGCTCTGCGTGGTTCTGTGCGGGAAGGGAAATAATGGCGCCGACGGGCTGGCCGCGGCCAGGATGCTTCATATCATAGGCATGAGGCCGGTGGTGTATTTTCCCGGAGAGGGCAGAGGCGAGGAATGGAGAACACAGTATCAGATCGTCAAAAATCTGAAGATTCCTGTCTGTGACCTGAACGGACTGGAAGAAATCTTAAAAGAGGACAGGGCAGGGCTGATAGTGGACGCCCTGTTCGGCATAGGATTAAACAGGGGGATCGAGGGGGAGATGGCCCAGGTGATCGGCATGGCAAACCAGAGCCGGGCTTATCGGGCTGCAGTGGATATCCCCAGCGGCATTTCCGCCGATACCGGGGAGGTGCTGCAGATCGCCTTTAAAGCCGATCTGACGGTGACCTTCGGCAGCGTAAAGTTCGGCTGTCTGCTTTATCCCGGCAGCTATTACTGCGGGAAGACAGTGACGGCAGATATCGGCTTTCCGAAGGAGGCGTATGATTTTGTTAATCCCCGCTTTTTTACAAGAGATGCGTCAGAGGCACCGGTACTGCTTCCTGAGCGTCCGGCCAACGCCCATAAGGGAACTTTCGGGCGTCTGACTGTGATTGCCGGAACCTACAATATGAGCGGCGCCGCCTACCTGGCTGCTCTGGCAGCCTACCGGATCGGCACCGGACTGGTGCGGATTGTTACGCCCAGAGACAACAGAGGCATCCTCCAGATGGGGGTGCCGGAAGCCATTCTGACTACCTATGACCGGGAGGATTTTTCCCTGGAGCCGGTGATGGAAGCGATTCACTGGGCCGACGCCATCGTGGCCGGGCCGGGAATGGGGATTAACAGCTGCTCGAAGGCGATTGTGCGGGCCGTTCTGCAAGAGGCGATCTGCCCGGTAATCTTTGACGCGGACGCGCTGCGGATCATCGGGGACAGTGAAGGGCTGGAGCAGCAGCTGAAGGTCAGTCATGTAGTGACGCCTCATCTGGGGGAGATGGCGGCTCTGAGCGGCAGAAAAATCCAGGAAATTGAAGAGGATCCTGTGATGGCAGCCAGAGAGTTCAGCCATATCTATCAGACCAACTGTGTGTTGAAAGGAGCCAGAACAGTGGTCTCCAGAAGCGTGGGAAGGGATTATATCAATACCACCGGGAACTCCGGGATGGCTACCGCCGGATCAGGAGATGTGCTGTCCGGCATTATCGGCGGCCTGATGGCCCAGGGAATGAGCCCATTTGACGCAGCCTGCGCCGGCGTTCTGATTCACGGCTGTGCCGGGGACCTGGCAGCGAAAAAGAAAGGAGAGCGGGCATTGATGGCTTCGGATCTGGCAGAAGCGCTGTGCCTGATCAGATAACATGTTAGAGGAATATCGTGGGGCGGTCCGTGTGGACCTGTCCGCAATCAGACGTAACCTGGAAGCGATGAAAGAGACATTAGATGACAATGTCAGACTGTGCGCGGTGATCAAGGCAGACGGCTACGGACACGGAGCAGTGCCGGTAGCCGCAGCAGCCAGAGGAGTGACTGAGTGGTTTGCCGTGGCTACCTTCGAAGAGGCGCTGGAGCTGCGGAAACACGGCATCATGGAGCCGGTGCTGATTCTGGGATTTACTCATCCCGGATTTTTCGAGGATCTGATCCGATTCGACATCCGGCCAAATATCTATACCCTGGAGAGTGCCGCCCAGCTGAGCCGGACTGCGGTGAAGCTGGGAAAGACAGCCAGGATACATATTAAAATTGATACAGGGATGTCCCGCCTGGGTTTTCTGCCTGGTGAGGAGTCTGTAGAGGAGATTGTCAGGATCGCGGCGCTGCCGGGCATCGAGATGGAGGGTATTTTCACCCATTTTACTGCGGCGGACGAGGCGGATAAGGGAAAGGCCTGGGAGCAGGTGCGGCAGTTCCGCCGGATGGCAGATCAGCTGGAGGCCAGAGGGGTTCATTTCCGGATACGCCACTGTGCCAACAGCGCCGGCATCCTGGAGGGGATCGGAAAGGATTTTGACATGGTCCGGGCCGGGATTATCACCTACGGGCTGTATCCGTCGGAGGAAGTGAACCGGGACGCGCTGCCGCTGCTGCCGGCGCTGGAATTAAAAAGCCATGTGATCTATGTCAAGACTGTGGAGCCGGGCACTGGCATCAGCTATGGCTCTGACTATGTGACAGACCGTCCTACCCGTGTGGCCACTGTGCCGCTGGGCTACGGAGATGGTTATCCCCGGCTTTTGTCCAACAGAGGTGAGGTGCTGATCCGGGGGCGCAGGGCCAGAATCCTGGGGCGGGTCTGCATGGATCAGTTTATGGTGGATGTGACAGATATCCCTGGGGTGAAGATGGGAGATGAAGTGACCCTGATCGGCCGGGACGGCAGTGAATCTATTTCCGCTGACGAGCTGGCTAAGCTGTGCGGAACCATCAGCTATGAGATCGTCTGCGGGCTTCACCAGCGGATTCCCAGGATATATCGGATGGGAGATGACTCGGATATCCGGCGGAAATCCGACTGAGGTTCGGCGGGTCTGGTATAAGTCCGTTTTGGCTGAGACAGAAGGGGCTGTTTCAGGTCATGGTATACATTTGAAAAAATCTGGAAATACTATACGTAAACCTGACAATGTATTTTCGGAGTGTGATAGAAATGATCGTAAAACGAGGCGATGTATACTATGCGGATCTGCGGCCGGTGATCGGCTCAGAGCAGGGAGGAATCCGCCCTGTCCTGATTATACAGAATAATGTTGGAAATAAACACAGCCCCACAGTGATCTGCGCGGCGATTACATCCAAGATGAACAAGGCAAAGCTGCCCACCCATGTGGAGCTGTCTGTCCGGGAGTGCAGCATGGCGAAGGATTCCGTCATCCTGCTGGAACAGCTGCGGACCATCGACAAAAAGCGGCTGAAAGAAAAAATCTGCCACATAGACGGAGAACTCCTCCAGAGAGTCAATCAAGCGCTTATCGTCAGCCTGGAACTGAATACATAAAAGGGCTGATACACATCTGAACGGAAAAGGCAATCGCATAACGGCTCCGGGAACTGCCGGCCAGCATGGGTCTGTGCAGGGACGGGGATGGGGAC
>CAJFOT010000145.1 GCA_904397815.1 Candidatus Paralachnospira sangeri
ATAACGTAAGCATAGCACAAGCCACCACTTTTGGCTGCCTTAACCCACCGTCTAAAGCCAGTGGGATTGCGGTAGCCCTATTTCAATAATTTATATTGTATTCTCTTCCTTTTCCAGTTGTCAAGGGAGCTAATAATTTTTCACAATTTTTTCGTAACAGTTCAGCCATGCAGAAATTGAAAAGACAGGCAGCGCACGAGCATTTCAAACCATGTGATACTGCGGTTTCTCTTCGCCAAAGAAGCGCCATCTGATCCAGTCATCCAGCAAAATCGCTGCCAGAGAAAGCAGATACCACAGACAGCTGTAGCCCAGACAGATCTGACCCTGATACTGAAAGGGCAGTTCGCTGTAATCCCAGATCGCCAGCCCCATCCTGACATTAAGTACCATACCCGCTGCCAGCTCCGCTGCGGTAATCAGAATAGCGCAGATCAGGCACTGGAGCAGCAGCGGCGTCTCCCAGGACAGGTATTCATTCACACCCCCGCAGATCACGAAACAGATGCCGCCCAGCACCGCCATTGTCCAGTGAGTGCGCCCTCTCCACAAAATTTCAATGATCCCATAAACCATGGCTCCCGCCAGAAATAAAAAGAACACCTTGCCCAGCCCCTTCATCACACATACCTCCCATTGGCCTGATACGCCGCTGTGCCATTGGAAACAGCGTTTTCTCAATATTCTATATCATATATATGTGCCAGAAGCGGAGGGATATCCGGGAATTTTTTATTTTACTATTCCCGTTTGCTCCAGCAAAGCTTCCTGCAGCACTCTGAACACATTTCAAGGTGCCTTTTCAGCCACAATATTTAGCCAATTTGACAAAGCAAAGGAAATAAGGCAGGCATACAGCACGAAATATATCACAAAATAATAAAAACCCCTGAATCCTCAGAGGTTTTGCCATGCGGGTAACAGGACTTGAACCTGCACGTCCGTGACACCAGAACCTAAATCTGGCGCGTCTGCCAATTCCGCCATACCCGCAGTTAAAGACGCCGGCCTCCCGGCGTCTCTTTATCTTAACATTTCATATAATGTTTGTCAACGCAAAGCGGCTGTCCCATTTTCGCTTTCACCGCCCATTTCCCGACAGCTCCGCCTGTTTTTATCCCCCTACTTCGTCAGCAGCATCCGGTCATTGTCCAGGGTTCCCGCGCCGGACTGGCTGTACAGTTCCATCAGCCGGGATACGGTCATCTCCTCCCGCTCTTTCCCGCTGATGTCCAGGATAATCCGGCCGCTGTCCATCATAATGGTGCGGTTTCCTGTGGTCAGGGCGTCCTGGATATTATGGGTAATCATCATCGTTGTCAGATGATTCCGGTTTACGATCTGGTTGGTGATCTCCATCACCTTCCCGGCAGTGGCAGGGTCCAGAGCCGCCGTGTGCTCATCCAGCAGAAGGAGCTTGGGAACCACGATGGTGCTCATCAGAAGGGTCAGCGCCTGTCTCTGTCCTCCTGACAGCAGCCCTACCTGGGTGTTCATCCGATCCTCCAGTCCCATGCCGAATTCCTTCAGCGCGTCCCGGAACAGACGGGTGTCCTCCTTTTTCACCGCAATGCTCAGCCGTCCCCGTTTCGACCGGGAATAGGCCAGGGCCAGGTTTTCTTCTATGGTCATGTGGGGCGCCGTCCCCTTCATCGGGTCCTGGAAGAGCCAGCCCAGCATGGATGCCCGCTTATGCTCCTTCATAAATGTAATGTCCTGTCCGTCCAGCAGGATCTGTCCCTCATCCAGCCAGAAACTGCCGGCCACTGCGTTAAAAAGGGTGGATTTCCCTGCGCCGTTGGATCCGATCACCGTGACGAAATCCCCTTTTTCCAGATGGAGATTCAGATCCTCCATCGCGGTATGGGCATTCGGCGTTCCCGGCAGGAAGGTTTTCGTTCCATGTTTAATGTCCAGCATGTTTCTTCCCCCTTTTCTTCATGGCTGACAGTTCCCGCCGCCGTTTCAGTTCCGGCAGCGAGAGGGCAATGGCGACGATGCAGGCAGAAATCAGCTTCAGGAAATAGGACGGGAAAATATCCGTTCTCAGTGCCGCCGCAATCATATACCGGTAAATCACCGAGCCGACGACGGCGGAGATCAGGCCGATGGTCACAGACCGCCGGCCCCAGATAGCCTCCCCGATGATGACTGACGCCAGGCCGACCACCAGGATGCCCACCCCGGAGTTGATATCCGCAAAGCCCTGATACTGAGCCAGGATACCGCCGGAGAGGGCGATGCATCCGTTTCCGATGGCCAGTGCCAGAATCTTTGTGGTTTCCACATTGATGGACGAAGCTCTCACCATATCCTCATTGTCTCCCGTTGCCCGGATGCACAGCCCGGTATGGGTTTTGAAAAACCAGGAAAGGACTGCCGTACACCCTGCACAAAGCACCAGGGAAAGAAGGGCACGCACCGCCTCTTTATTCATCCCCAGTCTGTCAATCAGCAGCTGAAATGCTGTATCACTGCCCAGCAGAGTCAGATTGGAGCTGCTGCCCATAATCAGCAGATTGATGGAATACAGGCCGCTCATGGTCAGGATGCCGGAGAGAATCGGGTGTATCCCTGCCTTTGTCTGCAGCAGCCCGGTGCAGATCCCCGCCGCCGCGCCCCCGGCTGCGGCCAGAACCATCCCCAGCCAGGGATGACCCGCCATAGTCAGCACTGCCGAGATAGCCACGCCGCAGGTGAAACTGCCTTCTGCCGTCAGATCAGGGACATTCAGGATCCGGAAGGTGATATAAACACCCAGCGCCAGTATTCCGTAGATAAATCCCAGTTGAAGGGAACCGATTAATAATGTCATGTCATACTCCTTCCCACGCGGCCTGTCTCTCTGCCGCCTGCCGCAGCGATGTGATTTTTATTCTGCTGCTGTATCCGTTACAAATGTGGCGCTGTCCTGCACCTCCTGGGACAGCTCCAGCCCCAGGGCTTCTACTGTATCAGAATTAATCACCAGGTCAGAGGCGCCTACCACCTGCGCCGGAATGTCCTCGATGGCTGTGCCGTTAAAATATTCCACTGCCATATCCGCTGAAACTGCGCCGATTTCTGTATCGCTGATGGCTACCGTCGCCAGCGCGCCGGAATCTACCATCACCGCTGAGCTGCCATATACCGGAATGCCTGCCTCTCTGGCCACTTCCGCCACCTGGGGCATCGCCGCCTGCACCACACTGTCATTGGGAACGAAGATGGCATCCACCTGATCCACCAGTGACTGGGCAGCCTGCTGTACCTCAGAAGAGTTGGTTACCACTACTTCCTCATAGGACAGTCCCTGGGCATCCAGATAAGCCTTTGCGTTTTCCACTGTGGTAACAGAATTAATCTCGCCTGTGTTATAGATAAAGCCGTAAGTCTCACAGCCCGGTGTCAGCTGGTCAGACAGGGCGAAAATTTCTTCTACCGGGATGGCATTGGAGGTTCCGGTACAGTTCTGGTCAGGATGCTCCATATCGCTGAGGAGGCCGGCGCTGACCGGGTCAGACACAGAAATGAAAATTACCGGTGTGTCGCTGCCTACATTCACCATCGCCTGTGAAGCCGGCGTAGCGATGGTAGCGATCAGATCCTTGCCCGAATCCGCCATGTTCTGGCAGATGGAATTTAAGTTGGTAGCGTCTCCCTGAGCGCACTGATATTCGATCTCCAGCTGGTCTTCGGAATAGGTTTCCCGCAGCCGGGCGATAAAGCCCTCCCGCATATCCTCAAAAGCGCCGTTGTCAATCATCTGGACGATGCCCACCTGAAGCACCTCACCGCCGGACGCCGTTCCCTCCGTTCCGGCCTCAGTGCCTGCTGCCGTTTCCGTTCCGGCCGCTGCTTCAGTGCCTGCCGCCGCTTCGGTTCCGGCTGCTGTCGTCTGGGTGTTTCCGCCCGAGGAACAGCCCGCCAGGCTGGCCATCATCACTGCTGCTGTCATAACTGCTGCTGCTTTTTTCAATACTTCTCTTGCTTTCATTCTCGATCTCTCCTTTTTTACTCTGAAAGTCTGCCGCCGGACAGGCAGCGTTAATTCAGGGTTTGTTTGATGAAAAGTCGGAACGCCATTGAGCATGGGCAGCCGCGGCGCATCTTTTATTCTGCGGGGAACGAAGATTCCTGTGAAATAAAAAAACACCTGTCCTTCTCCAAGGACAGGTGCAATAACCTGCGGTACCACCTTGATTGGCATAAAATATGCCCAGCTCTCGCAGAGTGCCGACACACTCCTCGCCCGATAACGCCGGCGCTGCGTCACAGAATACTCAGAGCCTTCCGACTCCTTTGACTGTGCCCTCCGCGGTCCATTTATCTGCCCTGCATCTTAACCAGGCTTCCACCTCTCCCCGGCTCTCTGTATACGCATATGACAGTTTTATCTCCGCGTCATTGGTTTCATGGATATATAAAACCACATTTTAATTCATTTGTCAACCATTTTTTTCCGGGGCTTTTTGATATATTTTTTCTGCTGATCCGGTTTTTTCTGTTTTTTCTCTGTATTTTATCCATTCCGGTTGAAAGATTTTCTGTGAAAATTATTTTTCCACGTAGGGCACGATAAATCCGCCGTATTCCATGATATAGACATCCTTTCCGGTGAAATCCACCCCTTCCATCAGGGCGTCAATATCGGAGTAGGCTTTGATATTCATGTCCTTCAGAATATCCGGATCAATTTCCGTCAGCATCCGCACATTGGCCCTGGCCATCGCCTCGCAGCCGGCGTAAAAGATATATCCGGCGATGGTGAAGTTCTCCCGCAGATCATGATCCAGGGTTCCCTTCTTCACGGACTCGATCCAGCCGAAGAAGTCCGGCGCCCCGCCGCCGTCCCGGCACTCTGCCAGGAAGATCATCGTCCCGCCATCCTTCAGCGCCTGAGCCGCGTTCAGCAGAGATTTCACCCCCTGGTACAGGTTCAGGTCCTTCGGATAGCCGCCGCAGCTGACGATCACTACATCCGCTTTCTTTTTGATGGGAATGCCGCAGTTGTCATTGACTACCTGGCAGCTCTTCAGCCATGCCTTTTCCCAGTGGCCGCACAGCAGCTGGCAGTGTTTTCCCTGGGAGTTGGTCACGATGTTGATGCCGAATACCGGATTCACCATAGCGGCCGCCTCCAGCATATCTTCATTGACCGGATTTCCCTCCAGGACTCCCATGCCGATCAGATGGCTGGAGTGGGGTTCAGCCGGGTCCAGACACATCAGATGGTTCTGATTAATGGTGGATTTGGCGCTGATCCCCGGCAGAATGCTCTTTCTGCCGCCGCCGTAGCCGGACATCAGATGGTGGACAGTACCACCGATGAGGATCACCTTCCGCCCCACCGCCAGCGGATTCACCTTCACCACGGTTCCCCAGGAGGTGGTGCCCAGCTCCACCAGATCCTCCGCCATACAGTCATGGGAATAAACCTTCACACGACTGTAAACCTCTTCTGACACTACCCGCCTGGTCTCCTCCTCCGTCTGGCCCCGGTGGGTACCCAGGGCAATGAGAATCGACATATTGTCATAGGGCACCCCCATCTCCTCGTGGAGATAAGCAACCAGTTCCCGGCAGATGATATCCTGACGCATCCACAGCCGGGTTACATCGCTGACGACGATAGTCACCAGATCCTCCGGCCCAACCAGCTGGTTCAGCGGCGGGGAATCGATGGCATCCTCCGTGACGGCGCTGATAAAAGCCCCGTGAATATCCTCTATTTCCCCGATCTCCTTCTGATACAGATATTCCACAGATTTCGCGTGATCCACAGTGATGTCCACTGTTTTTTCTCCGTAGCGAAATGTAATCGTTTCCATAAGCTGTTTCGCTTCCTTTCATCCCGTATGCCTTCTTTTGGCAACAAACAGTGTCATAATTTCCCGTTCATGTTAATTTCCAGTATAACACCGACAACAGGAAAAATCCATTGCAGATTCATTTCCTGCCGTTTATAATAAATGCAGCAGTCGGTTTTTACAATCCGGCACCGAAAAATGTCGCTGCCCCGGAGAAGGCGCAGCCGGTGCCCGGTTCTATTTCAGGAGGAGAAAAACATGAGCAAAGCAGAATGTCACGGACATATTATCCTGGATGGAATAGATTATAAAAAAGCAGTGGCCGTCCACAGCGGCGGCGTCAATCAGGATGTCATAAAAGAACGGCTGGATGCCTGCCGCAGACAGGGCATCACTTTTTATAGAGAGGGAGGAGATGCCATGGGCGTATCGGCCTGCGCCGCCTCCATCGCGCCTCAATTCGGCATAGACTACCGCACCCCTCTGTTCGCCATCCACAAAAACGGCCACTACGGCAGCATGTTCGGCAGAGGTTTTGACACCATTGAGGAATATGAACAGCTGGTCCGGGAAGTAAAAGAAGAGGGCGGCGACTTTATCAAGATCATGATTACCGGCATTATGGATTTTCACACCTACGGCCGGATCACCGGCGGCACCCTGGAGCAGCCGATGATTCAGGACATGATACAGGCAGCCCATGAGACAGGCTTTGCCGTTATGGCCCACACCAACACCGCTGAGCAGATCCGCCGGGCCCTGGAAGCGGGGGCGGACACCATCGAGCATGGCTACTATATGGACGAGGAGTGTCTGCGTCTCTTTCTCGCCCGGCGCGCCGTCTGGGTTCCCACCTTTGCCCCGGTGGCCCAGGCCGGAAAAAGCGGGCTGTTCCCAACCGAAGTAATCAGCCGGATCCTGGCGCTGCACAGGGAGAATCTGAGAAAGGCCGTGTCCATGGGCGTTCTCGTGGCCTGCGGCAGCGACGCCGGCTCCTTTATGGTACCGCCTGACACCGGCTGCAGGATGGAGCAGGCCCGGATGGAGCAGGCCGTCCCCGCGGACCTGCTGCCCCGGCTGCGGGAACTGACGGCCCAGGGGCTGGAGGAAATCCGGCGGCGGTTTGCCAGAAACTAGGCCGCGGAATCTCCTTAGAACGCCGATATTCTTCAGAGTTTTTTGCGGAACTCAGCCGGCGAAACCCCCTCCAGCCTGCTGAAGCACTTATAAAAATGGCTGTAGGTGGGAAATCCGGCCATATCCGCTACCTGGCCCAGGGGCAGTCCCCGGGCCATCAGCTGTTTGGCATACAGCACCCTCTTCTGAGTCATATACTGCACCAGCGTCTCCCCGGTATACCGCTTGAAAATTCTGGAAATATAAGAACTGCTGTAGTTCATCCTGTCTGCCAGATCTTCCAGCGTGATCTTCTCTGAAATATGCCGGTCGATATACTGAATCAGATCATCCACGATTTCCAGGCCGGAGGAGGCTGCCACCTTTACATTAATCACCGCCGCGCAGTCGTGATAAATATAGGCCAGCAGCAGATGGAGCATCGCCCGCTGCACGCCCACGTCTTTTCTTCGGAGAGTGAACTCCCGGTACTCATCAATCAGACGCATATATCCGGATAACTGAATAAAATCCGTGTGAAAAATCGGATAATTCTGATTCGCCGCCTTAAACAGCTGCGTATAATCGATTCCCATAGAAAAGTAGGTCAGCATCTTCGGAGAAATATCCAGGGTAAACCGCTCATAATTATGATCCCGCTGGCACATATACATATGGGGCTGAAACATATCACACAGCACGATATCTCCCCGTGACAGCACATACTCTCTGTCCAGATATACATAAATCAGGGGTGCGTCGCCAAAATAGCAGACGATTTCATAATAGTCGTGATAGTGATAAAAATATGCCGGATTAAACTGATCAAACTGATTTGTATGAAATTCTGCGTGAAATCCATCTGAAAATACGGTACTCTGATTGTAAGTATACAGCTTCGCCTTTTCCTTCCCTGCCATCCGCCGGCCTCCTTCATCTGATTCCATCTTTATGATCCTACCTGTGTCTGATTTATCCCCACAACCCGAAAATCTGCCGGAGCAGGACGCCCCGTTCTCTGCAGAGTGTGCAGGATTGGAAATATATTTTTCTTGATATTACATATTTTTTTGAATTATATCATTTTTTCAGCTTTTCCTCTACACGATACTATATCGGATCGGAAATATTTTGGAAAAGATATGCTATTGTCTCTCTTTCCTTTTCGTGGGATAATAAAGCTGTAAAAAATGAAAAGAAAAGTACACGTACAAAAGGGACCTGTCCGGCGCAGCATACCGCCGCACCGCAGGCCCCTCTCTTCCTTTTTCAGGATAATGATCCTTTTACGGGATGATGACCACACCCGGCCTTTTTATGCCGGGCAGCTGATCTCCACTGTATTTTTGGACAGATCCACATTTTTCAGTGTCCCTTCCACCACAGTCTCCTGTCCCAGAATATCGGTGAGAACCACATTTCCGTCACGGAATTCAACCTTCGCCACATACTGGGCGATCACGGTTTCTGTTCCTCCTTTATCTGTATACGCTGTTGCTAAACACATAAAAGATTCCTCCTTTTCCTATGTCTGTTTTACAGTTCCTTCACCAGTTTTAACGCTTCGTTCAGCTTTGCGTTTGCTTTGCCGAATTCCTCCACGCCCTCGGCGATCTTATCTGCCGCCTCTGTTTTTCCCAGAGCCCGCAGCTTTTCGCCCATATCTGCCAGCTCGGCGGCATGGTGCTCATTGTGGTCAGCCATGTAGGTCAGCAGAGCAACCACTTCAGCAGGTACGCTTTCCGCTGTTCCATGGGAATGGGTATGGCCGTGATCATGGTCATGGGTATGGCCGTCGTGGCTGTGTTCATGGGTATGGGTGTGACCATCGTGGCTGTGTTCGTGTGTATGGGTATGGCCATCATGGCTGTGCTCATGGGTATGGGCATGTTCATGATCGTGGTCATGGTCATGACAGCATTTTGTCTCTTCGCTCATCTTGTCTCCTTTCCGGCGCTCTTTGAAGCGCTCTCTGACAGCTCTGCCCCCGGCGAAAACCTGGCCGCAGACGAAACGTCTCAGATTTCTGTAAATGTATATCTCTGCATCAGCCCGTGGGCATTTACATGGTAGACCAGGCTGCCATCGGCCAGAACTTCCTTCTCGATCTCTGCCTGATCGTCCTTGCACAGTTCCGCCACCTTGGCGTCTACTGCCGCTTCTCCATCCAGGGAAAGTTCTTCAATAAACACGTCCCGCATCTGGTTGTTCGCGCATTCATTAAAGATCTCCCAGACCATCTCATATTCCTTCATCTGACGTTCTTCCCCTTTCCTCCGATGAAATATCATCTGAATATAAAAGCCTGTAAAAATGTCCGGCTGAAACATTTTTTACAGGCTTATTATACTATAATCCCAAAGTGGTTACAAGGGGGGAGGGGGGATAATGAACCCCTATTTTTTTTCGTTCATCTGCTGATATTTTCTCGCCATCTCACCGTAGGTCTGGGAGTTTACCGCATTGTATTTATCACTCTGGTTAGGGTAGCGGTACCGTCCCATATCGGCCTGATCCGGATATGTAAACCGGGCTCCCTGGCGGAGAATGCAGGTTCTGATCTCCGGCGTATTCTCACGGACGATCCGTTCAAACTGGTTGACCAGCAGTTCCGGATCGCTGGCCGTGTTGGCCCAGTTGTCATAGTGGTCGGGAATCAGCACCTTAGCCTGAAGGGCCTCTCCCAGGCGGGCGCAGTCATAGGGACTCATCTTGTCTGTAGCCCCCGGCGCGTTTCTGCCCATGTCGAAGATGGCCACATCGATGTCAAAATTCTGACCGATGGCAGCGTAGCCGTCATGGTACCAGGTGTCGCCCAAGAACATGATATTACCCGCTGAGGTTTTGAACAAGAAGCTGACCGCCATCTTTTCATAGGGTTCCGGCGTAGTCTGCTCGCCGGTGCGCACCACAGTTTCATCATAATTCATCAGGAACTGCACCTCAGCACCCGGCACCTGCACACTTTCTCCCACCCGGCAGGTGGTGATCCTGCTGTCCGGCACTTGGAAGGATTTCAGCTTCACCACCGTATCCTCCGGGCCGTAAAACATACAGTCTGTGGCCTGGAGCGCCGCCTTTACCGTATAGATATCGCAGTGATCCTGATGCTTGTGAGTGCAGAATACACCATCCAGCCGGTGAAACTGCCAGGGATCGATCAGCTGTGGATTCATCCGCATCCAGTTGATGTCCGGCGCGCCAGCCTGCTTACATACCCCGCAGTAGTAATACTGGGTATAGTGGGAAGGGCCAGAGTATACATCGATGAAGAAGATGCCTCCCTCATCCGTCTTCAAAATCCAGGAAGGGCCTCCCAGCCACCACAGACATACCTTGCCCTTCTCCACCTGCAGATTTTCGATCTCCAGGTTCAGGAAGGTACCCCATTCCGGAAAACTCTCCCGCATCCAGATGTCCCGGGTAATCTCCCGGTCCTGGTTTAAATAATCGCCGGCCAGAATCCCCCGGCCGTCGGTAGGTACTACTTTATGTTCTATTTTATTTGCCATATCTGCCAATTCCTTTCTGCTGTATTCCGGCCCCTGCCTGGTTCTGCGCGCCGTCCGGCCTCGTGCCGGGCGGTGCTTGTGTACTGACATAGCCATTCATAACAGGCTGACCGTGTCCCTACACTAGTCCAGCAGACAGACCAGCGCCTTTCTCAGCTCTTCTGATTCAAATATTCTGTGGAAATTAATCTGGGTATTGATATTATGGGTATGTATGGCCTGCATGGCCCGTTCCTGATCTCCGGCAATGATAGCGTTGAGGATTTCTTCGTGTTCGCTGTTGGCTTCCTGGCGTCGATTGGGTGAGATCATATTCAGCCAGCGGACCCGCTGCATCTGGGTACACATCCGGCTGGCGATTTCCATCAGCCGCTTATTTCCGGTACAGTCCACGAGATAGAGGTGGAATTCATCATCGATCAGATATTCACCGGCTTCACTGTTTTGCCCTTTCGCTTCCACCAGCCGGCGATAGATATCCGATAAACGGTTCTTCTGTTCCTGAGTGAAGCCGCCGTTCTCCATGGCGATAATCACTGACTGCTGCTCGATAGCATCACGTACCTGGCAGATCTCAAACACATCCCGATCTGTAATCCGGGCTACGCAGATCTTGTCATCAATCAGCTCCACCAGCCCCTCCGCCTGGAGGATCATGAACGCCTCCCGTACCGGCGAACGGCTGATCTTCAGATCCAGTTTCTCCGACATCTCCAGGGCAATCTTATTATCTGAAATCGGCTGCCCCGGTCTCAGCTCATATGACAGAATTTTTTTCCGGATATATTCTAACGCTTCCGACACCAGCGTTGTTCTTTTTCTCGCCATGACTAGCCTCCCACGATGTTTATTCGATGTAAACACACATATTTTTCTGCCTTTCTTTTCCGTCATAATCTGTGGTGATTCACATAATTTTTACATTTTCCTCATATTACCATGGTCGGCAGCGGATTGTCAATGAACCGAGTCCGCCCCCTCCATCATCGCCAGGATTGCGTCAATCGCTGTGCCATAGCTGATAAAACCTCCTGTGCTCAGGATATGTTTCCCCCTTTCCTGATACCGCTTCACTTCTTCCTGCGCCCGTTTTTTCACTTCCTCCGGCTTCAGATGGAGCAGCTCTGTCACCGGATTCAGGTTGCCGCAGAGGGCGACTCTGCCTTCTGTCAGATCAAACAGCTTGCCCATATCCATATTTTTCCCGACATGCCACAGCTGTATCCCTGCCCGGCTGATAGAAGGGGCCAGATGGGCCGCGTTTCCGTCATTGTGCAGCCATCGCTGTGCCTCGGGAAAAGCGCCGTATATCCTGTCATAAATCGGACGCACCAGCGCCTCAAACTGACCGGCGCTTAAAAAGCTGGAGATGTCATCTGACAGCAGCACACGTTTCATCCGACCTCCCAGAATCCGCCTCTGTTCCTCCAGACTGGCGATCTCTGTCCGGGTGATACAGTCAATCAGCTCTGCCACTGCCTCCGGCTCCTCGATCACATCCACACAAAAATCACTGATCCCCCGCAGAGTAGCGGCCGCTGTCAGAGGCGCCATCATATTGCAGCTGGCCACCTCCATACCCGGCGGGCAGTGGGCTGCCATATACTCCAGAAATTCCAGCTGCCGGGCCATCAGCCCCGATGTCCGGGGATCTGTCGGGGCCTCCGGGATCAGATCTGCCGTCTCCAGCCCCGGATCAGGCTGAATCGAGGGAATCCCCTCCCTGTCATAAACCACCCGGCCTCCATAGGCGCTGGCCTCCGCCACTGTTCCGAAGTCCGGGCTCAGAGGGCCGTCTGTCCCCAGCTTTCGGAAGGTTTCCGCCTGGGCCTCTGTCATCGCCTGGGGGTCGTGAAAATATTCTGACGACTGTACCCCGGTGATGGAAGCGATCAGCGGGAAATTAATAAACAGAATCCAGGGCGTCCTGCCCGGGCTGCCTTCGGTGACGCACCGGTTCAGCAGCTCTGTGTTCTCCCTGATTGTCCTCATAAACTGTCTCCCTTCGCCTTTCTCTTGTCACACTCTTGCCGCCGACCTGCGCTCCCGCAGCTGATCCAGTGCCACAGCCAGGAGCATCAGCACGCCCTTGGCGAAAATCTGCCAGAACTGGGGCACACTCAGCAGTGTCATGCCGTTGTTCATAATACCGATCACCAGAACGCCGACGAAGGTGGAAACAATATTTCCCTTGCCGCCCCGCAGGCTGGCGCCGCCCAGCAGCACCGCTGTCACGATATCTGTGCCATAGGATTCCCCTGCCGCCGGAACCGAGCTGCCTGCCAGGCCGCTCAGCACCATGCCGGAGATAGAGGCCAGAAAGCCGGTGATCACATACAGAGAGATGGTGATCGCTTTTACATTGATGCCGGCCAGACGGCTGGCCTCCGGATTGCCGCCGATGGAATAGACATAGCGGCCAAACACGGTAAATTTCAGGACAGCCCATGTAATGATAAAGGCTCCCAGGAACAGCACCACCGGAACCGGGATAGAACCGATCTTCCCGATGCCCATCCACGCAAAATGAGGATCAGATATATATACCGCCTGGGCATTGGATATAATGTAAGCCGCGCCCCGGATGATATTCATCATGCCCAGGGTGGCGATAAAGGGAACGAACCCGGCATAGGTAACCAGCAGACCGTTAATCAGTCCCACGCCCATCCCCACGATGCAGCTGAGCACCATGCCGATATACCAAGGAATGCCGCTCCCGATAATAATCTCTGCGATAAAGCATCCGATAAATGCCATCTGGGCGCCTGTGGACAGGTCAATGCCGCCGGAGATGATCACCAGCATAATGCCCGCCGCCGTAATGCCGATGACAGAAACGGACTGCAAAATGTTTAAAAAGTTATTGTAGCTGAAAAAGTATGGCGACTGGATGGTGAAGAAAATCACCAGCAGAACCATAAAAACCAGCAGACCGCCGTTGGCGACGCAGTCCACGATTTTCTGTAAGATGAGCTTTGCGCTCAGTTCATTTGTCTGTTTATCCATCTTATCCCCCTGTCTGATCTCCTTCTGCCTGAACCTCTCCCACAGCACTGGCCATGATCATATCTGAATCCAGATTTCCATCATTCTGATATTCCGCCACCAGACGGCCGTCCCGCATCACATAGATCCGGTCACTGACGCCCAGTACCTCCGGCAGCTCCAGGGAAATAATCAGAACGCCCACTCCTGCCGCGCAGAAATCCTCCAGAATCTGATAAATGTCATATTTCGCGCCGATATCCACACCTCTGGTGGGCAGATTCAGAATAATAAATTCCGAGTCATTGGCCAGCCATCTGGCGATCAGCGCTTTCTGCTGATTTCCGCCGCTCAGCGAGGATACCGGCTGGTTCGCGCTGGAACACTTAATCCGCAGCTTCTGAATCCATGTATCCACCAGCTCATTCTCTGCCTTCGGCCTGATAATTCCGTTTTTTGAAATCTTCTTCATCGAAGCCACGCTGATATTCCGCTTCAATGTCTGCAGCAGCAGAAGCCCTGCCTTCTTCCTGTCCTCCGACACAAATCCGATCCTGTGGCGCACTGCATCCTGAGGCGACCGAAGAACTGTTTTCTCTCCCCGGATATAGATCTCTCCCGCCCGCAGACGGATATCCCCGATCAGGGCCCGGCTCAGGGCATCCTGCCCCTGGCCCAGCAGACCGAATATGGACACGATCTCTCCGCTGCGCACTTTCAGGCTGATATGCTTTACCTGGTCATTCACCCACAGGTCTCTGGCTTCATAAATCACATTTCCGGCGCCGGACTGATGCTTCTCGTAATTGGCGCTGATATTTTTCCCTACCATCATCGTGGCCAGCCCGTCAACCGTGGCGTCATTTGTGTCAATGGTGCCGATCAGATTTCCATCCCGCAGCACTGTGATCCGGTCCGTCAGCTCAAACTGCTCCTGGAGACGATGGGTGATAAAAATGATCGATACCCCTCTCTCCTTCAGCCGCCGCAGCAGATCGAACAGATGCTTCGTCTCCTGGTCATTCAGCGCCGCTGTCGGCTCGTCCATAATCAGAATCTTCGGTTCCTCCCACAGCGCCTTGGCGATCTCCACCGTCTGCTGCTGGGCCACCGACAGCTTTTTCACCAGCCATTCCGCCTGAATCTGCTCTCCCAGGTCATCCAGGATCTTCTGCGCCTGGGCATTCAGCGCCTTCCTGTCTATCACATACCGGAGCAGCCCGCCTTTGCAGGGATAGTTTCCGGCACACATATTCTCAGCCACAGACATATCGCTCATCAGGTTAAACTCCTGGCTGATAACCCGGATGCCAAGTTCCAGACTGTCCTTCGGCTCCCGGATATCAGCCGCCTTTCCGTCTACCCATATCTCCCCCGCATCCCTGACGTAAGAGCCGGAGATAATCTTAATCAGCGTGGATTTTCCCGCTCCGTTTTCCCCGATCAGACCGTGAATCTCGCCCCGTTTCAGCTGGAAATCGATGCCCTTCAATGCCTTTGTCCCGCCGAAGGACTTACAGATTCCCTTTGTCTGTAAGATCATATCACTCACTGTTTTCCCCCAGCCTTTCTGCCGGATGCTTCCTGTTCTCGCTCCCATTCGCGTGATTCAAAAACGAGAACAGGCCGTCCGGCGCTTTCACGTCAGTTACTGATCACCCGCTCAGGATAGATCTCCGCCATATTCTCTTTTGTAATCAGCTGGCAGGGCTGATAGAGGTCATGGGGGATCTCTGTGCCGTTGTTCAGATAATCGATGGCATAGGGCAGCATCATCCAGCCCCAGATCTCCGGCCGGATGGACACGGTGCCGATCACCGATGTGCCCTCCCGCTGGATTTCTTCACACATGGACTCCAGCGCCACGATAGAGGTTACCAGGCACTGGTCTTCTCTTCCTGATGCCCGGATCGCCTGGTACGCCGCCAGCGTATACTGGTCATGGTGTCCCCAGAAAAGGAAGTTTCCTTCCGGATGAGCTGTCAGGATGTCCTGCATACCAGACCGGGACGTCTCGGTATCCGCCTTGGAGCTGTACTCAATGACTTCAATATCCGGATAAATCTTCTTTACCGCTTCGATCGCCGCTGCAGAACGGTCTGCGATCACCGGGCCGGCCTCAGGATAACCCAGCACAACCAGAAAATCCACATCGTCTCCGAACTTCTCCTGAGCCGCTTCCGCCAGAGGCGTACCGCTGGCCTCACCGCTCATGGCAGGGTCCAGACGGAAATAAGGGAAATCATCCCCCAGCTCTACCTGGATGGCGATCGCCGGCATCCCAACCTCACGCAGTCTCTGGGCAATCCGCTCATTGGCGCCTTCATCCGCGTTGTACTCAAAAAAGAAATCCGCCTCCATGGTGATGGCATTTTCCAGATTGGTGTTGGCCTGAACCGCGTCGCCCTTATTGTCCATTACAATCACTTCCACGCCATAGTACTGTCCCGCCTCCCGAAAACTGTCCATGGCAGTGGCAGCGTTGGCGTCGGATGTATTCATCTGCGTCACAACAATTTTATAAGGCTCATTGGGCGTAATATCCACCGGCTCAAAGCCGCCCGGCACCTGCACCGTCTTATCCCCGGTCACGCCGGAAGCCCCCTGGGATTCCCCCGCTCCCTCTGTCTGAGCTGTGTCCCCGGCTTCTGTCTCACTCTGTTCCTCTGTCTGGGACGCCTGCTCAGTTCCGGCAGCCGCCCCCTGTGTTGTCTCATCCGTTCCTCCCCCGGAACATCCGGCCAGAGCCGAAGCCGTCAGAACCAGAACCATCAGTACTGCAAGTGCTCTCATACGTATTTTTTTCATTGCTACCTCCTGTTGCATTCTTCATTGTTACAACCTTCATCAAAAACATTGCTGTTCATCTATTCTAAGCCTGGCGCCAGCTTAAAATCCCCTTTCATACATTTATGTATTTATAAATTCAAAAAATTGTATTCAATTTTATATTTTATAATATACTTTATAAGATGTATCTTTTCTACCGGCAGAATAGACAAACAAAAAATTGTTTTTTGTTAAATACATACAAATGAATATTGCACAAATATATCATGATATATATAATAAAAACAAACAAATCAGATACAGGCGGGTAAAATCCGGTTAGGGGAGGGAGCATCTTTGCGTATATGGCATTTAAAATCTCGAAAATATATAAAAATATTCGCTGTGTTGATCGCTGTATCAGGAGTACTCTTCATGATTCTTCAGATATATCAATGGTTCAGAATCCGTAAAACGCCGGAAGAAGGCGGGAATACGGCCCAGGATCTCACCCCAAACCAGGATCCGGAACCGTCTGTTCCTGTCGACCCGGAAGATGTGGGACTGGATTTTGTCCTGGATACAGATTACAGCGCCATAACAGTTGAGACAGAATTCCCCTCGTACGCAAAAGATACAGAGGAGATCCGGTACACGATCACAAACAGCCATGAAGGAAAAGGATTTTACTATTTTTTCATTCCATACATAGAATACTATGACAGCGGCAGCTGGACCCGACTGGCCTACTATCCGCCGGAATATTACCAGGAAAATGGAAGGTGGTGCCTGTGCGGCATCGAAAACAGCGCGGAGAAAAACTTCTCCGTATCCGGCAGATTCTGCCCGGAATATATATCCGGCGAGGTAAAAGACGGATTATACCGGCTGGTGATATTTGTCGGAGACAAAAAAATATACGGGCCATTTGAATTGAAAAGTTAGATTTCCGGCTCTGGCTGAATATTGGCAGCAATTGTGTATAAACTGGCGCTCCTCTGGTATTACATTTTTCTCCATTTGTGAGATAATTGTATTGTCTGCAATCTCATATTAAAATGAAAGAAAGGAAACAATAATGACTCATGCAGAACGAACTGTTTACCGCCTGTCTGACGCTTTCTTCCTGCCGGCCGAAGGCTATGAGTGGACTGCCAATGTACTGAATATCAATCCCGGAAACAATCAGGAGCTGATCGACCAGTGCCCGCCGCTGAAAGGCTATGTGCAGCTGACCTCCCTGATCCGGCAGGGGCAGGCGAAAGGGCAGTCATTGGAAGAGGCGGTGAAAGCGGCAATCGATACCTGTATTGAACAGGACATTTTGAAAGACTATCTGATCAAGCACGAAGCGGAGGTGACAGCGATGATCTTAACAGAATACAATGAAAAGCTATGACAGCCGCCATCCAAAAACTGATGTCCGGCATGAACGTATCCGCCGATCAGGCTATGGAACTTCTCGGGATTCCCGAGGAAGACAGGGCAGCCTGATCACCAGTCTTTTCAGATGCTGCCGATTTCAGACGCTGCCGGTTCAGAAAAAACAAAGCCGGGCATATATCTTCGGGAAACACTGTTCCGCAAAGATATATGCCCGGTTTTATTTTTCCGTCCGGATGCGCGATACGTCCGGGTGCGCGGTACCTCTTTATTCTAACTCAAAGGCACCTGTATACAGCTGATAATACTGTCCCTTCTGTGCCAGCAGTTCTTCATGGCTTCCTCTCTCGATGATCCGGCCATGATCCAGCACGATGATGACATTAGAGTTCTTTACTGTGGACAGGCGATGGGCGATGACGAATACTGTCCTTCCTCTCATCAGCGCGTCCATACCTCTCTGTACAATCGCCTCTGTCCGGGTATCAATGGAGGAGGTCGCCTCATCCATAATCATAACCGGCGGATCTGCCACTGCCGCTCTGGCGATGGACAGCAGCTGCCGCTGGCCCTGGGACAGGTTTGCGCCGTTTCCGGTCAGCATGGTCTGATAGCCGTCAGGCAGACGGGTGATAAAGTCATGGGCGCCTGCCAGGCGGGCAGCGCCGATGCAGTCCTCATCCGGCGCGTCCAGATTTCCGTAACGGATGTTATCCATCACTGTGCCGGTGAACAGATTTGTATCCTGAAGGATAATGCCCAGGGAATGCCGCAGGTCTGCCTTCTTAATTTTGTTAATATTAATGCCGTCATAGCGGATCTTTCCATCCGCGATATCATAGAACCGGTTCAGCAGGTTGGTGATGGTCGTCTTGCCCGCGCCGGTAGCGCCTACGAAAGCCACCTTCTGTCCCGGCTTCGCATACAGAGAAATATCATGCAAAACAGGCTTATTGGGAACATACTCAAAGTCCACATCATAGAAGCGCACATCACCCTGCAGTCTTGTATATGTAACAGTTCCGTCCGCCTGATGAGGATGCTTCCAGGCCCACATGCCGGTACGCTCCTCACACTCCACGAGCTCACCGTTTTCCTCCCGGCAATTGACCAGTGTAACATATCCGTTGTCCTGCTCCGGCTCTTCATCCATTAAGTCGAAAATTCTTCTTGCGCCGGCCAGACCCATAACAACAGAATTCACCTGATTGGACACCTGACCGATATTTCCGGAAAACTGTTTTGTCATATTCAGGAAAGGCACTACAATGCTGATACTGAATCCCAGACCGGATACGCTGAGATTCGGCACGCCTGACAGCAGCAGCGCTCCCCCTGCCAGAGCGACGATTACATACAGCACATTTCCGGTATTATTCAGAATCGGTCCCAAAATATTTGCATAACGATGCGCCCGGTTAGATTCCTCAAACAGTTTCTCATTCAGTTTGTCAAAAGCTTCCTGACTTTCTTCCTCATGGCAGAACACTTTGATAACTTTCTGACCATTCATCATTTCTTCCACAAAGCCTTCCACTTTGCCAAGAGCACTCTGCTGACGGAAGAAATATCCTGACGATCTGCCTCCCAGCACTTTTGTCAGGCAGGCCATAACAATCGTACCCGCCAGCACAATCAAACTCATCCACACACTGTAGTAAAGCATGATACAGAAGACAGTAGTTACCATAATTGCTGACACCAGCATCTGCGGGAAGCTCTGGGAAATCATCTGCCGCAGGGTATCGATATCATTGGTATAATGGCTCATGATATCACCATGATTATTGGTATCGAAGAACCGGATCGGCAGTCTCTGCATTCCGCCGAACATCTTCTCTCTTAACTTCATCAAAGTGCCCTGGGTCATAATCGCCATTAACTGATTAAAGGTAAACCCGGCAATCAGAGAAATTACGTAAAAGGTTACCAGCAGCCCTACCAGTGACAGAACTCTGCCGCTTACCGCGCCCCAGTCACCGCTCTGCCAGCTGCTCTCAACCAGAGCAATCACATTCTGCATGAAAATCGAAGGCAGGGAACTGACTACTGCATTAATAATAATACACACAATGGCAACCGGCATCATAACCGGATAAAATTCATGTATGGTTTTCAGAATACGGATCACGGTTCCTGCTCTTTTTTGATTATTCTTCATCATGATCACCTGCCTTATTCTGAGAAATATAGATCTCACGATAGATTTCATTATTCGCCATCAGTTCCGCATGGGTTCCCACCGCATTAATCCTTCCGCCGTCCATTACAATAATCCGGTCAGCGTCCTCAACAGAAGCAGTTCTCTGCGCAATGATAATTTTTGTCGTAGAAGGAATATAATCTTTCATCGCCTTTCTGATCTTTGCATCTGTTTTTGTATCTACCGCGCTGGTAGAATCATCCAGTATCAGAATCTTCGGCTTTTTCAGCAGCGCCCTGGCAATACACAGCCGCTGTTTCTGTCCGCCGGACACGTTGGTACCGCCCTGCTCAATATATGTATCATAGCCATCCGGGAACTGAGAAATAAACTCATCAGCCCCCGCCATCTGGCAGGCATGAACCATTTCCTCATCTGTTGCATTTGGATCGCCCCAGCGAAGATTTTCTTTAATAGTCCCTGAGAAAAGCACATTTTTCTGAAGAACAACCGCCACCTGATTACGCAGTGTCTCCAGATCGTACTTTCTCACATCAATACCGCCTACCTTTACGGTTCCTTCCGTCACATCATAGAGACGGGAAATCAGCTGAATCAGCGAAGATTTGGAAGAACCGGTACCGCCGATGATGCCGATTGTTTCCCCTGATTTTATATTCAGATTAATATTTGACAGGGCCATTCTTTCAGCCTTCTCAGAATACTTAAAGCTGACATGATCAAACACAACAGATCCATCCGGCACATCATAAATCGGATCTGCCGGGTTTTCCAGAGTACTCTCTTCCTCCAGCACTTCTGCAATTCTTTTTCCCGACTCTGCCGCCATGGTAATCATCACAAATACCATGGAAAGCATCATCAGACTGCTAAGCATCATAAAGCTGTAAGTCAGAAGAGCAGACATCTCACCCACATCCAGCAGACTCCCTCTGGATGAAATGATGGTATAAGAACCAAAAGAGAGTACGAAGGACATCACCGTATAAATGCAAAACTGCATCAACGGGCCATTCAGCGCCAGTATGCGTTCCGCCCGGGTAAAGTCCCTGCACACATCCTCTGCGGCAAAGTTAAACTTCTTCTGTTCGTAATCTTCACGGACAAACGATTTTACCACCCGGATTGCCTTAACATTCTCCTGAATGGAACTGTTCAGATTGTCATACTTGCGGAATACCTTCCGGAACAGGGGCATGGTCTTATAAATAACCGCGGCCAGACCCACACCCAGCACAGGCAGCACAAACAAGAAAATAAACGCCATCCTTCCGCCCATCCTGAACGCCATCACAAAAGCGAATACCAGCATCAGCGGAGACCGGATCGCCGTCCGGATCAGCATCATGTACGCGATCTGCACATTGGTTACATCCGTTGTCATACGGGTCACAAGAGAAGAAACAAGAAATTTGTCAATATTCTCAAAGGAATATTTCTGGACACTCGCGAACATATCCTTTCTCAGATTTTTCGCCAGTCCGCAGGAGGCCGTGGAACAGGTTATGCCTGCCAGCGAGCCAAACAGCAGAGACAGCAAGGCCATAGTGGCCAGAATCACGCCATAACGCAGCAGCAGATTCATACTGCCGCCTGCTTTAATGGAGTCCACCAGCGATGCTGTGATAAAAGGGATGATACACTCCATCACTACTTCAAAAGAAACCAGTATCGGAGTTGCGATGGCACTTCGCTTATACTCACGGATACTTCTTGCCAGTACTTTTACCATATCACCTTCGCATTCCTTTCTAAAAGTCTGTTTATTTCCGATAAAAAAGCCGCCATAAAGCCGAATAAATGAGCGGGGAGTGACGGCCCCGCTCATTTTCTCGCCAATGGCCGCTATATCTTAAAAAATTATAAACGAAATAAAATTTTTCAACAAGTAACAAACCAACTAAAAAATAAGTGCGAAATATGGTTTTCCTTATCCAACATGTTAATAATCAGAACCACAGGCAGAGCGCTATACGCAAAAAGAACAATCCATCCTCTCACCCATTGGCGATATCTGCCAGACAGTTTATTTTCCGGATATCCTCCTGCAGATAAATGTCCACCGCCCGGATCAGGAAGCATCCGATTGCCGCCGGCATAAATTGTCCACGATATTATAATGTAATAAATCTCTCATTCTTTCCAACACCAGACCAACCGCTAAAAATTTTCTAATTTTCAAAAAATGTAGTTGACAATTTCATACCACTGGGATATAATATTTCATGCGTCACCGATAAATGGTCTTGCATTGGTGCCCTTACGGGGTGTAGCTCAGTTTGGCTAGAGCGCCTGGTTTGGGACCAGGAGGCCGCAGGTTCGAATCCTGTCACCCCGATGATGTTATAATAACCCTTATGCGGGTGTAGTTCAATGGTAGAACACTAGCCTTCCAAGCTAGATACGTGGGTTCGATTCCCATCACCCGCTCTCAGCAGATATGTTTTCTGTATGTGCTTGTAGCTCAGTTGGATAGAGCAGTGGCCTTCTAAGCCACGTGTCCGGGGTTCGAATCCCTGCAGGCACGTTTTTGTGTGCAAACACATTGTTATGGTGGGTATGGCGCAGTTGGTTAGCGCGCCAGATTGTGGCTCTGGAGGCCCAGGGTTCGAGTCCCTGTACCCACCCTTTGCCAT
>CAJFOT010000146.1 GCA_904397815.1 Candidatus Paralachnospira sangeri
TCGGGCAGACCGCCATTCATTCTTCCATGAAGAGGAAATCTGTATCTCTTTAAGAACAGGTTACTTTCTTAACTAACTGACATTGGTGGCTGAACTGTTACCAAAAATCATTGATTGGATATGGTCCTTTCAGTTGCCTTGTCAAACAGATGCACCCGTTTTGTATCAAGGCAGACTCTGATGACATCTCCCGGACGGGCTTCCGACTCAGTACCGGTTCTGGTGATAAATCCAATATCTGCCACCTGGAAATGAAGGAACACTTCTGCTCCCAGCATCTCATACACCTGCACTACCGCTTCTACCGTATTCTGCGGATTTGCCGTGATAAACGCTTCATCCGTATGGATGTCCTCAGGCCGAACCCCGCAGGAAATTTCCTTGCCCACATAACCGCCCTCCAGCAGAGGAACCGAACGCTCCTCATTCAGAAGAACTCTGCGTTCACAAAAGCAGAGAACCGCCTGATTTCCTTCCTGCTCTACCCGGGCATCAAATAAATTCATCTGAGGCGTACCCATATAGCCGGCCACAAATTTATTGACCGGCTTCTCATACAGTTCCTCCGGCGTACCGATCTGCTGAACCACTCCATCATTCATCACCACAATCCTGCTGCCCAGCGTCATCGCTTCCGTCTGATCATCAGTCACGTAAATAATGGTATCTTTCGTCTTTTCCTGAACCTTCTTCGTCTCCTCCCGCATCTGACGGCGCAGCTTTTCATCCAGATTCATCAGCGGCTCGTCCAGCAGGATCACCTTCGGATTTCTCACCATTGCCCGGCCCATGACCACCCGCTGCCGCTGAGCGCCGGTCAGGGACTTCGGCTTGCGGTCCAGTATGGACTCAATATCCAGAATCCCGGCCATTTCATGAATCACCCGATCGATCTCTGCTCTGGGCATGTTGCGCATTTTCAGGCCAAAAGCCATATTATCATAAACCGACATATTGGGATACAGCACATAATTCTGAAAAATCATCGCAACATCCCGATCCTGAGGCTCCATATCATTGACCAGGCAGTCCCCGATATAAAGCTCACCGGAAGTAATATCCTCCAGTCCCGCTATCATCCTCAGAATGGTAGATTTTCCGCATCCTGACGGTCCCACAAAAACAATAAACTCTCCGTCCGCGATATCCATGCTGAAATCTTTCACCGCTATAAACCCATTAGGAAACACCTTACTGATGTTTTTCAGTGATAAACTAGCCATATTACTTCCTCCAAATTCCATTTTGAAGGCAAAGCCTTCTACTCCCTTTTACATGTATGTCAATCATACCCTACAGGGGTTAAAAAAGCTATGGGGCAAATGAATAAAAAATCATTTGCCAATTGTTTACTTTGCCCACGGAATTTCGGATTTTTTTTATTCATATGTGATATGACTAAAGCTGCCGGTATTTTATTTTCAATTACTGTGACAATTCCATAAAACCTTCCCCCAAAACTTCCTTTGCATCACTGACAATCACAAATGCTCTTGGGTCGATTTCTGCCGCAATCTGCTTCAGCCTGACAATTTCTTTCTTCGAGACAACGCAAAACAGGATGGGGCGATCCTGTTCAGAATACATTCCTCTGGCATAAATATTCGTAGCGCCCCGATCCAGTTCCTTCATCAGGCGAGACGCAATCTCCTCATTTTTCTCCGATATAATATAAGCCTGTTTCGCAAATTTCCATCCTTCAATCATCGCGTCGGATACTTTGCTGACACTAAAGACAGCAATCAGGGCATAGAGAGCATAATTAATACCGAACACCGCGGCGCCGGCCAGAACGATCACCCCGTCCAGCACCAGCAGAATTTCTGCCACAGAATAGTGCGGAAACGCCCGCCGCAGCAGAGCCGCCAGAAAATCCGTCCCGCCGGTCGTTGCCTGTCCTCCAAGAACCAGTCCGAAACCCGCCCCGCTGAGCAACCCGCCGAATACGGCAGACAGCAGCAGATCATCCTTCACAAAAATCCACTCCGGTATCACGCCCAGGAAAAACGACAGGGCGGCAGTAGCATACAGCGTCCGCAGCACCGATTTCATGCCCTGTATGCGGAAAGCTGCCAGAAACAGGGGAATATTCAGCGCTGTTGTGGTCAGCCAGAGCGGGACGCCTGTCCCTGTTGCTGTCTCACTGAGACTCTTCACCACGATCGCAATGCCTGATACACCGCCGGTTACCAGCCCTGCCGGATCATAAATACATTTCACCGCAAAAGCCATAATCGCCGTTCCCATCGTCATCCGGACAAAGTCCGCCCATATCCGTTTCATTCCTGTCATATTACCTCCCGGCCCTTTGGCCTACAATAAAATATCCTCCGGCCTGAACATCCCGTTATCCCGGCACATTAATACCCGAAGCACTCCATTTTCATAATGCTTGACATAATAGCAGTTATAAAAAACACCTCTTGATTCCAGACTCAGAATCTCATGTGCTGCTATTGTATCAAAATATACCCGGATATTGCAAGGCCCTAACAGATACAGCATCGCCTTTCTTTTATAAACCTCCTTCACCATCGTGAGCCTCTGTCCCGGCCGGTACCCCGGCCAGCTGGCCCCTACTTTTCCTCCCAAATCCAAAAAGAAATACTCCTCCGCATATCTCTTCGGCAGCATACATTGCACCTCCTGCATGATTATTTCATTCTATTTTGGAATGTATCTTGATTTATAATAAGTCACATTACAAAATAATAGAATATGATTAATAACGCAGAAGTAGCAAAAATTTTACAATGTGTCTGTGATTGTGTCGGTTTATGGGTACAATGAGAAACCGCGGACGCCGGTTTAAAACCGAAAACAGATGCTGCTATTTCATACTTAATAACAATATCGTAACAAGCTATTTATTCTTTTATGCGCCTATTTTGGGAAGCGTGGAAAAGAATGTTAACTTCACAAAAAATGTTAACAATAATTTTGTGTTTTTGTCCCTTCATCCACCCGGTCAGCAGGAAAAGCAAATCCCACAGCGTCTCCCGGAAATGCCGGCCGGAAGCGGCCTCCACAGGGACGGGGGCTGGAACAGACATGTGGAAACCTGATTACAAATACTTAGGAAATGCCGGCCCGTTTTTACAGACAGAAATGAGCGCTCAACGCTCATTTCTGAGGACTTAATGAAGAAAAATCATCAGGATTTTTCTTCATGTAAGACCGGTTCTGTAAAAACGGGCCGGTATTTCCTTAGGATTTGTTCAGGTCGGGAACAAAGTCTGTCCCAGCCCCCGTCCCTGTGGAGGCCGCTTCTGGCCGGCAGTTCCGGGAGCCGCTGTGGGATTTGTTTTTCCGTCCGGATGGATGACAGCCCCAGACAAAAACCTTTTTACTTGATCGGATGCTCCTGCGCCCACTGCCGTCCGTATTTCTCCAGCTCATCCATCACGATAGAGTTATTCCACTCCCGGAAGCAGATGCCGTTGGGAATGGACGGGTAGAACCGTCCGGCAGGGCAGTAGGTGTCAATGGCCCGGCGCACTTCGGCCCGGATCTGTTCCTCGGTGATATTTTCGATATCCACCTTCGGCCCGTCGATGCCGCCTACCATCGCCAGCTTTCCTTCAGTGATCCGCTGGATTTCCACGATATCGTTCTGTGCGATCACACCCTGCCAGATATCCACGCCGATCTCCACCATATCCGTGACAATAGGCTGGCAGATGCAGTCCGCGTGGTGCATGTAAATCATGCCGCAGTCATGGATAACATCAGAAATTTCTTTCTGGAGCGGCTTGATAATCGACCTCCACACTCTGGGCGGCAGAAAGAGATTCTGCTTGGAACCCCAATCGTCATGATAGAAAATGATATCCGGATGGGTATGCTCCGCCACCATCTGGATGTATTCGATCTTATAATCGGCAATCACCCGCAGAAGAGCAGCCATCTCATCAGGATATTCCAGATAATTAATCAGGGCAGTCTCCATCCCCATCAGGTGGTGGGATCGCTCAAAAAGACCGCCTCCGAACATGAAGCAGACAAATTTTTCATCTCTGTTGATGGAAGAAGCCACCTGTTCTGCCAGCGTCCAGTCCAATCCCTTCAAAGAAGGCACCTTCAGCTGCTCCTCCCATTTTTCGATATCCTTAATTACCGCATTGGACGAATTTACACGGGGATGGGGACCCGGCGCTCCCGGCGGAAACAGATAGATGGTTCCCCAGGAATCCGCATGCTCCTTTCCATCCTGCGGAGGCATATCTCCCATCATTACCGGATCCGGAATCAGTTCGACAGCCTGCATCAGATCCCCGTAGAAATCCGGCTGCTGCCGGTTGTAAATAGCCATGGCGTTTTCTCTTAAATTCATAGAACTCCTCCTTCTCTTTTATGGCCCTCTTTTCTGCCTGTCAAATCAAAACATTTCCCTGCTCATCTGATCAATCGCTTTTGTCACAGCCTCATAGACACCCGGATAGGTGCTGCCCGGACCTCCAGCTGTGGCACCCGGTATAAAATACAGCCTTCCGCAAGCCTCACAGATTTCTCTTACCTCTGCCGCCACCTTTTCTTCACTCCAGTCCACACGATCCACCTTCCCATTGTCCACGCCGCCGTGGAAGGAAATCCGTCCGCCGTACTCCCGGATCAGAGCTGGCAGGTCATTCGTAGACATAACCCCCTGCCAGATATCGATGCCGCAGTCAATCATGGCGGGCACCAGGTTAGCCGCATAGGAATCACTGTGATGGATCACCAGCTCGGCCCCGTTTGCCTTCCAGTATCCGTAGATTTTCTGATAGGCAGGCACGATAAACTCCCGGAACATCTCCGGCGACAGGAAGGAGGACAGCTGGCTCCCCCAGTCATCATGATGAAAGATGGCATTGGGGTGAAGATGATCTACGATTTCTTTTGCCGCAGAAATCTCATATTCTGTCAGATAATCCACCAGCTCATGCATGGCCTCAGGCTCCTCATAAAAGGCGATCATCGTCTCCTCCATCCCCATCAGGTAATGAAGCTTCTCAAAAATTCCCGGCGCCACAAAAGCTGCCGCATATTTCTGTGTCCGATCGATCTTTTCTGCCATCTCCCGGAAGGGTGCCCACGCCTCCTCAGGGAAATGAACCTCCGGTGCTTTCACGAACGCTTCCCATCGGGCAATGTCTTTAATGACCACCTTTTCCGGGCTGGTGTCCGGAAATGGCCCCGGCACATGGTCCGGATAGGTAATTGTAACACCCCACCCGTTTTTTGCCGTACTTCCTTTCGGGCAATTTCCCAGAGACGCCATCGCTGTCGGATCGAACAGCATTTCCATATACTCAAATTGATTCACAAAGCGGTCCGGACGGCCGCCCCGAATGGTCTCCAGCAGATTTTCTTTTGCTGTCAGCATCGTTATCCCCCTCTCTTCACAGTCTCTTTACTCCCGCAGATCCTTCACTTTCCTGTCAATATCACAAAACATCTGTTCTACTGTTTTTTTCGCTCCTTCTTCCTCAATGGCGAACACCAGCACGTTCAGATGAATATCGATCTCTTCTATGCTGCCCTCCCGATAGGATACCTCCCGTTCTGTCAGGGAAAAACTGTCTACCCGGTGCACATCCATAGAAGCCTTCATATGGCCGATGATGCCGCCCATTGACTCCAGCCGCAGAGCCGCCGCCTCCATATTCGATGCCAGAAGAGCTGACAATTCCTGTCGGTCTGCCAGTATGCCGTACTCCCCATATACCGCCACAGCGCCATCCCGCACTGCAGAACTTACCCTGATTCCCTGTCTCTCCCCTGTCATCTGTCCCATGTTCATTGTCCTGCCTCCTTTACCTGCCTCCAGACATCCGGATCTATGGCATGGAGGGCAGATACCGGAAAACACCTGGCATCCTCATGGTAAACCTGAATATCCTCTGCCACAGCTTCTACCGTCTGAAAGCTTGCCAGATCAATTTTATTCAGCAGAACAATATCTGCATTCTCCACCTGCTTCTTCAGAAGCCCCTTTGACGGAACCAGAAACTGCTTCCATCGGGATATGTCTACCACATCCACTACCAGCGGCACTGTATCCGTCACTTCGATCAGCCGCTCCTTCAGGACGGCCGGATCTGTCAGTCCGCACAGTTCTATAATCAGCCACTCCGGAACTGCCCTTCCATTCTCCTCTTCTGTCTGGAAATTCTGGAATGCCTGAACCGCTGACGCTGTGATATCCTCGCCTGCCGTTGCCTCCGCGGCAAATCCTGAGCTGCGAAGCACTCTGTCATCAATCCCTTTCCCCAGAATCTCATCTTTCAATATCATAACCCTTCGAAATTCTCCTGCGCCAGCGTCCTGATAATCGGACAGATATCTGGCCATCTGCAGAAGCAAAGTCGTTTTTCCAGCGCCCACAAAACCACATATAATCAATATTCTCAACTGTTTTCTCCCCTTTTTATTTCTGAAAAATCCCTGTCCGTCAGAGCACACGCTTTCGTCATAATTTACATTTTTTTCATATATACATTATAAAAAGAAGATAATTTGAATGCCATGTATAGATGCTACAATTTTTTTGCAGCAGTCTTATAGAAATTTTGTAAGAATTTATATTACAATTGTCACATATTTTTGATAAAATTACAATCACAAAGGGTTAAAAGGTGAGAGTATGTAAATGAAAGGGGATTTTATATGAAGCTGAGTATGTGGATGATTGCGAACCGACTCTCTTCTTTTGATCTGGAGGTACATATCGATGATAAAGCGCCCGCAGTTTTGAACAGCGCCAGACTGGCGTATGCCACCAACTGCGTTCACGTCTATGAAGAAAAAAATTATGTTGTCTGCAATGGTGAAGGCAACATCATCAAGCTGTTTAATATGACAGAGACCCAGGCCTTTGAAATCGTTCAGAGCGTGTTTGATTATTTTCAGGACTGGATGGACCAGGTGATCTCCGCTATCGGCAAAAAAGATTATCAGGCAGTTGTCGACCTGGCCTGTCAGGTATTCCGCAATCCTGTGGTATTATTTGACGGCAATAATAAAGTACTGGGCATTACCCGCCAGTACGGTCCTGATGCCCTGGATGACGAATGGAATTATCTGCTGCGCTATGGCCATTCCTCCCTGAATTCTGTCCAGATGATGAAATATCATTACGGAAATATTGACTTTGGCCGTCACGGCTCTCAGGCTTTTAAGTTTTCCGATGACCGGCGAATGAAATACAGCGGTATTTCTTATTGTATGTACTACAACGAAATCACATGCGGCCGAATCAATCTGCTCGCCAAGGACCGGTTGCTGAACGAGGGAGATTATCAGCTCCTGGAGCAGCTGGCCAGCCTGCTGGAGCCCAGTCTGGGGCAGATTTATTACGAAAGTGTTTTGAATAACAGCAATGTCTTTTACAACATTCTGTTCGGGAAACCGTATGACATCCGGAAACTGGAAATCCAGCTGAATTATCAGCAGTGGAACGCCGATGATATTTATCATTTGGCTCTTGTTAAATTGACCGGTGACTTTGACCAGGCTGATCTGAAATACAGCCTGGATAGTTTAATGCAGACCGTCCGCCAGAATGCTTCCAGCTGCATCACGCTGAAAAAAAGTCCCTATGTCTTAATTCTGGCTAATCATACGATCTGTACCGATAAGAGTCTGATGTCGCTTCTGGAAGGACTAACCGCAAACAATCCGATTCATATCGGCTTCAGTTTGCCCTGCCGTGGCCTGAAGTACGCGGCGCACCTGTACCAGCAGGCAAAATCTGCTATCTATTACGGCACACTGTCCAGCAAAGCTTCCAGTTTTTATCATTTTTTTGACTATGCCATCGACTTCATTATTGATTCGCCCTCACTGCAGCAGAGTATTCACGCCTGCCTGCCCGGCATTGTTCAGCTCTGGGAAATGCAGCGGAGCAGCGGAGATGACTTGCTGAATACATTAAAATGTTATCTGGATCATGAGCGTTCTGCCTCCAAAACCAGTACAGCCCTCCACACCCACCGAAACACAGTGCTGTACCGGATTCAGAAAATTCAGGATCTTCTGGAACTGGATCTGGACGATGTTTATGTCCGGGATTACTGCCGACTGTCGATCAGGACGCTGGAGCTGTATGAGCATAAGAAGCCATAAAGGAGAAATGCCCGAAGGCGGCCGTTTAAGCGGCCGCCTTTTTTCCGAGACGTTTGTTGCAGATCAGGACAGCGATCACAATCGCGATCAGGCCACCGATTAATTTTCCTACGATCATAGGCGTCAGCATATGCTGGGCCACACCGGCGGTAAAGCCCAGGTGGTCGCCGAATACAAAGGCGGCGCAGACACTGAATGCCACATTGATGATCTTTCCTCTCTCGTCCATATCCTTCATCATGCCGAACATGGGAATGTTGTTTGCCAGTGTGGCGATCAGACCTGCCGCTGCCACATCATTCATCCCCAGCAGACTGCCCACCTTCATCAGCGGTTTCCGGAATACTTTCGTAATGACCGTTACCATCGGGTACGCGCCTGCCAGCACAATAGCGATGGAACCGACAGTGGAGATACCGTCTGTCACCGGCGCCATGCCAGGGATAATTACAATGCCGGTCAGCGCCTCCACAATCGCCAGGGCAAAGCCCACAGTAGACACAATCACGATGAACTTGCCGAACACTGTGAATCCTTTAATCATGCCGGAAGGAATGAAGATCAGTCCCAGGGCGATGAGCACAGCCACCAGGATGATGGGGATCAGGTTCATGATAATCATCCCCACACTGTAGCCGGCCAGCAGGCCGCCCACAAAGCATCCGAAGGGAATGGCGATAATGCCGGCCAGAGTTCCGGTGGCCAGGGCGCCCTGGTCTCTGGTATCAATAATCCCCAGAGCAACTGGAATGGAGAACACAATGGTCGCTCCCATCATAGAGCCCAGGATGATACCGGCGAAATCCCCGGCCTCCGCTGTCAGCGCCATCTCCTGGGCCAGCGGATAACCGCCCATGTCACAGGCCAGAAGTGTTGTGGCAAACATGGCCGGGTCAGCGCCCAGCATCTGGTACAGCGGCCCGACGATGGGCGTCAGCACACTGCCCAGCACCGGCGCCAGGGATACGATTCCCACCATAGACAGAGCCAGGCTTCCCAGAGCATTGATGCCCTCCTCGAACTGGGCTCCCAGCCCGAATTTGTTATTCAGGCATTTGTCCACAGCGCCCAGCACCATAAAAACTACCATAATATCTACGATTATCTGATTAATACTTGTATGATCCATACGACTTACCTCCCCGTTCCTTCTACAGATTCAGATCCAGGCCGCTGGCCTTTTTCTCCAGCATCAGCTTGATCAGATCTACGATGTGTGCCCCTGCCTCTACCGCAGGTGTTCCCATCCGGTGAATATTGGACACCACAGTCCGGTTGGCGTCAGGCATCCCCTTATAGGCGCCGTAGGCGATATAGGCGGACAGACTCTCTGCCGTCACCAGGCCGGGCCGCTCGCCGATCAGCACACAGACCACTTCCGCGCCGGTCTCCTCACAGACCACGTCCTCTGCGCCTACACGGCCGAATTCCACATAGAAGGGTTCTCCGGTTTTGATGCCTTCTGCCTCCAGCCCGGCCAGAATCACCTTCATGGTCTCTACCCCGTTGGTTTCCAGAGCGGTGGAGGAAAGGCCGTCAGAGATATATACCTGCACCTGGATGCCTTCCTTTTTGTTCTCCCGCAGCCATTTCAGGCTTTCCTCATCCAGCAGCCGTCCCCGGTCAGGGCGGGTCAGGTATTCATCCTTGGACTCGCAGAGGGTTTTCAGCGTCTTTAACCCTGCCTTTTTGATAAACTCCGGGTCTACCATATTGAATACTGCGTCCTGGGCCGCCGCGTGGTCTGCCCGGAACCGCAGCTGGGTCTGGGTCAGGTATCTGGGGCCTGCGTGCCAGACTCCCAGCCGGGCAGGGGTGCTCTCCTTCAGCCGCATAAAGCTTTCCTTATCCTTTGGTTCCGGCACGAAATACTCCTCCTGAAGGCTGACAGCCGTCAGGTCCGGCAGCTCTGTCATTGTCTCATATTTTTTTTCCATCGTCTCGATCTCCTCTCCTGATTTTCAGCGAACAGTCATATTCAGAAAAATATGGAAGCATCTCCGGCATTGGGCCCCAGATGTCCGTCCTCCCAGATACCCCATTTCTCCAGCCATTCCTCAAACTCTGCCGTAGGCTTCAGCTTCAGCAGCTGGCGCAGGGCCGGTGAATCATGGTAGCCGGTGCACTGATACATCAGCATGATGTCATCCCCGTGGGGAACGCCCATCATATAGTTGCAGCCGGCAGCCGCCAGGAGAATCTCCAGATTTTCGATATCGTTCTGATCAGCCTTCATGTGATTGGTGTAGCAGGCATCACATCCCATAGGAATGCCGGTCAGTTTTCCCATAAAGTGGTCCTCCAGGCCTGCCCGGATCACCTGCTTGGAATCGTAGAGATATTCCGGCCCGATAAAGCCTACCACTGTATTCACCAGGTAGGGCTGATACCGGCGGGCAAAGCCGTAGCATCTGGCCTCCATCGTCACCTGGTCCGCCCCATGGTGGGCCCCTGCCGACAGTTCACTGCCCTGTCCGGTCTCAAAATACATCACATTCGGCCCTGTGGAAGTGCCTTCATGGAGCACCAGGTCTCTGGCCTCATCCAGCATGGCGCCTGTAATGCCGAAGCCCTCGTTTCCTTTCTGGGAACCGGCGATGGACTGGAAGATCAGATCGCTGGGCGCTCCCTTGCGGATGGCTTCCATCTGGGTGGTGACGTGGGCCAGGACACACTGCTGGGTGGGAACGCCCGTTTTTTTCTTTATTTCATCAAAGAGACGGAGCACCGCAGATACATTTTCCACTGTATCATCCACCGGGTTCAGGCCGATGACAGCGTCTCCCACGCCATAAGAAAGTCCCTCATAGACAGCGGCCCGGATGCCGTCCAGATTATCGGTGGTATGGTTGGGCTGCAGTCTGGAAGAGAATGTCCCCGGCAGGCCGATGGTGGTATTGCAGTGGGCGGATACCCGGATTTTGCTGGCGCCGTAAACCAGATCCATGTTGCCCATCAGTTTGGCGACTGCCGCCACCATCTCGCTGGTCAGGCCCCGGCTGGCACGTTTAATCATATCTCCGGTGGTACTGTCTTTTAACAGCCATTCCCGGAATTCCGCCACGGTCCAATGCTCGAATTCTTTCAGAATCTTTGTGTTCACGCTGTCCTGGATGATACGGGTCACCTCATCCTCCTCATAGGGAACCACCGGATTTTCGTAGAGATCCTTCATAGTCATATAGCTGAGGACCTCCTTGGCAGCGATCCGCTCCTGGGTGGTAGCCGCCGCGATCCCCGCCAGCTTATCTCCTGATTTTTCTTCGTTTGCCTTTGCCAGAACCTCCTTGACATCCGCAAACTCATAGGTATGACCGAACAGTTTTGTTTTCAGAATCATACATTTCTCTCCTTCCTCTTTGCCTCTTTTTCCTCTATCGGAAACATCAGAACAGCCTTGATTCTGACGCTTGCCTCACCATATATGTCTTCAATCCCCTGTTACCCGCCGAAGATCAGCGTTTTCACAATCACCGGCAGCACCATTCCGTCTGCCGCCGGCCTGCCGATGTCAACATAATCACCGCTGTCAGCGTGAATGGAATCCAGACAGATCAGAAGCATATCCCTGCCTCTCCTGCGCCGCAGGGCCTGGCCCAGGGCCTTTGCGATGTCCTGCTCGATAATCAGGATCACCGGGCTGTCATGGATATGGGCATCCAGCACATCCGCCAGGGCTTCAATCTCATCAAAGGAGGGATCTGCCAGCCCCTGCATGGACACGGCCACACAGTCCTCGTCATACCATTTTCTGGACCGTTCCAGCTCCTCTCCCAATGCCGCAAAGTCCTCCGGTGTCCGCAGAGTTACCCGATTGACAGGGATATTCTGCACCGGCAGCAGCTCCGGCCGGTAGCATACGGTACTTCCGCTGACCTCCATGGAATGGCTTCCGGCGCCGATTACAGTGGCCCGGATGGTCTCCGTCCCTTCCGCTGTCTCGCCCCGCTGATAAAATCCGGACTGCCGGATGGCCCTGCCCAGCAGAACGCCGATATCGCCATATTCGAAATCAGCTCTTCCCTCCGGCCGGTAAATGCAGTCCGCCACACCTCCGGAGAAGGTGAACAGGTCAATGGGCCAGACAGCGGACAGGCCATGGTTGGTGCAGATAGTCTCCAGCCAGCCGGCAGCCGGCGCCAGTCCCACAGCCTCCTCCAGCAGAGCTGTCATCCGGCTGACGATTCTGTCCAGGGCCTGCCTCTCAGGCTTTTCCCCTTCCTTCAGCGGGATGCCCATGCTTTCCGCCAGTCTCCGGATCTTCGGCGCAATGTAGGTGAGTGTCCCGTCCGGATCCAGTTTCATCAGCCGTCCCCCGATATCCAGACAGGCGGTGTCCCGCAGCACACCACGGTCGAATACACTGATATTCGTGGTTCCGCCGCCGATATCCAGATTGCACACCACGCAGTTTCGCTCCCTGGATAATTCCGCGGCGCCGGAGCCTCTCCCCGCCAGCACCGATTCCAGATCCGGTCCCGCTGTGGCTACCACAAAGTTTCCTGCCAGCCCGGCCAGGGCCTCCGCCACCTGCCTGGCATTTTCCTTTCTGGAGGATTCCCCGGTAATAATGACCGCGCCTGTGTCCACATCCTCAGCTTTCATCCCGGCCCGGGAAAATTCCTCCCGGATAATCTCTCCGGTCTGTTCTCCGTCAATCAGGCTGGCCCCCAGCAGGGGCGTAAAGTGAATCCGGCTCCGGTACAGAATCTCCTTGCTGATCATCCTGACCCTGGGCACAGACGCCGGGCCGGCCATATTTTTCAATGTAATTCTGCTGAAAATCAGCTGTGTCGTGGATGTACCCACATCGATGCCCACACTGATGATCCTGTCCTCCATCTGTCGTATCCTCCTGCCATCACTGTCAAAATTACAGTTATTGATGTTTCCTGTTCAATAAAAAAGGAGCATCCCGGCGTTGCTGCCGTTATGCTCCATTGCACCTGCTGTCTCTTTCTCTCCTTTTGCCGCTTCGGTGACCTCTGCAGAGAACCGCTGCAGGGTACGGGTTCGTTTTCCAGACGTTCCCCGAAAAACCTTCCACGTAAAAAAGGAGGGACGCAAAGAAGGCACTTTCCAGATGGAAAATGCCCCTTTGCATATCTATGTCTATACGTGATATCTGATTTTTGTATCATCAGCCCTTGCCTTTGATGGAATGGAGTATACTCCCTTTTCCAGCTTCTGTCAAGGGAAATGGCTGCCAATATTCCTGTGAAAATATCCTCTATTTCTCCATTATTATAATCATATGTATCCATGGCCCTGATACCGTTTTATACTTTTTTAATAAATATTTTATTAATTTTTATATTTTTCACAGCACTTTATCAAACTTTTATCCCATCATGGAGGCTCCGCCATCCACCACCAGCCGGGCGCCTGTCACCCAGGTGGCCTCATCGGAGCAGAGATATACCGCCGCATAGGCGATATCTTCCGGCTCACCCAGCCGCCCGATGGAACAGATATTTTTGCACATCTCCGCCTGAACCTCCGGGCTGTCCTTCACTGACTTCGGCGTCATCCCTGTGTTGACAGGTCCCGGGCAGAGTACGTTCAGACGCACGCCCTGAGGAGAAAACTCCCGGCTCAGGTTGCGGGTCGTCAGATCGATAGCCGCCTTAAATCCCCCGTAGAAATAAGCGTTGCTCTCCGGCTTCAGCGCGGAAACCGAAGCGATATTCAGCACACTGTTTTTCCCGTGAGAATTTTCCTTCACCATTTCCGGCAGGAATTTCTGCATCATCCAGATGTAGCCTCTGTAGTTGGTCTCGCTGATGTAATCGTAATCCTCGTCATTGTGATCCAGAAAGGTTTTATGAACCAGAACCCCGGCGCAGTTCACCAGGGTGGTCAGTGTTCCATATCTGTCCATCACCGCCTGGTATACCTTGTCCACGTCTTCCTTTTTCCGCAGATTGGCCTGCACGAACATGCCCTCCCCGCCGGCGGCATTGATGTCCTCCATCACCTTTTTCCCTTTATCCGGGCTGTAGCTGGCTCCCACCACCTTCGCGCCTTCCGCCGCAAACATCTGGGCAATCGCCTTCCCGATGCCGGAACCCACGCCTGTTACCACCGCAATCTTGCCTTCCATTCTTCCCATATCAACATTTCTCCTTTCTTTCAGGTGCTGTCATATGACATGAAGATTTTTGAATTTCTGATCGGATTTCAGTTTCAGGTTCCAAGAGCTCTTGTCAATCTGTCTCTATCATAAAGGGAAATGGAAGAATTGTAAAATAAAGAGTTTTGATTGATTCAACAGTATTTCTTATCGCTGACAGTTCGCTAAACCCCTGGAAAGAATTCCAGCAGTCTGGCCAGCGCCGCGCCAGGATGCCGCTCATTGTACACGGCAGCCGTGTCAAAGGTCACCGGCGCGCCGTCCCGGATCGGCAGAAATTTCAGCCGCCCCGGTGCTGTCAGTTCCTCTATATACCGGGGAAGGATGGCAATGTCATCCCCCGTTTCCAGCCGCATCAGGATTTCCTCCAGCTTATTCACCTGGACGATAGAAGGAGCGCAAAACCCCAGCTCCAGCACTCTGGCACGCATGGTATGATAGCTGTTAGGCAGGCCGCCCTCTCCGATCACCACCACCCGTTCTCCCTCCAGATCTGCCAGCCGGGGCAGCTCATCCCGGAGAGCCAGCCGGTGGCGGGGATTCACCGCCACACATACCGGCGCCCGGTCCACGATCCGGGTGCCGTACTCCTCATACAGCTCAAAATCATAGGGCCAGCACAGGGCCAGATCCGACCCCCGCTGCCGGAGAATGGACCCGATCTCCCTGGGCTCCACAATACGGATCTCCAGGCTGACAGCCGGACAGGCCCGGCTGAACGCCCGGAAGCGTTCGCTGTAGTGGAGAGCGTCCATATAGCTGGTCACCAGCACCCTGACCGTCCCCTCTGTCCCCTCGGCAATGCCGGTGCCGTAGGTGACCGCGTCATCATACATCCGCACAATCTGCCTGGCCTGCCGGTAAAATTCCGCCCCTGCAGGCGTCAGAACCGCCTTCCGATTCCCCCGCACAAAAAGCTTAAAGCCCAGTTTTTCCTCCATTTTCGCGATGTGCATGCTCATGGCAGTCTGGGTAATGAAGCACTCCTTCGACGCGCTGGTAAAATTCAGATGTTCTGCCGCCACGATAAAATATTTCAGGCTCCGGATATCCAGATCATTTCGATTTTTTTCCATCCTCCCCCTCCTGTCCTTCTCCCCGGCCGTCCCCTTCCGGCGGCGTTCCCGGTTCTCTGCGGCCCAGACGGATCTCCTCCATATAATCCGCGGTCTCATCATCCAGATAGTTAAACAGGTAGTTTCGTCCGCTCTGCCGCCGGGAACGGGACTCCCGGCGGATCTCCTCATTGGTCAGCCGGATCTCTTCATACAGATCTCTGGCGGACATCCTTCTCCCGCCCTGGCCCAGGATAATCACCTGTTCCAGCCGGTCAGAAGTAGCCACGGTCACCTGGCTGTCATGGCCGATCCGGTGGACCGTTTTTTCAATATACTGATCCGCAGTCTCCGCTTCCTTTGTATACACCACATAAATATTATGATACCGGGAGACTTCTCCCTGGAAGCCTTCCACCTTATAGGCGTCAAATACCAGGATCACCACGCATTTCTTATAGCCCTGATAATTGGACAGGATGTCCATCAGCTTCGTCCTGGCGCTGTCCACATTTACCTGGGCCAGCTCTTTCAGCTCATCCCAGGCGAAAATGATATTATACCCGTCCACCAGCAGATACTGTTCCCGGAGAGCAGCGCCGGCATTTCGCCCGGGGATGGCCCGTCTGCCCTGTCTCATCCCGGAGCCTTCGGCTGCTTTTCGTCCTGCCGTCCCGGAGGACTGCCCGCCGTACTGGCTGCCCACCCGCCGTTTCACCGGTCCGTAGGTCCGCTCGAAGATCGCCCGCAGTTCCTCTTCATTCTGCTGATATCTGGCATAGCTGTCCCGGGAGGGGAGGGGCTGCGCCTCCTCCGGTTCTTCCCGCCGCCTGTCCGGATCCTCCAGGTGCATGTATTCCTCCACATGATCCCAGCTGACGGCAAAACCGGCGCCGTGGGCGCAGAATACGGAACCGGTGGGATTCTCCAGATCCCGTTCCGAATCATAATCCGCCGCCGCAATCACCTCTTCCTGGTTATGGCAGGGCTCATAGCCCTTCAGCGCACAGAACAGATGCCCCATCCCCCGGGTATAAGCCGCCACCTCTGTCTGATAGTCCCCCATACAGGCCACCGGCGCGCTGCCGGTGAGCACCGCCGTCTCTCCGTCCAGGACAGGCGGGTCAAAGATGCCGTTCATCTTCTGAATATCCGACATGGCCCTGCCCACCGACTCCTGGGGCACTTCCAGAGTAAAGCTGTAATAAGGCTCCAGCAGAATGCTGCGGGCCTTTTTCAGCCCCTGCCGCACTGCCCGGTACGTGGCCTGGCGGAAATCTCCCCCCTCTGTGTGCTTCAAGTGCGCCCTCCCTGCAGTCAGAGTAATCCGCATGTCTGTCACAGGCGCGCCGGTCAGCACGCCCCGGTGCTCCTTCTCCGCCAGATGGGTCAGAATCAGCCGCTGCCAGTTTCTGTCCAGCGTATCCTCACTGCACGCTGTGGCAAAGGTGAGGCCGCTGCCCCGCTCCGTCGGCTCCAGGCGCAGACGCACCTCCGCATAATGGCGCAGAGGCTCATAATGGCCTGCCCCGGACACCGTCTCCTCTATGGTTTCTTTATAGACGATATTTCCCGTCCCCAGGTTTACCTCCACGCCAAACCGCTCCCGGATCAGGCTCTTTAATATTTCCGCCTGCACCTGTCCCATCAGCCGCACATGAATCTCTGCCAGTTCTTCATTCCACAGCACATTCAGCATCGGCTCTTCCTCTTCCAGCAGACGCAGCTTTTTCAGCATTTCATGGGCATCACAGCCCTCCGGCAGCTCCACCCGGTAGTTCAGCACCGGCTCCAGAACCGCGCCCAAAACAGAAGGCTCCGCCCCCAGTCCCTGGCCCGGCCGGGTATGGGTCAGCCCCGTCACCGCGCAAACCATGCCGGCAAAGGCTTCCTGCACTGTCTCATAGCGGGCGCCGGAATAAATCCGGATCTGATCCGCCTTCTCCTCCCAGGGTTCTCCGTCCTCTCCCCTGACCACATCCTTCACCTTCAGGCTGCCGCCGGTGATTTTCATATAAGTCAGCCTGCTGCCCTGCTCGTCCCGGGCGATCTTAAACACCCTGGCGCCGAATTCCGCCGGGTAATCTGCCGGCAGGGTATAGCGGTCCAGCCCCTCCAGAAATTCATCAACCCCCTCCACCTTCAGGGCAGAACCAAAGAAGCAGGGGAATATCTTCCTCTGCCTGACAGCCTGTCCGATCTGCTCCCCGGAAAGGCTGCCGGTCTCCAGATAGGCTTCCAGCAGGTCCTCATCGCAGACCGCCGTATTTTCCAGCCACTGCTCCCGGGGCTGCTTCGGTGAAAAGTCCACACAGCTGCCGCTCAGCCGCCTTTTCAGTTCCGCCAGCAGCTTCTCCCGGTCCGTCCCCGGCTGGTCCATCTTATTGACAAAGAGAAACACCGGGATATGGTACTGCTCCAGCAGCTTCCACAGGGTATAGGTATGTCCCTGGGGGCCGTCCGCCCCGTTAATCACCAGAATCCCGTAATCCAGCACCTGGAGGGTCCGCTCCATCTCCGCGGAAAAATCCACATGTCCCGGCGTGTCCAGCAGACAGTATACCCGGTTCTCTGTCCGGAACACCGCCTGCTTGGAAAATATGGTAATGCCCCGCTTCCGCTCCAGGTCGTAGGTGTCCAGAAAAGCGTCCTGATTATCCACCCGTCCCAGCTTCCTGATCTGGCCGCTTCTGTACAGCAGGCTCTCCGACAGCGTCGTCTTTCCCGCGTCCACATGGGCCAGGATGCCGATGCAGACAGGATTATTCCATTTATAATTCTCAGACGTATTTTCCATGAAAATACCCCTTTCTGCGCAAAATGTCATATAAACATTATCATAACACAGAAAGGGGGATAAGTCGACAGAGCATTCTTCTTATACATCATATACCAGACCGAAAAAAAGCAGGACTTCGCTGTCCTGCCTTTTCTCCCTGTTATTTTGTATAATTATCGAAATACCCCTGGATCAGAATCACCGGCGTACCCTTGTCGCCGCTTCCTGAGGTCAGATCCGCCAGGGAGCCGATCAGGTCGGTCAGCCTCCTGGGCGTCGTCCCCTGGGTCACCATGGTGCCCACCAGGCTGGCAGCCTTCTCATCCTTTTCCCGGATATAATTTTTAATGGCTTCCTTCAGGCTGTCTCCGGACAGTCCGGCGAAATCATTGTCTGCCAGATATTTCAGCTTCACTTCATTGGGCGTTCCCTCCAGCCCTTTCGTGTAGGCGGGAGACACCACCGGATCAGCCAGCTCCCAGATTTTCCCCACCGGATCCTTGAAGGCGCCGTCGCCGTAGATCATCACTTCAATATGTTTCCCGGTCTTTTCCTGCAGCCGCCGCTGAATCTCATCCACCATCTCCTGGCAGTGGATGGGGAACAGTTTCACGCTGTTTTCTGTGGCCTTATTGGAGCCCAGCAGGCCATAGCGGTCATTATAGCCGCTGCCGTCCACGCTGGCTGTCAGAATCTGATCCAGGGCGTAAACCTTCTTCGCCCCGGCAGCCAGCAGCAGGCGCCTGGTTCTCTGGCGGGTATGGATATCACAGTGAAGAACGCTGTCAGTATACTGCAGAATCGTCCTGGGATCGTTGGCAAAAATAACCTCCACCTCAGCCCCTGCCTCTGTGATCAGCTGCTTATAATACTCCACATAATCCACGCCTGTAAAAATATGCTTCTCATAGCCGAACAGCTCGCGGAACTTCTCCTCTGTCAGCACATCGCTCCAGGGATTGACCCCCGCTTCATCCATCCGGTCCAGATCCATCAGATGATTGCCTACTTCGTCTGAAGGATAGCTGAGCATCAGCACAATCTTTTTGCATCCCATCGCAATGCCCCGCAGGCAGATGGCAAAACGGTTTCTGCTTAAAATGGGGAAGATCACGCCCACTGTGTCGTCGCCGAATTTTTCATGGACATCCCTCCCGATCTGCTCTGTAGTGGCATAATTGCCCTGGGCCCTCGCCACCACTGCCTCTGTCACTGCTACCACATCCCTGTCTCTCAGGGCAAAGCCTTCACTCTCGGCTGCCGCCAGCACTGTATCAGTCACAATGCCTGCCAGATCGTCTCCCTGGCGGATAATCGGCGCCCGCAGGCCCCTCGCTACTGTTCCTACCATTCTTTCCATCGTTCGTCCTCCGTACTTTCAGACTCATACACATTCCCCGCCGTCTGTGGCCAGCCAGAACATGCCGGTTCTGCAAATTTCATCTTTATTTTCAATTTCACACATTTCCAGTATATATGGAAACAGGCAAAATTACAACCGTCAATCCTCTCGCCAGCCACAGGCCATCATCCGGCAGCTGTCACCTGGCAGAATCAAAATCTGTCCCTTCCATCATTGATCTAATCAGCCCCAGCATATGTCCCGCCGCGTAAAATGTCGTCTCGAAATGCATAAAGTCCAGGATATTCTCGTCCCACAGAATTCGCAGGCTGGCAGGAAACTCCTCATCAGAATTCCACAGCTGAATCCGAACCGGAAGAAAATCAAAGAGCGGCAGCTGCCACCCGGTATCGCATCCCTCCAGCCTGATACCCTCCAGGCCGGCACAGACCCGGTTCAGCTGCTCCGTCCGACTGTCGAAATAATCTGCGTAATCCTGGTAAAACTGATCCGGAGAGCGGAAGGCACTGTTATACCGCAGCCCGCTCAGGGTGGTAAAGGTCCCTGACAGCCGGCAGTCGTCCCTGGAATAGCAGAGAATGTCATAGATGGTCATTGTGTCATTGTAGCCGCCCTCCCGGACGGTATGGAAATCATCTTCTGACCACTCCACCAGCCCGCTTTTCCGGCTGATCCGGTAGGAACGGCAAAGCATCCGCAGATACAGATACGAATCATCATGGGCCAGGCCGAATTTCTGAATCATTTTCTCCTGGTCATAGGTTAAAAACTCCGGGCGAACCCGTTCGATCGCAATATCATAATTGGTCTTTTCCGCCATCTCTTCAGTTTCCCTCCTTCAGTTCTTCAATCCGGCTTCTCAGCTGCCTGTGGGCCTGATTCACCAGCAGCCGCTGATTGTATTGATAATAACGGTCGCATTCATACTCCCGGAGGAACCGGACACAGACAGGACTGGTATTCAGCTCTGTCACAAACACCACCATCTCCTGGCTGTCGCCGAACGCAGCTTCCATAAAATCAAAGGCATGCTCCAGCATCCGGCCTGAGGCGCGTACACTCTCCTCCCGCACATCCTGCATGGAATCAAAAGCCACCCTCACAAGGGCCAGCGCCAGCTCCGACGTCCGGGCTTCCTTCTGGCGTATCATCTGCCCATAGGCTTCCACCTGGGCCAGCAGCTGCTGATACAGCTTTTTCTCTTTTCTGCTCAGCAGCTCCGCCTGCTCTTTATTCTCCTGCTCCTGCCAGATATCATCCCTGATCTGATCCATGCAGGCTGCCGGGTCGGCGCCTCCCTCCTCCAGCAGCGCCTTAAAATTCTGCAGTCTGGGGAAAAGGGCCTGTATCAGCCAGTCCTGTTCCTCAGTCCGGCGGAAGGCTTCCGTACATTTGGCCAGCAGCAGGCTGATCACACTCAGCCGCTCGTCGAAGGAAGCATGAGCTGTCTTTTTCATCAGCAGCTCATCCATCCTTCCTCCCAGAATCTGATCAATCTGATAGTCCGCCTGATATTTTTTATAAAGCTCCAGATAATTGGCGAAATCCCTGGCCGTTTTGGGATGCTGGATATACTGAACCACCACCTCCCAGTCCACGGCTTTTCCCAGCTTTTCATAAATCATCAGAAGCTCTGACAGATCCTCCCATCCTCTGGGTGTGGCGAAGCGTTTTCCGTCCACCGTGGTCTCCATCTGATAAAACCGTCCCGGATGGGCATCCAGATAAGCGATCACCGCCGGATGAAGGTTCTGCTCTTGGGCATATTCCTTCCAGACGCTGTAGTCCGGTTCCACTTCGATTTTCTTCACCCGGTCCATGGTCACCACATCAAAATCCCGCACCGATTTATTATATTCCGGGGGATTGCCGGCAGCCACGATGATCCACCCCTGGGGAATGGCCTGATTGCCGAAGGTTTTGCACTGAAGGAACTGGAGCATGGCCGGCGCCAGGGTCTCAGAAACACAGTTGATCTCATCAATAAACAGAATTCCCTCCTTCAGCCCGGTCTTCTCCATTTTTTCATAGACCGAAGCCACGATTTCACTCATGGTATATTCTGTAACGGCATATTCTCTGCCGCCGAATTCTTTGTGAGTGATAAAAGGCAGGCCGATGGCGCTCTGGCGGGTATGGTGGGTAATGGTGTAGGCCACCAGCCCGATCTGACACTCCCGGGCGATCTGCTCCATAATCTGGGTTTTGCCGATGCCCGGCGCGCCCAGCAGGAGAATGGGTCTCTGACGCACCCCGGGGATCACATAATCCCCCTGTTCATCCCGCAGCAGATAAGCCTCGATGGAATCCTTAATTTCCTGTTTCGCGCGTTTAATATTCATGGCAGTCTCTCCCTATTCCTCAGGTTTTTCCAGAATCAGCTTCATAGCCCACGGCGGCACGTCCGCGTCCTGATAATCTTCCTTCATAAATACAAAGGCCGTCTCATAAGGCGGCTTTTTCGCCGGAAAGCGGCCGTAGCCGTCTGTGAAATAAATCATCCCCCGCAGCCTGGTGAACGCTCCCTGCTCCCGCAGCTTTTCCACATAGGCAAAGGCAGGTCGAAAATCCGTTCCGCCCAGTCCCCGGACTGTAAAATGCTCCAGGTACTGTTCCATCTCCTCCCGGCTGGTAATCAGCCTGTCCTCCTGCACCCGGTCATCACACTGGATCAGGTGGATCTGAAACTTCCGGGACATCCGCTCTGCCTGTGCCAGCACATTCCATGTCTCCTCCAGAAACCAGCGGATCAGTTCTCCCTTACAGGACATGGAGGTATCGATCACAATGACAAAATCCTCCACCTTCTTCACCTCTCTGGTTTCCAGCGGCTCGATCAGCGGCATATTTCCGTAAGTTTCCATGCCATAGTGATAGAAAATATAGTCAAAAGTGTCCAGATCCACCTCCATCTCCTCCCGCAGCACCGCAAATTTCCGCAGGAATTCCCGGTAATCATACCGCTCCCGGTTTTCCCGGTGGATCTGTTCCGTCAGACTCTTCATCTCGTCAGAGGCTTCCCTGGCGAAATGCTCCAGCTCTGCCTCCATTTTCTCCCGCAGGTCATCCCAGTCCTGACGCTGCTGCCGGCTCATGGGACTGTCCGGCTCCTGCTGCCAGTACCTGTGGTCATCCCGCCAGAACTCCGAGGCCAGACGGGCCGCCATCCGTTCATCCATATCCCTGCCGGCCAGAAAACCATACACCCGCTCGGCCGTCCATATTCCCCCGGCGGACTCCAGCTCCTGATAAAACAGACGCTTCATCCCGCGGACCGGCAGGCGGACACAGGTCAGCGGCAGCGAATCAATCAGATACTCCACCGCGATATCACAGGCCAGGTTCCAGTAAACCGGATCCCGCTTCTGCCGCGGAAAAGGATGGCAGAACAGACAGTGAAACACCGTGTGCAGCACCATCCGGTTCACCCACTCCGGCCCCTGCTGGTACAGCTCGATCAGAGAAACCGGCTGATAAAACAGATGGCTGCCGTCAGTGGCCCCAATCTCCACAGCGCTGTCCGGAACCGGTTCCAGGGCAAAAAGGGCGCTGCTGAAAAAACGCATCGCCAGATACAGATCATTCCGGGATACCTGTAAGATATCCTGCCCCAGCCGGGCAATCTTCTGCCCCTTCTCCTTTTCACTCCATATGGTATCCATCATTTCCGCCGCTCCTCCTTTCCGCCGGCACCGGCACACTGTCTCCCCTGTCTCCCCGGCGGAATCCATCAGAATTCCAGCCGCCTCCGCCGTTTTCCTCCCGGCCTTCTGCGCCGGAAATCCATCAGCACCGCCATTCCCGCAGGGAAAGCCCTGTCCGCCGCCCAGCCGATCAGGTCATCCAGCCGCTCCGCAGGCAAACCGCCCTGCTCCATCTCCCGGCAGACCCATTCCATACCCTCCGTATCCTTCCGGTCCAGAAACAGACAGGCCATCTCCTGAAAATGCTCCATCAGATAATTCCGGTAGGCCGCAGCCCCCTCTTCCTCCAGCCCTGCGGGATACCGCAGCCGTCCGTAAGCCATGCGGATCAGCAAATCCGTTCGCTCCTGAACAGCCGCATAGGGAAACCGGGAATCATACTCCCGGAAATCAAACTGCCGCCCATGAAAACAGTTCCGGTAATACAGCCCGCTTCCGTGAACCATCGTCACCAGAATCCGGGCCGGGGTATTCTCCACCCCTTCCTCATAATATTCCGGAAACCAGAGCCAGGCATCCTCCTGCCCCCGGCAGATCACCTCCAGTTCCTCATGGATCTCCGACAGCACCTCCTTCAGCGCAGACGACTCCTCCCCGGTCACCGTCACCTCCAGCCGCCGGATGTGATGGCAGCCGGTAAAAGCGCCCCGTCCCCAGTCTCTCAGGGAATCCGCAAAATTCAGGCGCCACAGGCGGCCGCAGTTATAAAAAGAATAAGCTCCCGTCCGCCGAACCGTTTCCGGCAGAACCAGCTCCTCCAGCCTGTCCCCGGCCAGGACCGGCAGATTTTCCCAGTCCGGAGCCGTAAACCGCACCTGCCCATTCTCCTCATCCGCCTTCCAGTCCCGGGGCTCCATCCCCTCCGAAAAAGCATAGGGCCCGATCTCCGTCACCGGCAGATCCTCAATAAACGCCGGCACCTCCACCAGCCCCACCGCAGAAAAGCAGCGCAAAACCCTCACGCTGCTCCCATCCGCCGTATACGCAAACACCTGAGCCGACATTCCATCCATCTTTTCCCACATCCTGCCATTAACAATATCAGTATATCTGCTGATCATTTTAACATACTTGGGGCAGAAATGACAGGGAAATATCGTATGTTTTCCTTCTATATGCAGGCGGGAGGTACGAACCGCCGGACGGGGCGGCAATGCTCTGGGACACAGCACCATATGGGCGGGACATTCTGACGTTGTGCCCCGAAGCTTTGCTTTCCCGTCCGGCGGTTCTGAGTACTGGCCGTTGAAAAAACAAAAACATGGTGTTACTGCCCGACCTGCTGCCTGTATGGGCCTTGCTGTTTCACAAATACGGACCAAACCTACATGCGCCCGGCAGCCAGGCGCGCCACCAAAAATGAAAGTAATGGCGGGCGCATGGGGCATCCCTGAATGAATGCCGCCTATTCGGCGGCGGACTTTCAGAGTAAGCAGAAAAACCGGAATTTAAGCTGTAAAAATAAACACGGTACTACAGTTAAAAAGGATAAAATCGCTGTTTCATCCGTACAATTACGCATGTGTATACAGATTAAAATTGAAAAAATGAGATTTCGTCTGTATTTATAAAGATATTTGTACGGTTGTAAACGATAAAATCCCTCACTTAGTCCGTATTCATATCCATATTTATACAGACCAAAGTGGAAAAATAGAAATCTAAACTGTACAGACGCTCGTATTTGTACAGTTAAATACAGAAAAAATAAAATTTAGTCAGACCGGTAACAAAGGCGTTATGGAGAAGGACTGTCTGGCTGCCGCTTCCCGCTATGACCACCGATACTGTCCGGACTGTCGCCCACCCGGACGGAAAAGTCAACCGTGTAACGGCTCCTGGAACTGCCTCTCCGTCCGGCGGTTCTGAATACTGGCCGCTGAAAAACGAAAATCAATAGAACCCATTGCAGCAGGTCCGGCAGCAACACCGTGTTTTAGTTCCTTCACACATCCAGTCAACAGGAAAGATTAACCACGTAATGGCTTCGGGAACTGCCGGTCAGCATCCGTCTGTGCAGGGGCGGGGATAGGGGCAGACATGTGGAGACCTGAACAAAGTCCGTCCCTATCCCCGCCCCTGCACAGACGGATGCTGACCGGCAGTTCCCGGAGTCATTACGTGGTTGACCTTTCCGGCCGGGTGGGTGACAGCCCCCGAACGAAAACACATACTATTTGTATCCGTAGAATGTCCGAATGGCCTCCACCATATATTCCGCAATTCCATCTTCCTCATACTGTCTGTCCAGCGCTTCTGCGCCCTGGGGATAATCCCTGTAGGTATCTGCGATTCCCAGCATAACATGCCGCTCATTTTCCAGGCGGAAGGCCTTTTTCATTGCCGCGCCGTACTCGCACACCCCCAGCTTTGCCTCGATGGTATCCGGAGCCAGGCCTCCCCGCTTGCACTGTATCAGATGTTTCATGGCCCGGTCGGTTTCCTGCTGCAGCTGCCGGACTCCTTCTTCTCCCATGGGATTTTTCGCTGATTCCAGAACCTTTTCTTTATTCCCGTAAGATTCCAGAAGAATCTCACGGTTCTCCGGCTGGTTATACAGCTTCCGGGCCTTTTCCACATAATTCCGCTGAAAGGCTTCCATCGAGCCGAATTCGCTGATACCGGCCTGAAGCATATTTTCCGGCGCATTTTTTACAAAAGTCTGAAACAGTTCCTCCACGTCATCTTTGCTGAATACGTGAACTACCCATTGTCTAAAGCCAATGGGCTTCCTGCTTCATCGACCTCGTATACCCACTGGGCACTTACCTACTATCTCCA
>CAJFOT010000147.1 GCA_904397815.1 Candidatus Paralachnospira sangeri
AGGTACTAAGCAGATGACGGCGTGATTTTTCAGGACCGGACTTATCTTCGGGAAAAGCCTGATGCTTTTCCCTCAGTAAGCTCCTCAGAAATCGGTTCTGTAAACCGATTTCCGCCTGAAAAACCACGCCGTCATCTGCAAGTACCTGTAAATCGGACCTCCATATGCGGCAGAATGTCCTGCCCATATGACGCTGTGACCCAGAGCGCTGTCTCCCCGCCCGGCGGTTCTGAATGCTGGCTGCTGAAAAGAATAAAAATGTGGCGTTGCTGCCTGCTGCAAGGAGCAGATACATGAATTGTTACACTGAAGTATTAAAAAAACTTTCCTTTGGATTATTGGATATATTCCATGAAAATGTTGTCAGTATTATACTGTATGGTTCGGTTGCCAGAGGCACACAGACAGAAGAATCTGACATAGATATTGCTGTTATTGTAAAATCATATACAAAAGATAGCCATGATTCAATGAATGACTTTATAGTGGATCTTGAACTGGAATATAATAAAGTTTTTTCGGTACTGTTGATTGAATATGATAAATTTTTACAGTGGAAAAATGCTATGCCATTTTATAAGAACATAAAGAAAGAGGGAATTGTTTTGTGGACAGCAATATAAAAAGAACTGGCAAAGTATTGTTATGAGCGATCCTCAGAAGAACCGGGAAACACAGGGATAATGTTTGAACTGGGAAAATATAAATTAGCAATGAATCGATTATATTTCAAAAAATATTCGTTCGGCATTATAATCTGCTGACGCAGCTGATAAAATAACAGCTGCGCCAGCAGATCTTTTAAATGGCCTCGTACAGCAGATTTTGGATGTCTGCAGCCATTGCCTGGTGTTCGGCGGTCTGGCAGCAAGTGTCTGTCAGGGTTTTCAGGGCCTCGTAGGAGTAGTTCCGGCCTTCCAGCTGATCCCGGATGGCTCTGATATAGGCCTCGTCGTTGGCGTCGGAATAGAGGGCGGCTGCGGTGATGATTCCTTTGTCTACATTCAGCCGCAGGTCGAAATCTCCCCATGGGAAACGCCGCTGGATCTGGATGGTAAAGTCGATTTTTCTTCCGTACAGCCACTGGTCAGAGGCAAAAAATGTTTCACTCTGTTTCAGCTCATCGGCGGATATGGAGTGGAAATCGTATGGCTGCACAGGCAGCCGGTAAACATCCTGAAATGCCCGGATCATCTGTTCCCGCATCTCCTGAATGGTCAGAGAGGGGCAGAATTCGGTCAGGTTTGCCACCCGTGACCGGACGGAGCTGACACCCTTGGAGGCCAGCTTTTCCCGGTCTACGTTCAGATACGCGGACATACGGCCGGTGTCGACCTGGACCAGCAGAGTGCCGTGGTGATATTTTCTGTCGCCGCTGGCGTAGAAAGCATTTCCGGAAAATTTTCTTCCCTCCACAGTGATATCATTTCTTCCTGTTTTCTCCGCCTGGATACCCAGGTTCCTGCAGGCTTCGATAATCACCTGAAGCTGCCGGTCTGTGTCATAATTGTCCCTGCGTGCCAGAAATGTGAAGTTCAGATTTCCTGTGTCATGAAAAACAGCGCCGCCTCCTGACAGACGGCGGGCCGGATGGCCGCCGTCAGCCAGGAGACGGGTCACATGACATTCTTTCCACAGATTTTGATTCCGGCCGCAGACGACAGTGCGCTGATTCTGCCAGAGATAGAGGATTACCTCATCTTCCGCAGTGTGATCCAGCAGGTATTTTTCCAGCGCCAGATTATAATAGGGGTCGAGTGAAAGGCTGACTGCCTGTCTGATGGTTTGAATCATGGGTATTCTCCTTACTCAATCAGGACACAGCCGACATAAGTTAACGTGCCCGGTCCATAATAATAGGGAATGTTATTGTCGGCGCAGACTGCGCTGACTACCATGCCCAGGGCTTCCATGGCGGAAGATTTTTTGTCAGGGAAACGGCAGGGCGCGTCAGGGTATGTACAGACCTTGCACCGTTTGCACTGGCCGTCGCCGACGATCATAGCGTCGGGGAACAGCTTGTGGATTTCATCGCTGAACTGATCCATATGTTTTCCGTGATTTTCAGCCAGCTCCATCATCGCTTCGTAGTCCATGGAATCTTCCAGTGTTCCGGTGGTCTGCAGGATCAGGCCTCTTTTATACTTGTGGATCATCGCGCTGCATTCCTCCAGCGTCCCGCAGGCCGGCGGGCAGACCCAGTTTTTGTTATAGGCCTGGCATTTATTTTCGGCGCAGGACTCCCGTACTTCCGGGCGTACCTCGATGGTATCCACGTCCAGGTCTCCCACATGGGAGAACCCGCAGGACATGGCCAGCTCTTTTAACGCATTGTAATCAGTCATAAAATATGCACTCCTTTTTATAGAAAAATATTAATATTCAGGATATTCCAGCTGATCTACGAAGCAGTCCTGGAAGTCAGGATGGGTGGCCAGCTCCAGGAATTCGGTATGATTGGAAATCTGGTCACAGCGGTGGAATTCCCAGTCATTCAGCGCGGCGATCTTGGAGCCTTCGCCGGCGGCGTTGCCGATGGGCTCGATCCGGTCTCTCAGCTCCGCAGGAATCAGGCCGATGGCACAGGCGCTGTCAGGTGACATATAGTTGCCGAAAGCGCCGGCGATCATCACCTTCTGAATCTGATCGATCTGAATGCCCAGGGTGTCGGCCATCAGGGCGATGCCGGCAGCCATGGCGCCTTTTGCCAGCTGCACCTCACGGATATCCTTCTGGCTTAAATATACCTTCTGTCCGCTGCCGCTCTCATCTTCAAATGCCAGGACAAAGGAGAGGAATCCATCGATCTTAATCAGACGGTGGGCGTTGGCTTTGCCGATTTCACTGGTCAGGGATTCCGGCTTCTCCAGCCGTCCGCCGGAAGAAATGAAGCCGGCCTGCAGGAGCTCGGAGATGATGTCCATCAGACCGGAGCCGCAGATGCCGATGGGCTTTCCGCCGCCGATGGTGCTGTATGTCAGCTGATTCCCTTCAAAATGAACGTGGTCAATCGCGCCCTCTGCCCCTCTCATGCCGCACTGAATTTTCGCTCCTTCAAAAGCAGGGCCGGCAGCGGTAGAGCAGGCGATCATACGGTCTTTATTTCCCATCACCATCTCGCCGTTGGTACCGATATCAATCACCAGGGTGAGATCGGTCAGGGTGTCAAACTCTGTGGCCAGCAGTACGCCGATGGTGTCTGCCCCGACGAAACCGGCGATATTAGGCAGAAGCATGATTTTTCCGTGAGGGTTGATATGTATATCGTAGTCAGCGGCATTCAGCATCATGGATTCGCTGATCGTGGGATTGTAGGGAGAGTGAACCAGCGCACCGGGCATGATGCCCGCAAACAGGTGATGCATACAGGTGTTACCCACCACGGTAATCATATAAATTTCTTCCGGGCTGACGCCTGCCTGAAGGGCAGCCTTGACAGCCAGGTCGTTTAAAGCGCTCCGCACACAGGCACTTAATTCGTCCACGCCCTCCGCCAGGGCATGGTTGCATCTCTGGATCACATCCGCGCCGAACTGGGACTGGGGATTCAGCATACTGCTGACGGCCATTTCCCTGCCGGTCTGGGCGTTCAGCAGATAGCCAACGATAGTGGTGGTGCCGATATCGTAAGCCATAACATACAGTGGCTTTTTAGAATCTGCCAGATCAATGATTTCGTTTTCGCACATAATAACCTCTGTCTCGTAATTATGAGACAGCAGATAGTCATACAATCCTGATATGATATGCATGGAAACGGGTATATTTTCTTCCGGAATGCCGGATGCCTTTGACACGGCTTCTTTCAGCCGCTTCCAGTCGGACCGGCTGTCACCGATCAAACATTTTTCAACCGTTACATGATAACTTTTAATTGCGGAATCCAGCGTAATATTCCGCTTTGCCCCCTCCAGAAGAATACTGTGGTTCTGTGCTTCTGATTTCAGTTCCACTTCCATATCTTCATGAACTTCTGTGCAGCAGGCCTTCTGTACGCCTGAAGGTGTGCCGGAGAGAACATTCACCAGGCATTTTCCACAGGTGCCCCTGCCGCCGCAGGGAGCGTCCGGGTGAAGATCCGCTTTAATCTGGGCATCCAGAAGATTGGTGCCCTCCTCTACTGTCACAGTAATGTCCTGCGGCAGAAAATGTACTTTAAACTGCCCCATTTTCCTTCCTCCTGTCAATAAAAATTTTCAGTCAATCATAATATATTTGCAGTTTTATTTTAACAAAAAAACGACTGTTTTTCAATGAGAAAACAGAACGGTCTCCAGAATTGCGCATATATTGTTAGTATATTCCAGCAGAGAGGGATTATTATGCAGAAAAGATCTGATTTTGACAGATTCCATCATGCGCAGCTGTCCGGGGAACCGGAATCGGAATGGGATCTGGGCGAAGATTATGAAGATGCCTTTAACAGTGACGCTGAGAATGACGGAGCGGCGATGCCGGACAATGCCGATTTGCCGGCCTGGGGCCCGCCGTCGGGCTTCCCGGAGCAGCCGGATCTGCCTTCGTGGGGTCCGCCGTCAGGATTTCCGGAACAGCCGGATCTGCCCTCGTGGGGTCCGCCGTCAGGGATGCCGGAGCAGCCGGATCTGCCCCAGTGGGGCCCGCCGGCCCAGATGCCGGGGTGGACTGAGGGACCGCAGTGGACCGGACGATACTGTAATATCCGCTTTATCCATGCCGCTGCCGACGGCCCGCAGGTGGATATTTATGTAAATCAGGTCCAGATGATATCAGCCGTCCAGTATTCTGAGCTGACGGAATATTTTATGGTTCGGTCAGGACAGACGGTTGTGACCATCCGCCAGACGGAGGGCGGCCAGGTGGTGAACCAGACCAGCTTTCTTCTGGAAAACGGCGGTCTCTACACGGCGGCTATTGTGAACAGTGCTGCCGGCATCGCCCTGTACCTGATGGAAGATGTCGCCTGCAATAAGAGCGTGTATAATTCCTGCATCCGTGTGGCGAATCTGACCAATCAGGCTCCTGCCTTAGATATTATTATGAATGAAGGCAGAACTTTATTCTCCAATGTGCGCTTTTTAGATGTGACAGATTATAAGCAGATCAGCCCCGGCACCTATGATTTCGGCGCGGCCCGGAGCGGGGGCTGCCAGACCCTGCCTCAGATCCAGCCCCGGCGGGTTGTCCAGATCATCCCGATTGTCATCGGGGAAACCTGTCGCCAGGAAGTATTCGTCACAGCCCAGAGAACCATTGAGCGGGACCGGGTATATACGATGTATATCATCGGAAATGCCTACAGCCAGCCCTATATGAATATGATACTGGCGGAAAGTTATTTTGACTCTTATTGAAATGTCCGGTTTGGTTCTGACGGAGAACTGAAAATGCCCGGACAGCCCGACAGCCGCCCCTTCTTCCTGCTTTATATGGAAAGAAGGGGCGGCGGGATTAATAGTAGTAATCCCGCCGGAGACTGATGGAAAAGCCCTGGTTCTGATACAGGCGGCAGGCTTCCTCGTTCAGGCTGCTTACCTGCAGGGTCAGGCGGGTATGGCCGGGATTCAGACAGGCAGGAATGGCCTGGAGCAGCCGGGTGCCCAGCCCTCTGCCCTGGGCGTCAGGCAGGACGCCGAAACCGGAGAGGTAGGTGCCTTCTTCCCACTCTGTCAGGTGGAAGATGCCGACAGGGCGCCGGCGGCCGGCTTCACAGGCCAGCCAGGTGCGGCTGGCGGGCGTGTCAAAGATCTCACGGATGAAAGCCTCAGAAGCGGACTGGCCGTCGCAGAAGATTTCCTCGTGAATATCCGTACACAGCTGAAGATTGGCGTCAGAAGGCTGCACCAGTTCCAGCGTCAGTTCTGTGTCTCCGGCACTGGCAGGAGAGGAGGAATCCATACCCTTCTCCATGATATATTCGGAATACTGGTATTCTCCTTCCATGGCTTCCAGGGCCGCCAGGGCATCAGGGCTCTGTCCGTCGGTGACAAACAGCAGATCCATCTCTTCCATATAGTCATCCAGCTGTTCCAGGACTTCGTTCCACAGCCGGGTAAAGTAACCCCGCTGCCGGGCCATGGGGTGGGTGAAGGCCATAACCTCCCCCTCGTACCGGTTGGGCAGAAAGAGGGAGAGGAAGCTGATCAGCTCATTGTTTTCATACAGGAGGTAAAAGCAGGGGATGTCAGGGGAGAAACAGTGGTTCTCCAGCGGAGGGGTCAGGGTCAGCGGCTCATAATCCCGGCAGGCGTACAGCAGGGCGCTGACTTTTTTCAGCTGCTTTTCGTTCAGGCGGTTTAAGGTCTGTATTTTCATAATCATATATGTACCGCCGCAGCTGTACAAAAACATCTGCGGCAGTCATTTTCCTTTCTCTGTTATTTTCCGTCCGCGGATAAGCGGATGGGTTATGTATGATTTGCATTTATTGTACTATTTACAGGTCAGATGCGTCAAGACTGAGAGTGAAACAAAAACATATCCCTTCCCCAGCCCGGGAAATTATATTATAATAGGGGACAGAATCATAGAGACAGAAACAGAGGGACAGAGAACGGAGCGGCCCGGCGGGCGCTGCCTGTTTTTTCTGCCCTGCGGAAAGGATGGCTGATTTGAGATGAGACTGAGAGAGGAAACGGATGTAAAGGATACATGGGCGCTGGAGGATATTTTCCCCTCTGACCAGGCATGGAAAGAGGCTGTGGAGGCAGTCCGGGAGCGGCTGCCGGAGTATGGTCGCTACCGGGGCAGGCTGGCGGAGTCGGCGCAGACGCTGTGGGAGTGCCTGAAGCTGGATGACGAACTGGGAGAAATCCTGGAGAAAATCGGCTGCTATGCCAGCCAGAAATCGGATCAGGACACATCGGTGGGCCTGTATCAGGAGATGGCAGGCCAGGCGGAGGATCTGTACAGCCAGGCGGCGGAGGCTTCTTCTTTTATCCGGGTGGAGATCACCGGGATGGGAGAGGAGAAAATCCGTTCTTTTATGGAGGAATGGGAGCCGTTAAGGCTGTATGAGCGGATCTTTTTCCTGATTTTCAGGCAGAAGGCACATACCCTGTCAGACCAGGAGGAGGCGCTGCTGGCGGCGTCCCAGTTTATGGCTGACGGCGGGGCGAATACCTTCCGCATGTTTAACAATGCGGATCTCACCTTTGCTCCCGTTATCGACGGGGACGGCCGGGAGCTGCCTCTGACCCACGGCACCTATATCGCCTATATGCAGAGCAAGGACCGGAATGTGCGGCGTCAGGCCTATGAGCATATGTATGATGCCTATCGTGCCTTTGAAAATACGCTGGCCGCTATGTTTACGGCCAATGTGAAACAGCATGTGTTTTACAGCCGGGTGAGGAAGTATCCTTCTTCCATGGCCTACGGGCTGTCTGGGAGCGCTGTGCCGGTTTCGGTGTACAGCACCCTGATTGAGACGACTCATCAGTTCCTGCCTGCTATGTACCGGTATGTGAAGCTGCGCAGGGAGATGCTGGGCCTGGATCACCTTCATATGTATGACGTGTATGTGCCGTTGACTGAGGCCGGCGCAGAACGGTATACTTTTGAGGAGGCGAAGGAGATTGTGGCCCGGGCGCTGGCGCCGATGGGTGAGGAATATCTGACGATTCTCCGGCAGGGTTTCGAGAACCGGTGGATCGATGTGTATGAGAATAAGGGAAAGAGGAGCGGCGCCTACAGCAGCGGCCCTTACGGCGTCCATCCCTATGTGCTGCTGAATTTCAACGGAACCCTGGATGACATTTTCACTCTGGCCCATGAGATGGGACATGCCATTCACTCTTATTATTCAGACCATGCCCAGCCCTACTGTTATGCGGGCTATCATATTTTCGTGGCGGAGGTGGCTTCTACCTGCAATGAGGCGCTGGTCACCCATTATCTGCTGGAGCATGCCGGAAGTGAGGCGGAAAAAGCCCATATCATCAACCACTATCTGGACGGCTTTAAGAGCACCATGTACCGCCAGACCATGTTTGCGGAATTTGAAAAAATGACCCATGAGATGGTGGAGCGGGGCGAAGGGCTGACGGCAGAAAAGCTGTGCGGGATCTATCATCAGCTGAATGAACTGTATTTCGGGGAAGAGATGGAGCTGGATTCCTATATTGATATGGAATGGGCCAGAATCCCTCATTTTTATACGCCCTTTTATGTCTATCAGTACGCGACCGGTTATGGGGCGGCGACGGCCATCAGCCGGAAGATTCTGAATGGAGAAGAGGGGATTATCGAAAAATACCGTCAGTTTTTAAAGGGCGGCAATTCCATGGACTGTATCGACCTGCTGAAGCTGTGCGGCGTGGACATGACAGAGCCGCAGCCGGTGGCGGATGCCCTGACAGTATTTGGAGAATATCTGGACCAGATGGAAAATATCACAAAGATTAGAAAAAAAGTCACAGAAAATTAAGGAAAATACCAGGTATTTTATTAAATTATTTTCGATGAATATGGTATAATAATCACTGTACGACTGTTTCTGACTGACAGAGGCGGTCTTGCGCCCGGGATCTGCCCGGAGGGCAGGAAAATCCGGAGGTTCGGGATGCCGGCGGTCTTGGTCTGCCGGAAAAGAAAATACGGGAGGCTGCTGCGATGAATTCGTATGAGGCAATTTATTACAGAAAATCGGTGCGCAAATATTCTATGACAGTGATTCCGCCGGAGACGCTGGATCGGCTCAGAAACTGTGCCAGGCATCTGAAGCGGCTGGACCCGTCCATCGATTATCAGGTGGATATCCTGGATTTAACCAGAAATAAGATTAAACTGATGGGGCCTTTTCGTGTAAAGGCCCCCTACTATCTGATGATTTCTGTGGATAAATCAAAAGAGGGCGCCATGCTGGAGGCCGGATACCTGGCGGAACAGCTGGTGCTGTATCTGACCGCGAAAGATATCGGCACCTGCTATCAGGGCGGTCTGCGCTGTCTGAATATGGCGCCGGCCCGGGGACTGAAGCAGGCGATGCTGATCGCCTTTGGCTATGGAGAGAATAAGATTTACAGAAACCAGGAGCAGGCCAGAAGGAAGAAACTGAGCAGACTGTGTGTATTCCGCGAGGCGATTGACGATGACATGCGCACTCTCCTGAAAGCGGCCCGTCTGGCGCCCTCGGCTTTTAATACCCAGCCATGGCGTTTTGCGGTATACAGCAACCGGATTCATATCATGGCCCGAGATTCCTTATGGAATACCATCCGGTCAGGCGGGACAGAACTGGATATGGGAATCATGCTCTGCCACCTGACATTGGCGGCGGAAGAACTGTGGATGGACACCACATTCCGCAGGGATGAACAGCTGGCAGAAAATAAATGGAAAAAGTGCAGTTATATTATCAGTTTGATAAATAATCAAAATAATCTGAATAATTAAAAAAGCATTGACAAATGGAAAATCATGTAGTATGATATGAAATGTCCGAGGGACATAAGCGCGAGTGGCTCAGTGGTGGAGTATCGCCTTGCCAAGGCGAGGGTCGCGGGTTCGAATCCCGTCTCGCGCTCGATAAGCTCAGTATTTACTGGGCTTTTTTTATTTGGTGGGAAATGTGCTCCGTTTGGATACCGGCAGGGCATGCTGAAGACAAAAATAATTTGCCTTTGGCTATAGCCTTTCTGTGGGATGCGCATGATTTTTGCAAGGAAATATCTGTGCTTTGCGCAGCAAAAACCGGCGCCGGAAACGTCATAATAAAAAATTTATTATGATGTTTCCTATAGATTTAATATGCGGGAATTGGAGTGGAAAAAATGATGAGAAAAGAAATGAGTACAAAAGTAATGCTGGCAGTTTCCATGTTGATCTTTGGAACCCTGGGCTTGTTTACCAGGAATATTCCGGTCAGCTCCGGGGAACTGGCGCTGTACCGGGCGGTGCTGGCCTCGGCGCTGATCCTGGTTTATCTGGCGGTGACTGGACAGAAAATTGACTGGAAAGGCATCCGCAGGGAGATTCCCCTGCTGCTGGCTTCTGGCATGGCGATGGGCGTCAACTGGATTCTGCTGTTTCAGGCTTACCGCTATACCACCATCTCCACAGCGACTTTGAGCTATTATTTTGCGCCGGTGATTGTTACGGTTGTGTGTCCCCTTCTCTTCCATGAGAAGCTGACGGGAAAACAGATCATCTGCTTTGTGATGTCGACGGTGGGCATGGTGCTGGTGATTGATGTAGGCGGCATCGGACGGGGCGGTACAGATCTGATCGGGATACTGTTCGGCCTGGGGGCCGCGGTATTTTACGCGGCTGTGATTTTGCTGAACAAATTTATTAAAAATGTGACTGGTATCCACAGAACCCTGTTCCAGTTTTTTGCCTCGATTGTCATTCTGGTGCCTTATGCGGTGCATACGGGCGGCATTCATCTGGCCGGGATGAGTGGCGCCGGATGGGTCTGTCTGCTGACAGTGGGGTTGATTCATACGGGGGTTACCTACTGCATGTATTTTTCGGCGCTGAAGGACCTGAAGGGACAGGAAGCGGCGATTTTAAGTTATATTGACCCGTTGACAGCGGTGATTGTCTCTACCGTATTCCTGGGGGAGCGGATGACAGCGGCCCAGCTGGCAGGGGGGATTCTTATTCTGGGATTTACTTTCTGGAATGAAAAGAAGGAAGATGGCGGCAGCCATGCTTTCAGAAGATCAGGTAAGGGATAAAGTTCGAGCGGAAAGGACTGATTGTCCGCCACATTTAGGATTTGGGTCTGAAAGCATAGAAAAAAGTTATTCTTTTTCATAAAAAATAAGCATTTGCAGTCTTTGGCGAGGCGTGCTACACTGAACGCAGAAACATAGTAATGCTGAATTGATGTCGCCTGACTGGCGGCAGGATTTTCATATCGATTTAAAACGACGGAGGCCCTGCGCGCAGCGCGCGGACAGTCAGAAAGTGGTGAGTTGTATAATGAATGACAGCGTATTTGAGCATAAAATGACAGTGGTGGAGAATCAGACCTTTGATGAGGAGCGGGCACTGTACGGCAGCCGCCATGTGCTGGTGAGAAATGTGGCCTTTGACGGGCCGGCGGACGGGGAGAGCGCCCTGAAGGAGAGCAGTGATATCCAGGTGGAGCATGCGTTCTGCAATCTTCGCTATCCCTTCTGGCATGACCATCAGCTGGAGATCCGCCATTCCGAGATGACAGAGCTCTGCCGGGCGGCTCTCTGGTATTCTGACCATATCCGGATTACAGACACGAAGCTCCACGGCATTAAGGCGCTGCGGGAGTGCAGTGATGTGGTGATGGAGGACTGCGATATTATTTCGCCGGAATTCGGCTGGTCTGTCAGAGGGATTGAGATGAGCCGGTGCCGGGCGGAAAGCGAGTATTTCATGATGCGGGCAGAGAACCTGCATTTCTCCCAGGTGGAGCTGAAGGGAAAATATTCCTTCCAGTATATTGAAAACGGCGTATTTGAAGACTGCAATTTTGATACCAAGGATTCCTTCTGGCACGCGAAAAATGTGACCGTGAAAAACAGTGTGATCAAAGGGGAGTACCTGGCCTGGTATTCTGACGGCCTGACCCTGGAGAACTGTAAAATTATCGGGACCCAGCCGTTCTGCTACTGCCGGAATCTGAAACTGATTAACTGTGAGATGATCGACGCTGATCTGTGCTTCGAGAAATCGGATGTGGAAGCCTGTGTGACCACTCCGGTGATCAGCATCAAAAATCCTCTGTCCGGCCATATCTGGGTGCCGGAAGTGGGAGAAATCATCATGGATGATGAAAATGCCAGAGGAGAGATTATTCTCCAGAAGAATAAAAAATGTGCCTGCGCCTGACAGTAAATGTGTCTGTGCCTGACCGTCTGGCAGATGGAACAGGCTTTGCGCAGGCAGGCAGAGAGGAGCCGTCGGAGAGATGACGACAAAAGACAGCAGCGCCCCTTCCCGTTCATGGAGGCGGATGCTGCGGATCATATTGGTACTCTCTGTCCCCACCATTCTGGAACAGATCCTGTCTACCCTGCTGCAGTATGTAGACACGGCAATGGTGGGGCAGCTGGGAGAGGAGGCTACAGCCTCTGTCAGTGTTACGACGAATATAACCTGGCTGGTAAACAGCGTGCCCGGGGCCATCGGAACCGCCATCCTGGTGCTGATCGCCAGGGCGGCCGGCTCCGGTGACCAGGGGCAGGTCAGGAAGCTGTGCCAGCAGGCGTTTCTGATGGCGGGGGTGTCGGGGCTGGTCCTGGGAGCGGTTTCTGTGATCCTGAGCCCTTATATTCCCAGGTGGATGGGCAGCGATCCGGCGATCTGGGCAGACGCTTCCCGCTACTTTTTCATTATCAGCATTCCCATGGTATTCCGCGCTTTCAGCAATGTTCTGGGCGCGGCCCTTCGTGCTGTTCAGAATACCAGAACGCCCATGGTGATCAATGTGGCGGCCAACGGGCTGAATATTGTGCTGAATTATCTGCTGATCTATACCTTCGGCCTGGGTGTGGCGGGAGCGGCCATCGCCTCGGCGGTTTCCTATGTGATGGCCGGCGTGCTGATGATCGCCGCCTGTATGCGCCATCCTCTGCTCTGCTGGAGGCTGCCGGAATTTTCCGCGGACCGGAAACTGCTGGGAGAATGCGCCGGGGTGGGCCTCCCGGTGCTGGGCAGCAGTGTGGTTTCCTGCCTGGGCTATGTGGTGTTTGCCGGCCTGGTATCAGGCATGGGGACGACGGTTTTCGCCGCTCATTCCATTGCAGTGACGGCAGAGACGATTTTCTATGTGCCCGGCTACGGGCTGCGGTCGGCGGCCTCCACTCTGATCGGGACAGCCAGGGGCGAGGGAGATGGGGAGAAGATGAAGATGACCGGTGTGCTGAGTGTTCTGCTGACGGTGGGAATCATGTGCTGCAGCGGCGTGATTCTGTTTTTCGGCTCCCGGTTTCTGATGAGCCTGTTTACTCCCAGCGGGGAGGTGGTCAGCCTGGGCGCCCGGATGCTCCGACTGGTGGCGCTGTCAGAGCCCTTTTTCGGCCTGATGGTGATCCTTGAGGGCATCTTTTACGGACTGGGCCAGACCCGCTATGCCTTTCTGGTGGAGACAGCCGGGATGTGGGGCGTCAGGATCCTGTTCACCTTCTTCTGTGTGCGGGTCTGGGGACTGGGGCTGCAGGCGGTATGGTACTGTATGATTGCGGACAATGTATGCAAGGCGCTGCTCTTTCTCCTTCCTTTCATTCTGAAAAGGGTGCGCTATCGCTGATACAGTTCATTCTGAAAAGAGTGCGCTATCGCTGGTACAGTTATTTATGGAGCGATGTGCCGGCAGACATTTCTGTGAAATCTGAATTGTGTAATCTGAAAGAAATTCGTAAGGATTCTGGCATATAAGCTGAAAGAATTATCTGGTAATCTGTTGAGGAACATGATAACGCGGGGGGATTGTTTTATGAGATTATCAGATCAGCTGCCCGGGCAGCCGCAGAAGCGGCGGGAGGCCGGGCTGGATATCGCCAGGGTGACGGCGGTATGTTTTGTAATCAGTGTCCATTTTTTCCTGAATAACGGATTTTACAACGAGCCGATGAGAGGCTGGGGGATGTGGGCGGCCGGTGTGTACCGCTGGCTGGTTTTCACCTGCGTCCCGCTTTTCCTGCTGATTACCGGCTATCTGAAGATTGACTGTGTGTGGAATAAGAAATATTACCGGGGGATTGTCAGGATTCTGGTATCCTGGCTGACGGTGTCCGGGATTTCCATCCTCTTTAAGATCCTGTATTTTCACCAGAATGAAAGCCCGGCGGCCTGGGTCGGGCAGGTGATGAATTTTAAGGCGGCCAATTACTCCTGGTATATCGAGATGTACATCGGCATTTTTCTGCTCTGTCCCTTCATCAATATGGCGGTCAGGGCCCTGGATACGGAGCGGAAATACCGGATGCTCCTGCTGACCATGATCGGTCTGACTTTTCTGCCGTCCCTGCTGGACGGATGGATGGTGGCCGGAGCGGAGTGGAATCCGGTGCCAAACTACTGGGTGGCCCTTTATCCCTTTACCTATTATCTGTTGGGCGGTTATCTGCGGAAGTACCCTGTTAAAGTATCGCCCCGGGCCTGCTTTCTGACGGCGGGAATTCTCTGTGCTGTGAAAGGGACTGTTACCTATGTGACGGCGGCAGGAGCTACCTTTTCAGACGGGGCAGGGGGCGGCTACTCGGATCTGTGGGTGGCTGCGGTCAGCCTGTGTGTGTTCTGGGGCTGCGCCCGGATGACAGTCCGGTCAGAGCGGGTGAAAAGGGCTGTTGGTCTGATCTCCCGGATCTCTCTGGATCTGTATCTGATTTCCTGGGTGTTTGACAAGGTGTTTTACGATCTGTTCCGTCGATGGCTGATGCCGGCCAATTACTGGTGGTGTTATTTCGCTGTCTGTGTGCCGGTGTTTCTCTGTTCTGCCGGGGCGGGGTGGCTGCTGTACCGGTGGTCCGGGGCGGTGTCCGGGCGGCTCACAGAGATCAGGAGCATGCCGGGAGTAAAAAGATTTATCGCGCATTGACAGCGGGGCGGACAGTGGTTTAGAATGATGGTGACGATGCAGGCGGGCGGCCTGCTGCCGGAAGGATGGATGTGAGAGAGGATGGGCAGGATGAAGGAATATCAGGATCGGTTTTTCCATGGAAGAATCCGCCGGCTGTGCGGGATTCCTCAGGTACAGCAGATGGATCGGTATATCCAGCATGGGCGGGTGACCTGCCTGGCCCACTGTATCGCGGTGGCCTATGTCAGCTACCGGATCTGCCGGGCACTGCGGCTGAAGGTGGACTATGACAGCCTGATCCGGGGCGCCATGCTTCATGATTTTTTTCTCTATGACTGGCATGACCCGGATCCATCACATAAGTGGCATGGGTTTCATCACCCCTTTACCGCTTATCGGAACGCCCGGCGGCTGTTCCGGCTGACAGAGGTGGAAAAGGACATTATATGCAGCCATATGTGGCCGCTGACCATCCGCCACATGCCCCGCCACAGGGAAGCGGTGGTGATCTGTCTGGCAGACAAGATCTGTTCCCTGCGGGAGACGATTGAGGGATTTGTGGCGTGATTGATTGGCGCGGTTATTTGTCGAATGATGTTCCAGGCGGCATCGGAGGGCCTGGAATCAGGAGAATAGAGAGGATAGAATGGAAATGAATATTGCGGACAAGATTGATCATACCATGTTAAAGGCAGATGCTTCGGAGGAGACCATCCGCCGGTACTGCCGGGAAGCGGCTGCTTACGGATTTGCCTCTGTATGTGTCAACAGCTGCCATGTCCCGCTGGTTTCTCAGCTGCTGAAGGAAACCGGCGTGAAGGTGTGCTGCGTGTCAGGCTTCCCCCTGGGGGCCATGAGTACAGCGGCCAAGGCTTTCGAGAGCCGGCAGGCGGTATCGGACGGCGCGGACGAGGTGGATATGGTGATAAATATCGGCGCGTTAAAGGACGGAAATGATGAGCGGGTGGAAGAAGATATCCGCCAGGTGGTTCAGGCAGCGAAAAATGTGCCGGGAAGAGAACCTGCTCTGGTGAAGGTGATCCTGGAAACCTGCCTGCTGACAAAGGAAGAAATCGTCAGAGCCTGTCGGCTGGCAGAGAAGGCGGGAGCGGACTATGTCAAAACCTCCACCGGATTCAGCACAGGCGGAGCAACCGTGGAGGATGTGGCGCTGATGAAGGAGACTGTGGGCGGCAGGATGAAAGTGAAGGCCAGCGGCGGCATCCGGACGCCGGAGCAGGCCAGGGCCATGCTTGCCGCGGGGGCCGACAGGCTCGGCGCCGGAAACGGCGTGATTCTCCTTGACAACATCGATGATGTATGATAATATCCCCTGGAATCACAAATGAAAAAGCCCTTGAGGGAGTAGTTTGCAGGAATCACTGTGATGATGTCAACATAATGACCCGGCGTGTCTGCGCCCGGTCTGGCATGATCTGAAAAAACGAGACTCATGAACAGACAGCGGAGGAAATCCGCGGTCTGCTCATGAGTTTTTTTGTCGCTGGAGCGACCGCGCTCGGCGCAGGAGTTCCGCCAGCGGAACTCTTGTCGCTGTCGCAGAACTCTTTGTTATGCTGCGGACTGATTTTCTTCAGGGGGCCATATGATGTTAATACGGGAGGAATGATTCATGAGTTTGTGGGAATTATTTATTATTGCAGTCGGCCTGTCTATGGACGCCTTTGCTGTGTCTGTCTGTAAGGGGCTGAGCGTGCGGAAGTTGGAGTGGAAGCACTGCCTGCTGGCGGGGCTGTATTTCGGCGGCTTTCAGGCGCTGATGCCGCTGATCGGCTATTTTTTCGGCATCCAGTTCCAGTATATGATCACCAGTGTGGATCACTGGATCGCCTTCGTCCTGCTGGGGTTGATCGGGGCCAGTATGATTAAGGAGTCCAGAGAGGATGAGGAATGCCTCAATGATTCCTTTGACATCCGCACCATGCTGATGCTGGCGGTGGCCACCAGCATTGACGCCCTGGCGGTTGGGGTTACATTTGCCTTTCTGAATGTGCAGATTCTTCCCGCTGTCTGTTTTATCGGCCTGATCACCTTCACCCTCTCGGCCGCCGGGATCCGGATTGGCCATGTGTTCGGCGCGAAATATAAATCCAGGGCAGAGTTGGCAGGCGGCGTCATTTTGATTATAATGGGAGTAAAGATACTGATGGAGCATTTGGGGGTACTGTGAGATGAGACGGATCAGGCCGGGACTGGACAGGGGATTGTTTATAACGGGGCTGCTGCTTCTGATCAGCGAGATCTGGAAGCAGTGGTGCCTGACTTTTGTGGTAAACGGAGGGGTGTATCAGTGGTGGTATTTCCCCTTTCAGCTGTGCAGCCTGCCCATGTACCTGGCGCTGATTTTTCCATGGATGAAAAAGAAAGAAATCCGGGGTGCCATCCTGACCTTTCTGATGGATTACAGCCTGCTGGGCAGCATCATGGTATGGGCGGATCAGTCCGGCCTCCATTATCCTCTGGCCGCCCTGACGGTTCACTCTTATCTGTGGCATATCGTCCTGATGGCTGTGGGAATCGTGGCAGGCCTCTCCCGGGAGGCGGACAGGTCCCGGGCCGGCTTCGTTCACGGGACGCTGATCTATGGAACCGGCTGCCTGGCAGCCTCTCTGATCAATTACTTCTGCAATGAAATGGGGGAGATCAACATGTTTTACATCAATCCCACCTGCCCGGTGACCCAGCCGGTATTCCGGCAGATCGCCGCGTATCTGGGCCGGATTCCGGCTATTTATATCTATATGGGGGCGACGGTGCTGGGGGCCGGGGTGCTGCATTGGGTCTGGAGACGGATAAAAATTACTTGACCTGTCGTAGTAATTGTCATATAATCTAATTACTACGACAGACGTAATACATAAGGAGGGGATGTGATGATCAGCAGCGATGTGATCCGCGGGTATACTGATACGATGATTTTGTATCTTCTGATGGATCAGCCCTCCTACGGCTATGAGATTTCCAGGCAGATACGGAAGCTGTCGGATGAAAAATATGTGATGAAGGAGACCACTCTCTACTCGGCATTCGGCAGGCTGGAGAAAAATGGTTATATTACTTCTTTCTACGGAAATGAGACCAACGGGAAACGGAGAACCTACTACCGGATCACGGAGAAGGGAAGGGCGTACTACCGGGAGAAATGCGAGGAGTGGCAGGTGACCATGGAAGTGGTGAGCAAGTTTATCAGGACAGAGGCGGACGCCGGTCATGCCGCCGGCAGGAAGGGAGAAGGATATGGAAACGATTAAGGTGTATCTGGACAATATGTTTTTGAATATTCCCGATACGGCGCAGACCCGTCGGGTGAAGGCGGACCTGTATGATATGATGGAGGATAAATATTATGAGCTTCTGAAAGAGGGGAAGCCGGAGAATGAAGCGGTGGGCATCGTCATCTCAGAATTCGGCAACCTGGAAGAGCTGCGGGAGGAACTGGGCCTGAATGGGGAAACAGGTGGCAGCGAAGGAAGCGAGGCCTTTTCTTTTCGGGAAAAAATCCGGATGGTCACCCTGGAGGAGACAGAGGATTACCGCCATGATATGAACCGGGCGGCGGGCCTGTTGGGGCTGGGTGTGTTCTGCTGTATCCTGTCAATCGGCATGATTACGGGCCTGGCAGGATTTGGCATGCCGGGCCTCACCCTGGGGATTTGTCTGTTTTTCCTGCTGGTGGCTGTCGGCGTAGGAATGATCATAATAGCCAGCGGGAAGTTCCGGCAGTACAGCGATCTGAAAAAAGAGGTGTTTGCCCTGGAGGCGGGGCTGGAGGAATATCTGCGGGATGAAAAGCAGGCCTTTCGCCCCGTATTCGGCGGGATGATCGCCCTGGGCGTGGTGCTCTGCGTGATTTCTTTTGTGCCCCTGACTGCCCTGGCGCTGCTGAACGCGCCGGATGTGCTGATTTTGCTTGGAGCCGGGCTGCTGTTCGTTCTGGTGGCCGCCGGTGTCTTTCTCTTTATCGTGGCCGGGCTGCGGATGGGAACCTTTCAGGTGCTGCTCCAGGAGGGAGATTACAGCAGGCGGGCGAAGATGGACGGTCCGGCGGAAACCGCCTACTGGTCTGCGGTGACGGTGATTTATCTGGTCTGGAGTTTCCTCAGCGGTTCCTGGGGGATCAGCTGGATTATCTGGGTGCTGGCAGGTGTGTTCCATGAGCCGGCGGTCCGGTTCCTGAAAAACTCCGGCTGGATTAAAGGGGAAGGGTGACAGTGATCCTGCATCCTTTCTGCCCGGGCGGCAGGATTTCCATCTTTCCGCTGTGGGCTTCTACAATCTGTTTTACGATTTTCAGTCCCATGACATGGGGCTGATTTTTTTGCCCTTCTTCCGCCCCTTCCTGCTGTTCCAGCACCTGTATCACCCTTCTGGGGATGCCTGTCCCGTTATCGGCGAACAGGAGGCAGCAGGTTTTTTCGCCGGCGGAGACAGATGCCGCAATGGTGATATGGCAGCCGTGGGGATTGTGGCGGATGCTGTTGCCGATCAGGTTGCGGAAAGCCCTGGTCAGGAGCTGTTCATCTCCGTCCAGCTGGAGGCCCATAAACTCCTGGCTGAAATTCAGCTGGATTTCATAGGATTCCGGCAGGCCCTGGTTGAGATAGTCGGCGGCGATCTGCCGCAGCAGGGCAGCCGGACGGAAGGAGGCGATCCGCAGGGGGTAGGACTGATATTCCAGCTTTGAGGTCAGATTCAGATCCTCGATCAGCTGCCGGATCCGCAGGCTCTGCTCCTTGATGATCCTGGCCTCTTCTCTGGCCTGGTCTGACAGCGCTCCGTTGTTTTCCAGCTCCTGGGCATGTCCCATGATCAGGGCCAGAGGGGTGCGGATGTCGTGGGATACGCCGCTGATCCATTCGGTGCGTGCCTCATCCCGCCTGTTCAGCTGCCGGGCCTGCCGGGCCAGCAGCGCTGAGGTTTTATTCAGGCTGGCCGCCAGGTCGGAGAGGATACCGTTTTCCGGGATGGACAGCTCTTCCTTTTCCTCCAGGCTGCGGATGCCGTTCATGATCGGCCGGATGGCCCGGAAGAGGTTTCTGCCTGCCAGGACAGCCAGCAGGAAAATGAGCAGCAGGTTGGACAGGATGACGAAGAGGACATAGCCGGGCAGCATGCGCAGAACCGACACAGGACGTTCCAGGTTCAGCTTCCAGAAGCTGCCCTGTTCTCTGGCCAGCACCAGCAGCCCCTGGTCGTGGCGCCAGACGTATACCGGGTAGTCATCCAGATACCAGCGGCTGAAAGAAGCTGTTTCCGGGACGGTAAACCGGCCCTTCTGGGCAATGGCCTCCGGCAGGTTCCGGCTCCAGATGATGGTTCCGTCATCGTTCAGCAGCATGCCCCAGACATAGCTGGCGTCCATCATTGCTTCCCCCTCCGGAGACATCACGAGCCCCTGGCCGGTATCGGTCAGCTCGTCGGAGATCTCGGAGATCCGGTAGCGGGTATTGAAGCTGGTGTCGGTGCTGCGGATCATCAGAGCCGCATAGGCGGCGAAATCCATGATCAGAATCAGCAGGACGATAAAATAGGCGGAAAAGACAAACCGCCGGATGATTTTCAGCAGGCTTTTCACCGGGCATTCGCCTCCTTTGCCAGCCGGTAGCCCAGCCCTCTGGCGGTCAGCAGCCACACCGGTCTGGAAGGATCCTCCTCGATCTTGGCCCGCAGCCGCCGGATATGGACCATCAGCGTATTTTCATATCCAAAATAGTCATCTCCCCAGACGGCCTGGCAGAGATTGTCAAAGGTCACGATATTTCCCCTGTTTTCCGCCAGTTTTTTCAGGATGCCCAGTTCCTTGGCTGTCAGGGCCTGGCTGTGGCCTTCCCATTCTACCATGCCGCTGTCGAAATTGATGGTCCGGCGGCCCAGGGTCAGCACTGTCTGGGCAGGGGCGCCCTGTCCCAGGGGAAAATAGGTCCGCTTCAGGACAGCGGTCAGCCGCAGGATCAGTTCTTCCGCCAGAAAGGGCTTGGTGATATAATCATCAGCGCCCAGTCCCAGGCCGGTTAGCCGGTCGGTGTCTTCATCCTTTGCGGAGAGAAAGAGCACCGGCACGTTAGACCATTCCCGCAGTTCCTTCATAAAGGAAAATCCGTCGCCGTCAGGCAGCATGACATCCAGGATAATCAGGTCAGGGCGGAAGGAACGCACCTTTTCCCCGGCCTCCCGGCAGCTGGCGGCGGTGTCCAGACAGGAGAAGCCCCGCTGCTTCAGAATCCCTGTCACCATTCGGCGGATCTCCAGATAATCATCTACAATTAAAAGACGGCAGTCGTAAATGCTGTTCATCTGATTTTCACTTCTTTCTTTCCATTTCTTCGGTTTCTCCGTGTTCACGTCCCGGAAACGAAACGATCGTTTCTCGCGCAGACGGCTGTGAACAGTTACATTATAGCGGAGGAGGCGGCTTTTGACCAGAGAAATCCCGGCGAGTTAAGGTAAAAGTAAGGCTGGCGTAAAGGAGGTGTAAGGCAGGGCTGGTAGGATGGTTTCAGAGACAGAGATAAGGAGGAACAAATGATGGATATGATGATAGAAACCAGAGGGCTGACGAAGCGGTACGGGCAGAAGCTGTCCGTAGACCATGTGAATCTGTCGGTTCCCGCCGGCTGTGTGTATGGTTTTCTCGGCCCCAACGGCGCCGGGAAGAGCACGACGATGAAGATGATCCTGGGGCTGGTGAAGGCCACTGAGGGAGAGGTGCGGGTGATGGGCAGCCGGATGAATAATAGAAACCGGCTGACAGTGCTGCGGGCCACCGGCTCCCTCATTGAGTCGCCGGCCTACTACGGCCACCTGTCGGGAAAAGAGAATCTCCAGATCGTATGCACCCTGAAAAATGTGCCGGAGAGCGAGATCAGCCGGGTGCTCTCCATCGTCCGGCTGGAGGGGCAGCAGGATAAGAAGGTGAGTCATTATTCTCTGGGAATGAAGCAGCGGCTGGGACTGGCCTGCGCCCTGCTGGGGCGGCCCAGGCTCCTGCTGCTGGATGAACCCACCAACGGCCTGGACCCGGCGGGGATTCAGGAGATCCGGGAGCTGATCATTAGCCTGCCGGAAAAATTCGGCATGACTGTGCTGGTGTCCAGCCATCTTCTCAGCGAGATTGACCAGATGGCGGATCAGGTGGGGATCATCGACCAGGGAAAGCTGATCTTTCAGGACAGCCTGGAGGTTCTTCACGAGCACAGCCGGAAGAAAATCTATCTGCGCACCCTGAACCAGGGGCTGGCAGTCCGGGTGCTGAATGAGAAGGGGATTGTATTTGAGCAGGAGGATGGAGGGCTGATTCTGCCCCATATGCCTGACTCCAGGATCGCCGGCTGTGTGGCCGCCCTGACAGCGGCGGGCGTGGGCGTCACCCGGATCGAGGAGCGGCAGAAAACCCTGGAGGAGATCTTCCTGGGCCTGACTGGAAAGGGGGCGAGTCTGTGATGCGGCAGTTTATGGCAGAGGTCAAAAAGACCCGGTACCGGAAGATCTGGCAGGGGATGCTGGCCATTATGGCGGTGCAGTTTGTCTGGTGCGCCTGGATATTTTCCAGGGCAGACGCGGGGGAACTGGCTTCCGGTTATTATTATGCCTTTCTCCAGATCGTCATCATGAATTCCATCTTTCTCCCTGTCATCCTGGCAGTGGCGGCCAGCCGGATCTGGGACGCGGAGCATAAGGGAAACACCTGGAAGCTGCTGGGCACCTTGGAGACAAAGGCGGCCATCTACCGCAGCAAGTTTCTCCTGGGAGCCCTGTACTGCCTGATGATGACGTCCATGCAGACAGTGATGCTGGTTTTGTGCGCTAATATCTTTCAATTTACCCAGGAGATGCCGGTGAGGCATATGGTCTGGTTTTTTGTGACGGTGATGGCAGTGGACCTGATGCTTTATCTGGTGCAGCAGATTTTGTCCATGAAATATCCCAATCAGCTGGTGGCCCTGTCCGTGGGCCTGCTGGGCGCCTTCGGCGGCCTGTTCTCCTACTTTTTCCCGGCGGGGCTGCAGAAGCTGGTGATCTGGGGGTATTACGGCGTGCTGCGCAGCGTGGATATGTACTGGGATGAAGCCACCAGGATTTCCACTTATTTCGAGCGGCCGATGGACTACGGTTTTCTGGGGTTCGTCATTCTGCTGACAGCAGCTCTGTACTGGGTGGGCAGGCAGCTGTTTATCCGGGAGGAATATGCGTCATAAACCGGGACAGAAGAAATATAGAATGAGGTGAATAGAAGATGATTTTACGAAGCGTTAAGGCGGAACGGCTGAAATTAAAGCATTCCTGTATCTGGCTGGCATTCCTGATTATTCCGGTGCTGCCTGCCATCATGGGGACAGGGAATTATATGATGAACCGGGAGATTCTGAAGGAGCAGTGGTACAGTCTGTGGACACAGCATACATTATTTTATTCCAACTTCTTTTACGGCCCCCTGATTGCCATTTACTGCTCCTACCTGTGGCGGCTGGAGCATCTGAACTATAACTGGAATCACTGCATGACCGCGCCGGTGCCGGTGTCCTGTCTGTATCTGGCGAAGCTGATCCAGGTGGCGAAAATGACTCTTATGACCCAGGTGTGGGTGGGCGTCCTTTTCTTCATCTGCGGCAAATATGCCGGATTTCCCGGACTGCCGCCAGTGCAGATTCTGACCTGGCTGCTGCGGGGAACCCTGGGCGGCATGGCCGCTGCCGCGCTCCAGCTGACCATTTCCATGAAAATCCGCAGCTTTTCCCTGCCGGTGGGCATCGCCCTGGCCGGCAGCATTATGGGGCTGCTGGCTTCCAATAATGACATGGGGCTGTACTGGCCTTATTCTCTGATGATGCTGGGGATGAACGCCAACAAATATGACGACATGCTCAGCTCCCAGCTGGGGATGTTCCTGGTGACCTGCATATTGTTCCTTCTCCTCTTCTGCGGGGCAGGGATTACCATGCTGCGGCGGCAGGATGTGAAAGCGGCTTAACCGGCTTTACAGCCGGTTCTGATCGCCCCACTCACACATGGCGTCCAGAATGGGGATCAGGGATTTCCCCCGTTCAGTCAGGCTGTACTCCACCTTGGGCGGAATCTGGGGGTATTCTTCCCTGTGGACCAGCTGGTCAGCCTCCAGCTCCTTCAGGGTGGAACTCAGGGTTTTGTAGGAAATCTGGCCGATATATTTTTTCATTTCGTTGAAACGCACAACGCCGAATTCCATTAAGGTATACAGGATAGTCATCTTATATTTGCCGTTGATCAGCGACAGGGTGTAGCTGAATCCGGTGGTGCTGAGACATTCATTGGATATGCAGCGGCTGCTCATACTATATATTCCTCCTACGCTTTCTTACAGGTAAGTATTTTACTTTTGTGTTAGTATCGCACTTTGATGTGCGTACTTGTTTTCTGTTCTGTTCTTGCTATGATTATAATATCGGCAGGGAGAAAAGTCAATTTCGCAAAAAGGCGGAGAAGACCAGAATGTGGAGCTGAAAGGCAGGCAATGATCCGGCCTGTGCATGAGGCTTCTCCGGAGGGGCCGCTGCCCGCCGGGCGGCAGGATTTCTGCGCCAATAAAAGATGACAGGAGGATATGTAAATGAGCAAGAAAATTGTTGTGATTACCGGCAGTCCCCGGAAGAAGGGAAACAGCATCGCCATGACAGAGGCATTTATCAAAGCAGCGGAAGAAAAAGGCCATCGGGTTACCCGGTTTGACGCCGTAGATATGAAGCTGGGGGGATGCCATGCCTGTGAGACATGCTATAAGACAGGCAGGGCCTGTTCCTTTGACGACGATTTTAATCTGATCGCGCCGGCAGTGCTGGAAGCGGATGTGGTGGTGTTTACCATGCCGGTATACTGGTATTCCATCCCTTCCCAGATCAAGGCTGTTATCGACAGGATGTATTCTTTCTGCGTGGCAGGGAAAGATATTGCGGGAAAGGAATGTGCGCTGATTGCCTGCTGTGAAGAGAATGATATGTCTGTTCTGGACGGCGTGAGAATCCCGGTGGAGCGCTCCGCGGCCCTGATGAAATGGCACATGGCCGGCGAGGTGCTGATTCCCGGTGTGCTGAATACCGGCGATATCGAAAAGACAGACGGATGTCAGCAGGCAGCTGCTCTGGCGGATAAGATTTAATGGAGGGAAGGGTTTCATATGAGTAAAAAAATCGTCGTATTAAACGGCAGCCCCCGGAAGAAGGGGAATACTTCCATGCTGGTGCAGGCCTTTACCGAAGGGGCTGAAAGCAGCAGGAATACAGTGACGGAATTTTTCCTGAATGGTATGGATATCCACGGATGCAAAGGCTGTTTCGGCAGGCACAGCAGCCGGGAATGTCCCTGTGTGCAGAAGGATGATATGGCGCAGATCTATCCGGCGGTTCCGGGTATTGGCTGCTGAACGAAAACATCGTGTTGATGCCCGGCCTGCTGCGCTGTATAGCCCTTCTGGTTCCGCAAATACAGACCAAAACTGAAAACAGTAAATTTAAGCTGTAGAAATAAACGTGGTACTACAGTTAAAAATGAGAAAATCTCAATTTGATCCGTACAATTATGCATGTTCATACAGACAAAAACTGAAAAAGTCAAATTTCGTCTGTATTCATAAAGGTATTTGTACGGTTATAAACGATCAAATCCTCATTTAGTCTGTATTCATATCTATATTTATACGGACCCAAAATAGAAAAAAACGATTTAAACTGTACAGGTACTTATATTTGTACAGTTCAATACGGAAAAAGTAACATTTCGTCGGTTTGTTTCAATTGGTATCATATTTTTGTTTCACTTCTTCATTTATCCGGTCATCAGGAAAAATCAATTATTCCCATCATAACCGCACAGCTGCCATGGAAACCTCTGTCAGAGAATCAGGGCATAAAGATTTTTCCTCCTGCACATAATAAACGCTGATGACAGAACAGTGAAATAAAGGAGGAGCGTGGCTGATGGACGGAAGAGACCGGGCTCAGTGGAAGGGCTTTGTGCCGGGACACTGGCAGAATGAGATTGATGTCAGGGATTTTATTCAGAAGAATTATCACCCCTATAACGGGGATGAATCCTTTCTGGAGGGGCCTACCAGGAATACTCTGGCCCTGTGGGAGCAGGTGATGGCCCTGTATCAGGAGGAGCGGAAGGCCGGCGGGGTGCTGGATATGGATACCAGCGTGGTTTCCACCATCACTTCCCACGGGCCGGGCTATCTGGATCAGGAAAAGGAAAAGATCGTGGGCTTTCAGACAGACCGGCCTTTTAAGAGAAGCCTTCAGCCCTACGGGGGAATCAGGACGGCGGCGAGGGCCTGCGCGGATAACGGCTATCGTATAGACCCACAGATTCAGGAGTTTTTTACAGTACACAGAAAGACCCACAACGCCGGGGTCTTTGACGCTTATACGGAGGAAATGCGGGCCTGCCGGAAAAGCCACATTATCACCGGCCTGCCGGATACCTACGGGCGGGGGCGGATTATCGGGGATTACCGGAGGGTGGCTCTGTACGGGGTGGATTTCCTGATTCAGAAAAAGGAAGAAGAGAAGCGGACTTCCAGAAAGGTGATGACGGAGGAGGTGATCCGGGAGCGGGAGGAGCTGTCGGAGCAGATCCGGGCCCTTCAGGAGCTGAAAGAGCTGGGGGAAATCTACGGTTTCAATATCTCCGGCCCCGCCAGGGACACGAAGGAGGCGGTTCAGTGGCTGTATTTCGGCTACCTGGCGGCGATCAAGGAGCAGAACGGCGCTGCCATGTCCCTGGGGCGGACTTCTACGTTTCTGGATATTTACGCAGAACGGGATCTGGCGAATAATGTATATTCAGAGGCTCAGATTCAGGAGTTGATCGACCACTTTGTCATGAAGCTGCGGCTGGTGAAATTTGCCCGGACACCGGAGTATAATGCTCTTTTCTCCGGCGATCCCACCTGGGTGACGGAGTCCATCGGCGGCGTGGGGCTGGACGGGCGGCATATGGTGACGAAAATGTCCTACCGGTATCTCCATACACTGTCCAATCTGGGGCCTGCGCCGGAGCCCAATCTGACAGTCCTCTGGTCAGCCCGGCTGCCCAGGCCCTTTAAACGGTTCTGTGCCAGAACTTCCATCGAATCCTCGTCCATCCAGTATGAAAATGACGACCTGATGCGGGTAACCCACGGGGATGACTACGCCATTGCCTGCTGTGTTTCCTCCATGCGGGTGGGGAAGGAGATGCAGTTTTTCGGCGCCCGGGCCAACCTGGCCAAATGCCTGCTTTATGCCATCAACGGCGGCGTGGATGAGATCAGCGGGCAGCAGGTAGGGCCGAAATACCGCCCTATTACCGCAGAATATCTGGATTATGACCAGGTGATGGAGCGGTACCAGGACATGATGAAATGGCTGGCAGAAGTTTATGTCAATACGCTGAATATTATCCACTATATGCATGATAAATACAGCTATGAACGGCTGCAGATGGCCCTTCATGACCGGGAGGTAACCCGGTGGTTCGCCACAGGGATTGCCGGCCTGTCGGTGGTGGCGGATTCTCTGTCGGCCATTAAATACGGGCGGGTAAAGGCCATCCGGAATGAAAAAGGGATTGCGGTGGATTTCCAGACCGAGGGAGAGTATCCCCGGTTCGGCAATGACGACGACCGGGTGGACAGCATCGCCGCCGGGCTGGTTCATGATTTTATGAGCTATATCCGGGAAAATCCCACCTACCGCCAGAGCATCCCTACCACGTCCATCCTGACCATCACTTCCAATGTGGTTTACGGCAAACACACCGGCGCCACCCCGGACGGAAGGAAGGCGGGAGAGGCCTTTGCTCCGGGCGCCAATCCCATGCATGGCAGAGACAGCCGCGGGGCAGTGGCTTCCCTGAGCTCGGTGGCGAAGCTCTCTTTCTCCGATGCCAGGGATGGGATATCCAACACCTTTTCCATCATACCGGGAGCTTTGGGAAAGGATGATCTGATCGTTCTGGGAGACGGCCTGGAACTGTCTATGGACCGGGACTGCGCCGCCTGCGGGACAGCAAACTTTGAGGACTATTAATTTAGGAGGTTATGATGGAGAGAGAAACCCAGATTGATAATTTAACGGAAATGCTGGACGGATATATGGAAAAAGGGGGACATCACCTGAATGTCAATGTTTTTTCCCGGGATACCCTGCTGGATGCCCAGGCCCACCCGGAGAAATATCCCCAGCTGACTGTCCGGGTATCCGGCTATGCGGTCAACTTTCACAAACTGACAAAGGAGCAGCAGGATGAAGTTATCCGGAGAACCTTCCACGACGCCCTGTGAGGAAAGCAGGAAGGGCTATATTCATTCTATCGAGAGCTTCGGGACGGTAGACGGGCCGGGCATTCGGCTGGTAGTATTCTTCCAGGGCTGTCCCATGCGCTGTCTGTACTGCCATAATCCTGACAGCTGGAAGATAAAAGAGGGAACACGGATGGGAACGGAGGAAATCCTGGAGATGTACCACCGGAACCGGGCCTTTTACCGGAACGGCGGGATCACAGCCACCGGCGGAGAGCCGCTGGCGCAGCTGTCCTTTCTGACTTCTCTGTTTCAGGAGGCGAAAAAGCAGGGAATCCATACCTGCCTGGATACCTCCGGCATCACCTTCCAGCAGGAAAAAGAGGCAGACTACCTGCCTCTGGCCGCTTCCACAGATCTGGTGCTGCTGGATATCAAACATGGAGACGAGAAAGCCCATCAGAGCCTGACCGGCCGCTCCGGACAGCCGGTGTGGGACTTTCTGGCCTTTTTGGACAGGCATCAGATTCCTGTCCGGATCCGCCATGTGCTGGTGCCGGGCCTGACTGACGGAAGAGAAAACCTGAAGCTGCTGGGACGGCGCCTGCGCCCTTATACCAACCTGCAGGCCCTGGAAATCCTGCCCTATCACCGGATGGGGGAGAAAAAATACGAAGAGCTGGGAATGGACTATGCCCTGAAAGGGCTGAGAGAGCCGTCACAGGAAGAGACGGAGAGGGCCAGGCAGTGGGTGGTGGAAGGGTACGGGGAGTAAAGCATGTGTTTTCGTTCAAGGGGCTGTCATCCATCCCGGACGGAAAAGTCAATCGTGTAACGGCCCCGGAAACTGCCGGTCAGCATCGGTCCGCGCAGGAACGGGGATGGGGCAGACTTTGTTCCCGAAACCGTTACACGATTGACTTTTCCTGTTGAATGGATGTGTGAAAATATGAAAGTTTTGTAGAGCCTGCAAGGGATAAAAGGGCATAATTCCCCTTTCCCCCGCAAAAAGGGGCTTTTTATATGCAAT
>CAJFOT010000148.1 GCA_904397815.1 Candidatus Paralachnospira sangeri
ACTTGTCCGTTCGGATGTATGCAATCCCCCGGACGAAAACATATTCTTCCGCAAAATATTTCCGGCAAGTTTTTGAAGAAAAATAGTTCCTCAGCCGCATATTGTGGTACAATATTCACATGTCTGCAGCGCAGCATAATAACCAACTGAAAGGAACTCAACATGAAAAAATACGGACAGCGCACACGGCGGCAGATGGGGAAATATGCCGTTATTCTCTTCTTTTTCCTGTTTTTCTTATATGGAATGTCTGTGGTCAGGGACTATGGCATTTCCTGGGACGAGGCCACGGAGCGGAACAGCTGTCTGATTAACCTGGGCTATATCTTTCCCCAGGCCAGGGAGATTGTGACAGACACGGTGAATTACAACGGCCTGCCCCTCCTTTCCGAATACAAGTACCGGTACTACGGTGTGGCAGGGCAGTTTCCTGCCATCCTGGCAGAGTATCTGTACCAGTTTCGCTTTAACTACCAGCAGGTTTATCTTCTGCGTCACATGTACACCTTCTGCGTATTTTTCACTGCCTGCATCTTTTTTTACCTGCTGTGCAGGCAGCTGACCCGCCGCAGGAGCTTCAGCCTGCTGGCTGTATTTCTGCTGGTGATCTCCCCCAGGATTCTGGCGGATTCCTTCTATAATATAAAGGATCTTCTGTTTCTCTCCTTTTTCGTCATCGCTCTCTACTTCGGCCTGCTGCTGATCCGCCGCCAGAACTGGCCCCGCCTGCTGGCCTTCGGGTTTTTCGGCGGCCTGTGTACCAATGTACGGATCGTGGGCGCCATCACAGTGGTCTGCTGTGTCCTGGCTATGGCCTGGCGCCTGCGGGGACAATGGCGGAAAAAATGGGGCTGGTTCATCGGCGCCGGCCTCCTCAGCTTTCTTTTTTTCATGGCTTTTACACCGATCGTATGGCAGAATCCCATCGAGGGCATCCGGGGAATTCTGGAGACCTTCTCCAGCTATACCTCCTATACCCAGTCCATCTATTTCATGGGCAGCTATCCTTCCAGCGACCAGCTGCCCTGGTATTACCTGCCGGTATGGATCCTGGCTACCACCCCTCTGATCTGCCTGCTGCTGATGGCTGCCGGGGCAGTATACTGGATCGGCGGTCTGCCCCGCCGGATGAGAGGACTGCGGACAGACCGGAGAACCCTGAGGCCTGACGAAGCGGCGGAAGCCGGCACAACAGCGGAGCGGCTGTTCCTGGCGGGAAATCTGCTGCTGCCCCTCCTGTACGTGCTGCTGTTCCGCCCGGTTCTGTATAATGGATGGCGTCATTTTTACTTTATCTATCCCCTCCTGATCCTGGCAGCCCTCTACGGCATGATTCATCTGTGGAATACCGGGGTAAAATATCTGGGACGGAGGAAGGCCCGGGCCGCAGCCGCTGTTCTTCTGGCCGCCGGCATCCTGCCTGTGGTCACATGGATCGGACTGAACCATCCATTTGAATATCTCTATTTCAATGAGATCGCCCGGCCCTGGGCGGAGCAGTGTTTCGAGAAAGACTACTGGGGCGTCTCCCAATATGACGCCCTCCAGTATATCTGTGAAACTGACAGCAGCGATACCATCCGGATATGGACCATGACCCCGTCGGAAAACCGATATCTCCTCAGCTATGAGGACCAGGCCCGGGTAGAGATTGTCAGCGACCTGTCATCGGCAGATTACGCTATTTATAATCACACCAGCACCCGCAGCACCGAAGCCATTAATCAGATGAGCCTGTATCAGCCAATATATACGAAGGATATCGACGGAATGGCAGTATACACCATTTACCAGCGGATCTATACACCCTACAGTTCCTCCGCTCTCCAGGAAACCTGGACACAAGAGAATGGAGAAGATCAGCTGGCAGCAGTAACTGCCCAGACAGGCTCCATCAGCTGGGAAATTACCTGTGACAGCAGCAGTGTTACCTTCACCGGGCAGCTGGCAGAGCCTGTATCCACAGACCGGATCAGACTGGAGTCTGGATCCCGTTCTGATTATGATTATGAGAATGGAGACCTGGTGCTCTACGTTTCCTCTGACGGTGTCAGCTGGATTGAACCGGAAATCCAGTATGTCTGGTGGGATACGCGGTATGATTATGATTTTCATTTTGACTTTCCTGCCATGGAGGTATCGTGGATCAGGCTGGTACACCGGCTGGGCGGCGTGCGGAACCAGGAATGGAACATGGAGGTGCAGGTGCTGGCTCACCGGTCAGAGGCTGTCGACAGCCACAGGGACACGGTGATCGAGAGCGCCTCCGCCTCCCACCAGGCAGCAGAAACAGCCTTCGCCTACGACGGCAACATGGATACCCGCTGGAGCAGCGGCATACCGCAGGAGGCCGGCATGTATTATGAAGCCGAGCTGAAATCTCCCATTCAGGCGAATGAGATCCGTCTGATTCAGGCAGGCTACCGCACTGATTTTCCCGCCGCCCTGGAGATATCCGTCTCACCGGATGGTGTCAGCTGGCATACGCTGAGCTATCAGTCAGAAGATATGGAGACCTTTTCTTTTGAAACGGAAACCATCCGCTATATCCGTTTCCAGATTCCTGAGGGAACACAGGAATCCCAGACCAACTGGTCTATCTATGAGCTGCAGTTTTACAGCCGACAGCAAATCATCAGATAACTGCTCTCCGGAGCACAGGCCCGGCGGCAGACTTTCAGAGTAAAAACAGAATGGAGGATTAAAACATGAGTGAATTCCAGATTATGAAACCAGAAGATTGGAACCAGAATGTCTTTCAGACAATCGGGAAGGACTGGCTGCTGATCACCGCAAAAAAAGGAAACCAGGTGAATACCATGACAGCTTCCTGGGGAGGCATGGGCATCCTCTGGGGCAAACCGGTGGTATATATCTTCATCCGTCCTCAGCGCTACACCAGAGAATTTGTGGAATCCGCTGACAGCTTTTCCATCAGCATCCTGGGCGAAGAGCACAGAAAAACCCTCAGCTATTTCGGTACCGTTTCCGGCAGAGACGAGGATAAGATCGGAAAATCCGGCCTGGCTCTGACCGAGGATCAGAACGTGCCCTATTTTGCCGATGCCCGAGCTTATCTGATCTGCCGGAAACTTTACGTCCAAAACCTGGAGCCTGCATGCTTCATCGACGCATCCTGTGATGAAAAATGGTATCCGCAGAAAGACTATCACACCATGTATATTGCAGAAATCATCCGACTGGGCGTCAGATAGCAAACCGGCCCTTCTGTATAAAAAGCCCTTCATAAGCGCATACTTTTCATAACACTTATCATATGATTTATGGAGGGCTTTGCTATGATTAACGATATTACCATGCTGAATTTTATCCGCCAGAATACCCAGATGGGCCGCCAGGGCATCCATGAAATGATGGCTCACACAGAGAACAGGGAATTCTCTCAGGCTCTGAACCGTCAGCTCAGAGAGTATGAAAGCATCTACGCAGAAGCTGACAGAATGCTGACCGAGCTGGGCGGAACAAGGGAAAATCTCTCCACGATGGCGAAGATTTCTTCTCAGATGATGACCACCATGAAAACCATGGCTAATCCTTCTGTTTCTCACATGGCAGACATGATGATCCAGGGCAGCACCATGGGTGTCACAAAAATTATTCAGAGCAAAAACGACTATGATCAGAGCAATCCAAAGGTAATTGCTCTGGCCGACCGCCTTCTGAAAACTGAACAAAACAACATCGAAGAAATGAAAAAATTTCTGTAAGACTGTCTGCTGATCTGGTGGTGCAAATTTCTTTTCTCTGTGCTACAATAACTGTAAATGTGGCCAAGAATACTCTGTGCTGACATGCCTCCTCTGATGGAAAGCGCCTGCGAACGCTTCTCTCCGGGGAAATGCGTGTCAGCACAATATGCGAAAGAGAAAGGGAATTGAGTGTGAAAAAGGGATTTGACAACGAAAAATATACCAGACTGCAATCAGAAAAAATCAAAGAGCGGATCAGCCAGTTCGATAAGCTGTATCTGGAATTCGGCGGCAAGCTTTTCGATGATTATCATGCCTCCCGGGTCCTGCCCGGCTTTGAGCCTGACAGTAAGCTGAAAATGCTGCTGACCCTGGCTGACCAGGCGGAAATCATCATTGTCATCAGCGCAAAGGACATCGAAAAAAACAAAATCCGGGGCGATCTGGGCATTACCTATGACAAGGATGTGCTGCGGCTGCGTTCTGTATACACACAGATGGGTCTGTATGTGGGCAGCGTAGTCATCACCCAGTATGACGGCCAGAAAGCTGCCGACCAGTTTAAGGCAAAACTGGAAAAAGCAGGCGTCCCGGTTTATATCCATTACGTCATCGACGGCTACCCCAACCAGGTGTCTCATATCGTCAGCGACGAGGGCTATGGGAAAAACGACTACATCCGCACCTGCCGTCCGCTGGTGATCGTCACCGCTCCCGGCCCGGGCAGCGGAAAGATGGCCACCTGCCTGTCCCAGCTGTACCATGAAAACAAACGGGGCATTAAGGCAGGCTACGCCAAATTTGAAACCTTTCCCGTCTGGAACCTTCCTCTGAAGCATCCGGTCAATCTGGCCTATGAGGCGGCCACTGCCGACCTGAACGACATTAACATGATTGACCCCTTCCACCTGGAAGCCTACGGAAAGACTGCCGTCAACTACAACCGGGACATTGAGATTTTCCCCGTTCTGACTGCGATTTTCGAGGGAATTTACGGCGAGTGCCCCTATGCGTCTCCCACAGATATGGGAGTCAATATGGCCGGCTATTGCCTGGAGGACGACGAGGTCTGCCGAGAGGCTTCCCGTCAGGAAATCATCTACCGCTACTATCAGGCGCTGAACCGTTTTGCAGAAGGCAAGGACAATGAATCGGAAATTTACAAAATAGAAGTGCTGATGAAGCAGGAGAAGCTGTCCAGGGAGGATCGTCCTGTAGTCTTTGCCGCGCTGAAGCTGGCAGAGAAAATCCAGGCCCCGGCAGCAGCTATCCAGCTGGATGACGGCCGCATGATCACCGGAAAAACCTCTGATCTGCTGGGAGCCTCTGCCGCCCTGCTGCTGAACGCGGTAAAAGCTCTGGGAAATATCGATCATGACATCCATCTGATCGCCCCGGAAGCCATCCAGCCGATCCAGCACCTGAAAACCGCCTACCTGGGCAATAAAAATCCCCGGCTCCACACCAACGAGGTGCTGATCGCCCTGTCTGCCTGCGCCGCCTCTGACCCAGTGGCCATGCGCGCTCTGGAGCAGCTGCCGAAGCTGAAGGGCTGCCACAGCCATGTATCCGTGTCTCTGTCAGAGGTGGACATCAAAACTTTTATGCAGCTGGGCATTCATTATACATTCGAGCCTTCCAGAGACAATATGTATGGTTAAATATATGGTTAAAGGATGATCAATGTTGAGAAAAGAATCTTCCACAGATATGCTTGCAGGGAAACCATGGGTTTCCCTGATTCTTTTTGGACTTCCCATCATGCTGGGAAATCTGTTTCAGCAATTTTATAACCTGATCGACTCTGCGGTCGTGGGCCGGTTCGTGGGCGAGGACGCCCTGGCGGCCGTCGGCGCCTCCTACAGCGTCACCAACGTATTCATCGCTGTGGCCATCGGCGGCGGCATGGGCTGCGGCGTCATTATCTCCCAGTACCTGGGCGCAGGGCGGATCAGCGCCATGAAAACCGCCGCGCGGACTGCGATGCTCACCTTTCTGGCTGTCAGCCTGACTCTGGGCATCCTGGGCTTTTTTCTCAGCCGCCGGATTCTGGTGTGGATGGATACACCGGCCAATGTGCTGAGCGCCGCCTCCGTCTATCTGCAGATCTATTTCTGCGGCCTGCCTTTTCTGTTTATGTACAATATCCAGTCCGCCATCTTCAATGCCCTGGGAGATTCCAGGACGCCCCTCCTGCTCCTGATCTTTTCCTCAGTGCTGAATGTGATCCTGGATGTCTGGTTTGTCATCTCCCTCTATCTGGGCGTGGCAGGCGTAGCCATCGCCACCCTGATCGCCCAGGGGATTTCCGCTGTGATTTCCCTGATCCTGCTGACACGGAAAATCCGCTTCCTGCGGATACCTGAGGAGGATACCGGTCCTTCCTCTGTGTTCAGCGGGAAAATCCTGGCCTCCATGGGCCGCGTCGCCCTGCCCTCCATCCTCCAGCAGTCTATCGTATCCATCGGTATGCTGCTGGTTCAGGCAGTCATCAACGGTTTCGGCTCCTCTGTGCTGGCCGGCTATACCGCTGCCATGCGGATTCAGTCCGTCTGCATCGTGCCGCTGCTGGCCCTGGGAAACGCAGTATCCACTTTTACCGCCCAGAACATGGGCGCCGGACGGCCGGACCGGATCCGCAGAGGCTACCGCTCCTGCTATCTTATCCTGCTGGCCCTCTGTCTGGCGATTTTTATCCTGCTGCGCCTGAATGCCGGGGGACTGATCAGCCTGTTTCTGGACAGCAGCCATGACCGGACCGCTCTGGACACCGGGGTCAGCTGCACCCTCTTTCTCTCCTGGTTTTATCTCTTTATGGGACTGAAAGCCATTACAGACGGCGTTCTGCGGGGCGCCGGCGACGCTGCCGCCTTTACCCTGGCCAATCTGGCCAACCTCGCCATCCGCACTGCCGCAGCCTGGCTGTTCGCCCCTGTCCTGGGCGCGGCGGCTGTCTGGTACTCCATCCCCATGGGATGGGCGGTCAACTATCTGATCTCCGGCCTCCGGTACCTGACAGGAAAATGGAGCCGCAGGGATCTGATCTGATCGCCCGCCGCTCCTGACGCGGCCCTGTGGCAGCTGCACAGGCACCTTTCCTTTCCTTTATATGTTCAGATACTTCTCAAAGGCTTCCGCCACACCGTCCCGGTCATGGGCAGCGGTAATATAGGCGGCAGCCTTCTTCACGCTGTCCGCGGCATTGGCCACTGCCACACCCGCTCCTACGAATCCTACCATCTCAGCGTCATTTTCACCGTCTCCAAAGGCAGCGGCGGCGGCAGGGTCTACGCCGCACCGTTCCAGGATATAGGCCAGTCCTGATTTCTTCCCGGAACGCCGGTCGGAAACCTCCAGCAGCCTGTATATCGAGGAAGTAATATAGATCCCCGGCACCTGCTCCTCCAGCTGCTTCCACCAGTATGCCTTCCGCTCCTCACCCGGCAGCACCAGATCCAGCGCATCCAGTTGCTCCCTGTGGCCCCGGATAAACCGTACCATATCGTCAATGGGATGGCGGGTTTCCTTAATATATTCTGCTGCCTGGGCCGTGGCCCCAAAGGCCTCCGGATCTTCCGTATATCTGCGGGATGCGTAGGCGACGCCGTCGATAAAGGCCTCATATTCCCCCGCCCCCTCTGTCAGCTCCAGAATCCTGTCCACCGCCCTGCCGGACAGCTTATAGCAGATCAGCATCCGGCGGTCCGGCACATGATAGACAGCCGCTCCGTTGGAAGTGATCGCGTACTCGATACCGGGAATCGCCAGCACCTCCGCCGGAATGGTGGAAAAAGCCCGTCCCGTTGCCACAACCACATGGATTCCCTGTTCAATCGCCCGCACAATCGCTTCCCTGTTTGCCTGAGACAGCCTCCCCTTTTCATCCAGGGTCGTCCGGTCCAGATCCAGGGCAATCAGTCGAATATCCATCGCATCTTCCTCCCGCCGGTTTTATGCCTATCCATTAAACAGCAATATTTTCTCATGAGCCTGACAGGCGCCTGCCGGGCGTCGGTCAGTTAAAATAGACCATGTCATCGGGAATCGGCTCCGCGTCCTCGATGCTGACCGCATAGAGCACTGGGCCTTTGTCCCTGTAGGCCCGCACATACTCTTCCGCCATCTTCGCCGTCAGCGTAATCCACTGGCCGTTTTTCATCTTCTCCGCCTCCGGGCTCTTGCAGACAAAACCGATAAAGGAGGTATCCTCCTCGCAGCAGGCCATCGCCATCCGGCCCGGGACGAACAGTCCGTGGCCGATTCTCCTGTTCTTCATCACCTTCGCCCGGAACCGGACCGTCTTCCCTACATACCGGTCGGTATGCTCCAGGGCGTCCAGATACCAGATCCCGTAATCCTCCAGGGGAATCTCCACGATATCCGCATTCAGGTCAAAGGGCATCTCATCCTGGAAGATGTCCTCCATCTCTCCGCTCTCATTCTCAAAGACAATCTCCGCCCGCTGGTTAACTGCCTTGATATTCCGCCGGAAGGAGGCCAGCGGCTGCTCAGCGTCGCATCTGTTGAGAATCACCAGTTCAGATCCCCGCACCATATCCACGAACAGCGACTTCATATTGTTCATATAAACCTGGCAGGTGGAGGCGTCGATAATGGTAATCTGCTGTACAATTTCCCAGCCTGCCGGCAGTTCCATCTGATAAAACCGGCTGGTCTGCCACATGCCGTTGTACTCCACCAGCACCCGGCCCGGCCGGTACGCCTCCTCCAGCTGCCTCAGAAAAGCCGGCGTAAAATCATCCATATCCTCCACAACCACCGCCTGTGTGTCATGGGCCTTCAGCACCTCAGGGTCATATTCCTCTTCTCCCTCCTCGCACAGAATCAGCAGCGTGGGCTCGTCAATATCAAAATACTCCTGGCCTATGGTAAAGCTGAGGAAGGACGTCTTTCCCCCCTCCAGGAATCCATTGACCAGGTATAACGGTACTCTTACATCTTCTTCCATCTTTTCTAAGCCTTTCTTTCCCCGGCCTGATTATAAGCCGAACAGCTCCGCCAGCTTATCCTCCTTCAGCTGAGAACCGATCACACACAGCCTTCCGGTAAACTCAGCAGCGCCGGAACGGATGTCCGTCTCGCCGGGCACCATGTCAAAATAAATCCACTGACCGTCTCTGCCGGCCACCATACCCTTGGCCCGGAGAACCGTACCATACTCCTCAGATTCACTCAGAGTCTTCAGGATAACCTCCAGCTCCTCTCTCCCGTAAGCCTTAACAGTCTCCCGACCCCAGCTGGTAAATACTTCATCCGCGTGATGGTGGTGATGGTGGTCGTGGTCATGGCAGCAGCATTCACCGTCTTCGTGATGATGGTCATGATCATCCTCATGATGATGGCCGTGAGCATGGTCATCTTCATGACAATGTTCATGTTCATGGTCGTGGTCGTGATCATGTCCATCCTCATGGTCATGGTCATGATGCCCGCCGCATACCGGGCAGGTCTCCTCCATTATCGCCTCTGCCAGAGGCTTCACACCCTCGATGGTTTCCATGATCTTCTTTCCGTCCAGCTGGGCAACAGGCGTGGTTACCACAGGAGAGGTCTGATTCACCTCCCGGATCAGGCTGACTGCCTGGGTAATCTTTGCCTCATCCGCCTTATCTGTTCTGGACAGAATTATCGTGCCGGCGCACTGAATTTGGTTATTGAAAAACTCGCCGAAATTTCTCATATACATCTTGCACTTGGTTACATCCACCATGGTCACAGTGCTGTTCAGGACCACGTCCGGCGTATCCGTCACCTGCTCCACAGCCTTCACCACATCAGACAGCTTGCCCACGCCGGAGGGCTCGATCAGGATTCTGTCCGGATGATAGGTGGAAATCACCTCCCGCAGCGCTGTCCCGAAGTCTCCCACCAGAGAACAGCAGATACAGCCAGAGTTCATCTCCCGGATCTGGATGCCCGCCTCCTTCAGGAATCCGCCGTCGATGCCGATCTCGCCGAATTCATTCTCAATCAGCACCACCTGCTCCCCGCTCAGCGCCTCCTTCAGCAGCTTCTTTATCAATGTGGTCTTTCCGGCTCCCAGGAAACCGGAAAAAATATCTATCTTTGTCATGTTTCAACCTCCTTCTGATCGATAACATGTCTATTATAGCCACAAATTCCCGGTTTGTTAAGTCCCCGGCAGCAGCTTTTTTTTCATCGCCTCCTGCACCAGCTCATACAGATCGCTGCTGTAATAATATTGATATACATTTGATTTTCCAAAAAAGGTTTCATCCTCTGAGATCAGCATATCTCCCCCGCGTGTCTCCCAGGCGGGGTGCTCTGCCTCTTCTTCGGGATCAGGAAGAGGAAACAGATAATACTGTATCTGATAATATTCCGGTTCACCCTCTGCATGATCAGCTCTTTTCCACGCAACCGGATCATCATACTGAAAGATAATCAGAACATCATCCTCCCCGATCTCATCCTCGGATGACATGCACAGGGCTTTCACCGGCGCCTCCATCTCCTGCATAATCCCGGACTCACCCCGGGGCTCCTGCCACCAGTTCTGCTCGACAGCAGAAAACATCTGGTGAAACGCTTCGTCTGATGAAACATATTTCCTTTCCCGGCCTCCCGTCTGAACAGAGATTGATGAAGGTTCTGTAAGCGTCGCCTGGGGAAATGTCTGCCATCTTCCGGAACAGGAAGCCAAAATAAGTACAGCGAAAATAATAATTCCTTCTACAGATAATCTCAGACCCTTCATTCCTGTCACCTCCGTCTTGTGTTTGATCAGATAGTCTCTCAGAATATTCCTTTCGGTACAGATATCGATCGCCGCCGCAGGCATCTGTTCGGAAATGCCTGTGGTATAGCCTCCGTCGATATGGTGAAAGCGTCGGAAAGACAGTATGTAATCTGCTCTGGCCTGTGTCATGGCGCATACTTATCATCTTCCCTTCTTAAATTTTATCATGGATTTTCTGATAATACAAAACGGTAAATTTAAACTATAAAAATAAGTGCGGTATTACAGTTGAAAATGATAAAATCTCAATATAGTCTGTATATTTATTCGTGTGTGTACGGACTAAAATGGGAAAATACTGATTTAAACTGTATAGGTGCCCATATTTGTACAGTTCAATACGGAAAAAGCAAAATTTCGTCTGTTTATTTCCATTTGCACTGTATTTTTTGTTTCGTTCTTCTATCCATCCAGTCAGTTATCCTGCATTTTCGTTCCGAGTGGGCTTGCAGCAGCCCGGACGGCACATAATTTAATATTGCTGTTCCTTACACAGCCAGTATTCAGAACCGCCGGACGGGAAGTCAACGCTCTGGGGCACAGCACCATATGGGCGGGACATTCTACCGCATATGAAGGCCCGATTTACAGGTACTTGCAGATTCCGAGGCGGTTTTTCAGGCGACAATCGGTTTACAAGACCGATTGTCGAG
>CAJFOT010000149.1 GCA_904397815.1 Candidatus Paralachnospira sangeri
AATGAGCGCTCAACGCTCATTTCTGAGGGCTTAATGAAGAAAAATCATCAGGATTTTTCTTCATGTAAGACCGGTTCTGTAAAAGCGGGCTGATATTTTCTTAGGATTTGTTCAGGTCGGGAGCAAAGTCTGTCCCATCCCCATTCCTGCACAGATCGATGCTGACCGGCAGTTCCCGGAGTCATTACACGATTAACTTTTCCGTCCGGGTGGGTGACAGCTGTTGAGTGGACGTGATTACAGCTGGTTCAGCTCTTCCTGGGTCAGTACATGCACCTGGCGGCCGGAGAGCACCTCATAGGCTTTGTCATTATCCGCTACCCGCAGGATCATGTATGCCTCGTCTTCTTTTCTGGTCACGAAAGCGTATACATACTCCAGATTAATGCTGTATTCCTTCAGAATCTCCAGCACCTGATGGAGGCTGCCGGGCCGGTCTGCTATGGCGATAGCCAGCACCGGGGTGATGGAATAGATATATCCTGCCTCTTTCAGAATCTGAGCTGTTTTCTCCGTATCGCTTACGATAGCTCTTAAAATGCCGAAGTCCGGCGTCTCTGCTATGGACAGGGCACGCATGTCAATCTGATGGTCCGACATAATTTTTGTCACATCGGCCAGACAGCCGGGTTTATTTTCCACAAAAATAGAAATCTGATCAATAGTCATAAGCTGCACCTCTCTTATTCACTCAATATAATTTCCGCTGGTCGATGATCCGGACCGCCTTGCCTTCGCTTCTGGCAATGGTCTTGGGAGCCACCAGCGTTACCTTCGCGTAAATTCCCAGCATAGATTTCAGTGCGTCTACCAGTTCTTTCTCCTTCACAGCTACCTGGCTCATGGTATCGGAGAACATCTCCGGAACCATCTCCACCTGAACTTCCAGTTTATCGCTGTTATTCTCTCTGGTCACAATAATCTGATAATTTGCGGGATATCCCTTGTTGATCAGCACAGTCTCAATCTGGGACGGGAATACATTGACACCCTTCACGATCAGCATGTCGTCGCTTCTGCCCATCGGCTTGCTCATCTTTACATGGGTACGTCCGCAGGAGCATTTTTCCCTGGTCAGCACACAGATATCCCTGGTGCGGTAGCGGATCAGCGGGAATGCTTCCTTTGTAATGCTGGTGAATACCAGTTCCCCTTTCTCTCCGTCGGGCAGGACCTCTCCCGTGTTCGGATCAATGATCTCCGCGATGAAATGATCCTCATTGATATGCATGCCGGTCTGTTCGCTGCACTCAAAGGATACGCCCGGGCCGGAGATCTCTGTCAGCCCGTAAATATCATAGGCCTTGATTCCCAGCAGGTTCTGGATATCCTGCCGCATCTCCTCACTCCAGGCTTCCGCCCCGAAGATGCCGGCTTTCAGCTTGATTTTATCCTGAAGGCCTTTTTCCTTAATGGTCTCTCCCAGATATGCCGCATAAGAAGGGGTGCAGCATAAAATTGTGGAGCCCAGATCACACATAAACTGAATCTGCCGTTCCGTATTTCCTGAAGACATGGGCAGGGTCAGCGAGCCTACTTTATGAGAACCGCCGTTTAAACCGGGGCCGCCGGTAAACAGGCCGTAGCCATAACACACATGCACCACATCGTCCTTCGTTCCCCCAGCCGCCACGATAGCTCTGGCGCAGCACTCATCCCACAAGTCGATATCATGCTGGGTATAAAAGGCTACCACCCTTCTGCCTGTAGTGCCGCTGGTGGACTGAATTCGCACGCAGTCTCTCAAAGGCATGGCCAGCAGTCCGTAAGGATACGCTTCCCGCAGATCATCCTTTGTTAAAAACGGCAGCTTATGTAAGTCGTCTACAGACTGAATGTCATCAGGAGTCACACCCTTTTTTTCCATCAGGTTCCGGTAATAGGGCACATTCTGGTATACGTGCCGGACAGTTTTCACCAATCGCTCGTTCTGCCACGCCAGGATCTGTTCTCTGGGGGCGCATTCAATTTCTGGCTGGAAATAATTCTCCATGGTTCTTACATCCCTTCTTGCTCTATTCTTTTGCCTTGCCGATCGATTTGATCGAATCTATTGTTCCATTTTACATGAAAACACAAAAAATTTAAAGAGCGATTTGTAAATTTTTTCATGACATCCGGCAGAAATGTTCAATTGCTCTGGCAAATTCATCCATCGTCTTTTCCGCATCCCCATGCTCGATTCCGTCCCGGACGCAATGCTTCACATGTCCCTCCAGAACAATCTGCCCCACCTTATGCAGCGCGCTTTTGGCCGCGTTAATCTGCATCAGGATGTCCTCACAGGGCACATCCTCATCCACCATTCTGTCAATGGCGTTCAGCTGTCCGATAATCTTCTTCAGTCTCCTGTGCAGGTTATCCGCATCCATACATTGCTTCATGCTATCATCCTTCTTTCTGTGATTGTCTGCCGCCTTGCAGACGGCCTTCATCGGGACATCCGCCGCCGGCAGGATTCCCATAGCTGCAGAGGGATTTCAGCCATTACTTTTTACCCTGTTATCATCATATCAGTGAAAAAGTCAGCTGTCAATCAGCGGGCGGCATGGGATAACCATCCGGCTGCCCGGACAAAAAATCACAAAACGGCTCCGGGAAACACCGGCCGGCGTCTGCCGGCTGTGCTTTCCGAAGCCGTTTCATCATTTATTTAACTGTCTGAACCACAGAACTTATTTATAGAAATCCGCTCCGTATTTCTCTACTTCATCCTGTACCCATCCGTTTACGACCATGGTCATCTCATCACCCTTCGCGCCCAGAACCGCGCCGCAGAATGCGTAGCCGCCGCCAGGTGCCAGGCGGTCAATGGTATCCCTTACTGTGGAGCGAACCCACTCCTCATCTACATCCGGCCAGCTGCTGGGCGCCACGAAATCCCATCCGCCGGCGATAGCCAGCTTATTGCCGTATTTCTTCTTGATCGCTTCCAGATCATTCATCGTCTGAGCAGGATCCCAGATCTTTACGCCCAGCTCATTTACCATATCATCCAAAAACAGGGTACACTGTCCGCAGTTATGGAACTGGATCGGGATGCCCCGCTCCATGGCCGGCTTCGCCATTTTCTTATAATAAGGCAGCAGGAATTCCCTGTACATCTCCAGAGAAACAAAAGGCGCCTTCTGGTTTGCGGAATCGTCTAATATGTAATAAATATCCGGCTTATAATAATCCATGCAGGCATTCTGGGTCTCCAGATATACATCTGTGATAAAATCAAACAGCGCTTTTACCTCATCAGGCTCTTCATACATTGCGCACAGGCCCTCTGTAAATCCCATAAATGCCATCAAATCCTGGAATACACCTGCCTGGGAACCGAAGATCAGGGCTGTCTGGGTCGGATCAATGCCGGACTGCTCCAGATCCTTCTTCGCCAGCGCTTCCCAGTCTACATGGGAATAATCCGGTTTTTTCAGGATATCGCGCCATTTTGTAATATCTTTAATCAGAAAATTATTGGGCTCAGGGAGTGCCGCATTGTTGGTCGACTCACTGGTTACATACCTTACCCCCCAGGGATCCACACCGCCCTCAGGGCCTCTGAAATATCCCAGAATACTGGGTGAATACATGGCAGCCGCTACCGGAGGCATACCCGGCATCTGCATCATGGTGTAATTCGGTACATATTCCGGGCATTCCCCCGTTGTCAGTCTCAGATAATTTTCTTTCGGTGACAGTTTTTTCATCAGCAAACCTCCTTAAAACCTATACTCCTTTTTCTTAAATAATATTATAAAAAAAGAAGAAAAGAAATACTATGGCTGATGATTACAATTTTTTCGGCAATTACCCTCCGTTTTTTTGTATAACCCTGTATAATCATTCACACATTGCCGATATTCCATTTAACTTTTCTCTCTGCCCATTTCAGCTGCTCCCGGAAAATAAAAACAGGATGGCCACTTTTGGCCGTATATTGTATAATCAGATATAAAATCATCTCTCATCATTCATAGTACGAGGAGAATAAAAATGAAAAAACTCACACAGGAAAACCACATGTTTCAGCAAATGAGAAAAGCAGCCCTGGAAAGGCTGCATGGCTGTGATCCGGTAAAAATTGCGTCCCGCACCGGCATCTTTTTTGACCAGTCTGACTCTCTTTTTCATCTGACCAGCCTGGGAAATGAAATCCGCGTTCATTTTCCTGATTTCCGGACCGAAGGGACTGAGGATGAATGGCATAAGCTGGTACTGCTCCACTATATGGACATGGCTGACGGCACACCCCTGACCGGACAGCTGATCCCCTTCGGTGAACTGCCCCAGGGGATGATACGGGGAGGCGGCTTCGACCGGGACAGTGAGCGGTCACTGGGAGAAATCTTCGGGGAAATTTCCGCCGAGGACGCAGAGGAAATCTGTCGGAAGCTGGGAGCCGAAATCATTCCGTCGAAGGCTGATTTCTCCGCCCGCTTTTTCTTCTTCCCCCACTACCCCGTCACCATGAACCTCTGGCTCCCGGATGAAGAATTCCCCGGAACCGGAAAACTCCTCCTGGACAGCAGCGCCGGACACTATCTGTCCGTGGAGGACAGTGTGACTGTCGGGGAACTGCTGCTGAAGAGGCTGGAGCAGGGGCTATAAATTGTTTTCATTCAGGGGTTTACGCAGCCCTTTCTACTGCAGCCCGTCAATAATCTGCCGCATCTCCCGGTAAGCCGGCATCTGGGTCACCCGCGTGATCTCTTCCGCCAGGCCCTCTACCGGGAAAGCGCCCTGACTGTCCGCTGTCCCATAAACATTGGTGCGAAACCCATGCCGGCTCCAGGCCAGTTCCTGGATCTCCGGGTCCAGGAGGGCATCTATGGCCTTCTCACCCTTTTCCGTCAGCGCAATGTACACATGGGTGGACCACACTGTGGGAGAGGGATAGAGCATCACGATGTCATCCTTCACCTGTTCATAATCCTCCGGCTGTTCCGCTGAAAACTCCAGCAGCTGGCTTTCATAGCCTGCGATAATCGGCTTGGCGCCCACGCCCATTTTCAGGAACTGACTGAACAGATCCGCAGAGGAGGTTTCCATATACCCCAGCCGGGAAAACACTTCCTGAAGCTGCGGGAGAATCTGGGGCAGGGACGCCTCGTCTACCGTCTGTCCTCCGTTCAGCGTATTGGCCAGAAGGCCGGCAAACATATTTCCGGAATTGGATTTGGCGGGATCGGTGGTGTCAATAGACACATTTCCATACAGCTCCGGCAGACCGATGTCTGCCCAGGCAGTATCATTGGTAATCAGCTCCGTCATCTTCATCATGTCCAGATAATACACCCCATTCTCCTGTGTGACGATCCCTTTCTGCTCCAGCGCCTGTGCCACCATCTGATGGGTATAGAGGACAATGGGAGTATTCAGGATGATTTCACTCCTCCGCGGCTCTCCCACCAGTTCTCTGTAATATTCCAGCGCTGTCTGGCTGGAAGGAAAGAGATAATCCATGTCCGTCTGATCCAGGGTCACCATATCCAGGGAACCTGCCTTGACATAATCGAATGTAATCTGATATTTATCCTGCAGAATCTCCTGAACCTGCGGATCATCGAACAGGCCGGTTTTTTCTCCGCCCAGGTAGCCGTTCAGAAGAATCTGCTCTCCCCTTCCCGCGGTTATCCCATAGGCAATCCCTGTAACTGCCAGAATCACAATCAGCAAAATCAGCCCCAGGATTCTGGGATTAAGAATTTTTTTCCTCATAGCCTTCCATCTCCATTGTCTGTTTCAGCACGCGAATCTCTACGTCCATATCCATCAGTTCGTTTTCCATCAGCTTCTCAAACTGTCCCTCAAAAGCCTGGTTCAGAGACAGCAGCGCCTGTTTGGTCTGACCTTTCAGACGCTTAATTTCATCGGTACCCAGCCCGCTCTCCTCCAGCTCCACATATCGGTTCAGCAGCTTTGACGCAGTATCCTGGTAATAATCGATAAACCGGCGGGCTGCCATAATCTTCTCCGGGTGGGCCTCCAGATAGGCCAGTATTTTTCCTGCTGTGGCGTGGAGGCGGACAGACGCCTCTTTCATCTCCTGATCCGCGATCTCTTCCATGGCACTGCCGATACTGCGGAAATCTTCTCTGGCCTGTTCCAGCTTTTCCTCCAGCTCCTGTCCGCCGGACAGCATTTCCACATTGACAGAACCAATCCGCCGGGCCGGTCTGGTGAGCAGTGTCAGCGCGCCGTAAAACCCCACGGACAGGACAGCCGACAACGCCAGATTCAGGCCCAGAAGCTGCCAGATAACCCCAAAAAACACCACCGCTCCCGCCAGAGAAATCAGAATACTGCCAATCTCTTTTTTCAAGCCAATCCTCCACTCCTTTCCCGCCGGCTCTCTTTTTCATGGCTGCCATTAATTATAGCCTTTTACACTGCGGAAAGCCCCAGCCAGATCCTCCCGGCCGTCAAACACCCTGCCATTGGTGTACGCCGCCAGTTCTTCAAGCTGAGATTCCTCCGCGCTTCCGAACATAATGGAAAATACCGGCACATCCAGTCCTGCCTGGTCATATGCCCGGGTAAAATCATTAAAATCCGTTCCGCCGTTGGACTGTCCGTCAGTCATCAGGATAATAGCCGGGGTGTACTGGGACAGATCATAATTTTTCAGAACCTCCAGCCCCTCTATGGCCGCCGCGTAAATATCTGTCCCTCCTCTGGTACTGTACCCTTCGATCTCCTGATAGAGGGCGGCCAGATTCTCGTCAGAGGGATCTTCCACCAGATACTCCTCCAAAATGGTATCATCAAACAATATCGCCCCGTTAATTTCCCTGCTGCTGGCCTGAAGCAGATACTGGGACGCCTCATCCTGAATCAGAATCATCCTCATCGCTTCCACCAGCTGTTTCCTCCCGTCTCCGCTCATACTGCCGGAATAATCCAGGCAGTATATCGTAAGAGAAGGCTTGCGCAGCTGGGTCTGGTACAGATTTAGCGCCTCCATCAGCACATCCGCCTCCGGCATGGGAATCGGCGACAAAATCCGATCCACATCAATACCCCAGTCCCGGTTAAACACTGCTCTGTTTTCTTCGCTGACACCGCCGTACCCTGTCCGCCGTCCTGTGGCCTCGATCTCCTTCTGCGCCTCATCACCCAGCAGATATTCCTGTACCTTTAAGAAAGCCCCTTCCTTCTCTTCATCGCCCCGATCCAGATAGCCCAGCGGAGAATCGGCGATGGACAGGCCGTCATAGGGATATACGACATACAGCGGCTCCTCGCCCCGGGCAGTCAGCTCCTGATTAGCGCTGATCATCAGACATTCGTAATTTACCATGGCGTCATAATCCCCCTCCAGGAACAATTCTTTCAGCCAGTCCGAACTGCCGGAGCTGCGCTCTACGCCAGAGAGGAAAGCCGTCATTTCCGCCTGCATCTCCTGATTTTCCAGATCCTCCATCGTAATCACGCCCTCCTTATCCAGAAAGGCGTTTAAAAATCCGATATAGGCGCTGGCGCCGGAATTGGACTGGGTGGCGCTGGTCATGCAGAAGCGCAGCTTCCTGTCCTGGATCGCCGACAGAATATCCTTCACCGACACCTCCCCCTGGGTAAATCCCAGCTCCTCGGCCAGAGACTGCCGGATTCCGAATACCACCGGCGTGATAGAGACAGATTCCGCATATTTCACCAGATGCTGCTGATCACCCATGGAAATCCAGATGCTGCTGGCCGGCCAGACAGCATCATAATCTCCGCCCCCTTCCTGAAGAGTCCGCATAATATCCACCGATCCCTGATAATCCATCTGAATATCCACCCCGGTCGCTTTTTCACACGCTTCCAGAACAGCTTCCAGCTCCTGGTTTTCAGAACCTGACAGAATACGAAGTTCCGTTTTTTCGCCTCCGCATCCGGATAACATCAGAATCACCGCTGCTGTCACCGCTGCCTGTGCCACATATCTGAATATCCTCTTCATTCTCAACCTCCATACTGCAGGCCCTGTACCAGCAGACCCGGCCTGCCTCTCATGCTTCAGTTTTTTTGATTATAACACAGAGATTGTTTGAGAAATGTAAAAAGAAAATGTAATCAAAGTAAAAAAAACACGGCACCGGTGTCTTTCCGATGCCGTGTTGCAGTTGTCTTTTCCGTCCGGGCTGCCAAATGTGTCTGACGCCGTTAATAATTTATTCCTGTAATCCCCAGTTTTCCGTCTGTCACACCGAAGATGATATTCGGCCTTCCGCTTTCATTGGACAGAACAAACCCTGCCATGCTGGGGGATAAGCTGTTTTCGTCAGCTGCCGCCACAGAATCCATCAATTCCTGCGTGAAAACCTGATCGGCGCCCAGGCTGAGCAGATCCTCCCTGGTTTCCACAGTACCGTTTTCCACGATTCCCACATATACCGGGAAAGATGTCAGATCAGCCAGCTTTTCCAGATCCCGATCCGCGACAGCTTCCTTGATCTGACTGGCAAATGCCGCTGCCGACTCGCTGTCTACCGCAAAATTATCCTCATAAGTCTCCTCTGCGCCGGCGCTGCCGGTGCTGTCTCCGCCCTGGGATATTTCCGTCTCCTGACCAGACCCGGTGCCGCCCTCAGCCGTCTCCCTTTCAGCTGCTTCTGTCTCAGCTGTTTCACTCTCCGGCGCCGCTGTCGTTTCCTCCTCTGTTGTTTTCACTTCCGTATCCAGGATAATCACTTCCGATTCTGTCTCCTGGGCCGTCTGCTGCCCGCAGCCTGCCATAACCAGTCCGGTCACTGCCGCAATCATCACTGCTGCTTTCCAGTTTTTCATCATTGCTTTCCTCCTCATTTTACAATCTCAAATTCCTGCTGGCCGGCCGCCCCGGGAGCGATCTCATAGCTGTCAAAGACAACCACAGGATGTCCCGCCTCATTGATATAGAATTTTGTGTTTTCGTCCACACCGGCGAAATCTTCATCCCAGAAATCCATTCCTGTCTCCTCCTCACGCACAGGAATCTGACTGAGAATACTTTCATCGGCAATCTGTGCATAGTCCGCTCCAAGCAGATCCTCCAGAGTAACCAGTTTGCCTTCCTTCAGATCAAAATTATAATATCTGGTCTCGCTGTAAGCAGTGGTCCAGTTTTCTGTGCCCATCACCGCCAGTGACAGATAATCCTCTGTCTGAGATTTTACCTCATACCATACTTTGATTTCAATATTATGGGCTGCCCATTCCTCCTCGGTTCCGCCGGTATCCAGAAACGCCTGCCGGTATTCCTCGGCCCGGATGATCGCCTCATCTGCGTACTGCTGGCAGAGATTATGAATTTCTTCATTAACCGACTGCTCCAGTCCGTCCAGATCCTCAGAGATCATATCCACACTGGGCACCTCCACTGAAATCTTCAGATCTTCGGTCTCTGACTCATAGGAATGGAAGGTAAGCACTCTGGCCACCGCTCCGATCACCGGGAGTTCTCCCATACTCTTTGCAAATGCTGTGCTGGTATTCAGCGCCGCTGTAAATACAACCACCACAGCTGCCGCTGCTGCCGCAAAGCCCATACCCATTCTGCGGATTTTTTTTCTTCTCTTCATCTCTGTTTTCCTCCTTCTCTCTGCTCTCTGAATCTCCTCCGTCACTCGTTCCGACAATTCTGCCGGAATGGGAATCTCATCATATTCCTGCTTCGCATCTTTCATTTGCCTCATTATACACCTCCTGATTATCATAAACAGTTTCCCGACGGGCCCGTTTTCCCATATCCTGTACTCTCATTCCTGAATCATTACCCGCAGTGTTTTCAGGCCTCTGTACAGCTTCGCTTTTACTGTATTCAGATTCATTTTCATGGCCTGGGCGATTTCCTTTAACGACAGCTCCTCATAAAACCTCAGCTTAACTATGGTTTGCACATCCTCCGGCAGCTGGTTGATCTCATCATACAGATTATCCTGGGGTTCATAGCCTTTTTCCTCGTAAGGAATCTCTTTCTGCTCATCCTGATCTACAGCGACCATCCGTTTCCGGTCCTTTAATATCATGAGGCTCTCATTGACCACAATCCGGTACATCCATGTCCGGACAGCTCCCCCGTTTTTCAGATCTGTATAATGCTCCAGAGCTTTGCACACTGCATTCTGCACCGCGTCCAGGGCGTCCTCCTGATTCTGCACATAACTGTAAGCCAGCCGGTAAAACTTATCCTGATTTTCTACGATATACTGAACAATCTCTTCATATAAATCCTGACTCATCACTGCTTCCTCTCCAGCATTTTTATCACTTTCTATCTTATAGATTATTTTTTCCCGACAAAAGTTGCAGATTATCATTTTTTATTAATCTTTTCTGAAAACCAAAAATACACCGTCATATAGCATCTCACACGCTGTTGTCATCTGTTTCAAAACGCCTGCGGGAGCTCTCTTTTCGTTCAGAAGGCTGTTATTCACCTGAACGGAAAACGAGACGCCAGTTGAAAACAACAAATATGAAAGTTTTGTAGAGCCTGCAAGGGATAAAAGGGCATAATTCCCCTTTCCCCCGCAAAAAGGGGCTTTTTATATGCAGTA
>CAJFOT010000150.1 GCA_904397815.1 Candidatus Paralachnospira sangeri
CTCCACGCGGAGCTAGTGGATTGAAATGTCTTTACCCCGATAAGGACGAAAATCCAGTTTTGTCTAGCTCCACGCGGAGCTAGTGGATTGAAATTTTTCTGTACGTTCCAAGTGCATCCCTGTCATACAGGTCTAGCTCCACGCGGAGCTAGTGGATTGAAATAAGTAGCACAAATACTGAGGGGTGGCTGAATACGCGTCTAGCTCCACGCGGAGCTAGTGGATTGAAATTTCTGGAGTAGTACCAAAGTAGGTACTGCCCAGCGTCTAGCTCCACGCGGAGCTAGTGGATTGAAATTGTGTACGATATGCACAATACATATTCCCACTTGCGTCTAGCTCCACGCGGAGCTAGTGGATTGAAATTGAAATATTCATCTGCCCAGAAAATCCTGCGGGCGTCTAGCTCCACGCGGAGCTAGTGGATTGAAATATCCTGTAATCGCATATCCTCTGTTATAGGTTTGTCTAGCTCCACGCGGAGCTAGTGGATTGAAATTACAGAAATACTCGTTTTCGTAGTCATGACCGCCGTCTAGCTCCACGCGGAGCTAGTGGATTGAAATGCTGTTATTGGGTCATTCCATTGCGTTAGTTTGCGTCTAGCTCCACGCGGAGCTAGTGGATTGAAATGATGTTAAGGCATATATAACCAAAATCCGGAAGGTCTAGCTCCACGCGGAGCTAGTGGATTAAAATACCTTTGGCGGATTCCGATATGTTATACACGTCTAGCTTTGCCTAGCGCTAGTGTGTTGAATGAATTGCTGACTTAAATTTGAATTTCCCACCTTGACACCCCCGCCATTTTATGTTATCCTCCAATTGTTCGGTAGGTAAGGCTCCTACAGGGATACGGGCTGTTGCCGCGAAATAGTGGAGACACTATGAGTTGGTTTGAACAGGATACATCGAATCCAAGGTGTATCATAATACAGTTTCATCGCCCTGCAAAGCTAAAGCTCAAACGGACAGGCAGAATGCAAGGATGCCCGTATGTTCACCGAACATACGGCTTTTTTATTTGGCAGGAAACTGCGTTCCCTGTCAGATAAAAATCCGCTGCGAGGATGGGCACTTTGCATAAAGTGGGAATTTGCCGCTGGAGCGACTGCCCCCGGCATGAAAGTTCCGCAGGCTGGAATCCGAAGGCAGCAGAAGGGCAGAGGGACAGGATTCTTCATACACATTAGGAATCGGTTTCGGTGGGTAGATAAACAGGGCGATGAACAGGAGGTGATGGATTATGGATCATGGGCGAAGTTGGATTATGGATTCAGATTTTGTTTGTAAAATGGTGGATAGGATTGTCCGGATACAGACGTATATGTTTGCGGCGCTCTTTTTGTGGGCGGCCCATGAACAGGATGGGGCTGGCAGATATGCAGCAGATTGTCTGCCCAGTTATCTTTCGCTCCGCAGAGAGGAAAAACCGGGAGCTGTCGATGAAAACCGGGAGGCTGCAGAGCTTTTTTGGAGCTTTTACGAAAGGGTGTACAGCCATGGAATGAATCTGTCATCGCTGCTTTTTGACGCTGTCAATCTTCGGCGTTTATTCATTGCTGCCGATGATGCTGCGGCTTTGCCGCCGGTATAACATGGCATGACAGCCGGAAGAAAGGTTTTGTGAGGGTCGCGCCGATATGGTTTGCCGCTCGTGTCCGGGTATGACAGGAATGATCGTTCTGTATCTATGAATCTGACCGCCGTTTTGCAGGCATTGTCTTGCAGCCGGCGTTTTTTTGCGCATTTTTTTCGATGGATTTGATTTATTATCAAATTTTACCGTCGAAATAAGAGGAATGCGGAAGGACGGCAGGGAGATGTGCAGCGGGACAGCGGGGGCGTGTGCCTGCCGGGTTTTTCTGATATGGCTTTTGATTTTTATGTTTTGTAACCGGATCAGGAAAGCTCCCTGTTTCATATTGCAAAGAGCAGTAAGCAGGGGGACTTGCCTGTCTCAGAAGGCGTACAAGCCCCTTCTGAAAAGACGCGAAGCGTCTGTTCGGTTTATGAGCAAGCAGCGAAGGGGATTGCGAATATCCGATTGACCATTGTTTTTTATCATTTTATCAGGTGACAGTTTTTTGTTTTCGTAAATGTTTATGGATAAGTGAGGTGAATGGAATGGATACGGGAAGCAGCGGTGCGGGCCCTGGCGGGCGAAGTTGGATCGTATATACAATTGATATAAGGAATCTGCGGGCTGACCGTGACATTCCTTTTGCGTAGTATCGTATGATTCTTCTTGAATGCACTGTACTCTTATGTAACGTAAAAACCTGCTCTGGCAGGTTTTGGACAGCAGCGGGAAATGATCAGGGTAAATGATCAGAATGTTCAGGAGGTACAGAATCATGAAGAGAATGGATAACACTTTTACAAGAGCTGTAACAAACGGAGCGGTTTTCAAAGAGAATGGGATTAAGGAAAGGCTGTATTGGGCAGCGGCCTGCCCGGAGGAGGAAGTATTCGGGAAATATGGCACAGCTCCTGACGGGCTGCGGGAGGAGCAGACAGATGATCTGCGGGAGGAATACGGCGAGAATATTCTGACTCACGGCAGGAAGAATCCGGCTGTTAAGCGTCTGTTTGATGCCTTTGTCAATCCCTTTACCGTGGTTTTGCTGGCGCTGGCGGTGATTTCTGTTTTTACGGATATTATATTTGCCGCGCCCGGTGACCGGAATTATGCTACGGTGTGCATTATTACCGTGATGGTGGTGATTTCGGGTGTGCTGCGGTTTGTGCAGGAGACCCGCAGCGGCAATGTGGCGGATAAACTGACCGGTATGATTCACACGACCGCCTGTGTGGAGCGGGAGGGGAAGAAGGCAGAAATCCTGATGGAGGAAATTGTGGCGGGGGATATCGTGTATCTGTCTGCCGGCGACATGGTTCCTGCAGATGTGCGGATTCTCAGCGCAAAGGATCTTTTTATCAGCCAGTCGGCCCTGACCGGAGAGAGTGAGCCGGTGGAGAAATGGGGCGGCAGTACAGAGGCGCAGGATGGTCAGAGAGGGAAAGCGCTGACGGAGATGGTGAATCTGGCGTTTATGGGCAGCAACGTGATCAGCGGAAGTGCAAAAGCGATCGTGATCGCGGTGGGCAATGATACCATGCTGGGGGAGATGGCCCGGACGCTGAATGAGAAGCCGCCTAAAACGACCTTTGAGAAGGGTGTGAACAGCGTATCCTGGGTTTTGATCCGGTTTATGCTGGTTATGGTGCCGGTGGTGCTGTTTATCAATGGCTTTACCAAAGGAAACTGGATGCAGGCGGTGCTGTTTGCCATTTCGGTGGCGGTTGGCCTGACACCGGAGATGCTTCCGATGATTGTCACCACTTCTCTGGCTAAGGGCGCCATTGCCATGAGCAGGGAAAAGGTGATTATCAAAAACCTGAATTCTATTCAGAACCTGGGTTCTATTGATATTCTGTGTACGGATAAGACCGGCACCCTGACCCGGGACCGGGTGGTGCTGGAGTATCATATGAATGTGGATGGGGAAGAGGATGACCGGGTGCTGCGCCATGCTTTTCTGAACAGCTATTTCCAGACCGGCCTGAAAAACCTGATTGATATTGCGGTAATTTCCAGACAGGAAGAACTGGGGGCGGAGGAGCTGATTCACAGATATACGAAGGTGGATGAGATTCCCTTTGATTTTGAGCGGCGCAGAATGAGCGTTGTGGTAAAGGATCAGGAGGGCAAGAGCCAGCTGGTGACAAAGGGCGCTGTGGAAGAGATGCTGGGCTGCTGCGGATATGCGGAATGCGGCGGACAGATCCGGCCGCTGACAGACCAGGTACGCCGGCTGGTGCTGAAGGTGTCTGACCGGCTGAATGAAGAGGGAATGCGTGTCATTGCAGTTGCGCAGAAGACCAATCCTTCACCTGTAGGCCAGTTTTCGGTGAAAGATGAGAGTGATATGGTTTTGATCGGGTTCCTGGCTTTTCTCGATCCGCCGAAGGAGACGACAAAAGAGGCGGTCAGATCGCTGAAGGACTGCGGGGTATCTGTGAAGGTCCTGACCGGGGACAATGAGAAGGTGACCTGCGCTGTCTGCAGGCAGGTGGGGCTGAATGTGGACAGAATCCTTCTGGGCGATGAGCTGGATGGGATGAGCGATCAGGAACTGGGACAGGCGGCAGAGGAGGTAACGGTTTTTGCCAAGCTGTCTCCTGCCCAGAAGAGCCGGATTATCCGTGTGCTGCGGGACAGAGGCCACAGCGTGGGCTATATGGGAGACGGCATCAATGACGCTGCAGCCATGAAGGCTTCGGATGTGGGGATTTCCGTGGATACGGCGGTAGATATCGCAAAGGAGTCCGCTGCGGTGGTTCTGCTGGAGAAGGATCTGACAGTGCTGAAAAAGGGTGTGACAGAGGGCAGGAAAACTTATGCCAACATGATGAAATATATGAAAATGACGGCGTCATCTAATTTCGGAAATATGCTGTCTGTTCTGGCGGCCAGCGCATTCCTTCCGTTTCTGCCCATGGCGTCTCTCCATCTGATTCTGCTGAACCTGATTTATGATATTTCCTGTACAGGGATTTCCTGGGACAATGTGGACGAAGATTATGTGAAGATCCCGCGCAGGTGGGAGGCTTCCGGCATCAGCCGGTTTATGCTGTGGATCGGCCCGGTCAGCTCGGTGTTCGACATTCTGACCTATCTGCTGATGTACTTTGTCATCTGTCCTATGTGTTCCGGCGGTCTGCTGTATCATCAGATCTCTGACCCGGCGGTGCGGGATATGTATGCGGCGCTGTTTCAGACGGGGTGGTTTGTGGAGTCTATGTGGAGCCAGACGCTGGTGATTCATATGATCCGCACGCCGAAGATTCCGTTCGTACAGAGCCGGGCGTCCGCGCCTGTGACGGCTCTTTCACTGCTGGGCATCGCTGTGGTGACGGTGATTCCCTTTACGCCGCTGAGCAGAGGGCTGGAGCTGGCGGCCCTTCCTCCGGTGTATTTCCTGTGGCTGGCGGGGATCGTAGCCGGTTATATGGCCCTGGCTACCGTGATGAAAAAAATTTATATCCGCCGGTATGGTGAGTGGCTGTAAAAAGAGTTCAGGAATGGCAGCGTCTTTAAACTTCCGGAACGGCTGACAGGATACTGTCGATATATTCCCAGTCGGTTCCATCAGGCAGATAATAAGTGGCGGAAACCGGATGTTTCCCATAAAGAGGCGTCAGTTTGACCGCCTGATCGTACAGCTGCAGGACCAGAGCACCCTCAGAAACCTCATACAGGATGTAGAGCTGCCGGCTGCCGGTTTCAAAGGTGTATCTTCCTGTCAGCCTGCACATGGGCAGTTCAGCGAGGTAGGACTGTAATGCGGCAGTATCCTGGCAGGAGACTGGCACATACTCTTCATCATTCTTTTTTGTTTCTACAGAGCGGATTGCAAACTGCTGCGGGTTTTCTGACTGGTAAATAGCTTCGGCGCCGGTCTGGCAGTCATAGGTCAGGGACACATAGCCGCAGGTCATGCACAGGATAAAGAACAGGCAGCCTGTCAGCAGGGCGCCGGTGTGTTTTTTCTGACGGGACATGATTTGCTTCAGGCGGTAGCGCATGGAGGACGCAGAGGCGGCCAGGCAGGTGGTAAAGCCCCTGGCGCCTCCCGCTGTGCTGAGAATGAGCTCTGCATATTGACGTCTGGTGTCATCATCCGCGTCCAGCAGAAGGGTTTCGTCACAGCTCAGTTCCATATCTTCTCCGCTCTGATCCATTGCTTTCCATATCAGCGGATTGAACCAGCACATAGCGGCGCAGAAGAGGAGAAAAAATTTGGACCAGGCGTCTGACCGGCTGATATGGATGATCTCGTGACGGAAAATCATGGAGAGTTCATCGGGCCGGTAAGGCCGGTCCGGCAGCAGAACACAGGTGGTGCGCTGGAAAAGACCGATAGATAAAGGGGTTCTGATATCAGGTGAAATTAAAAGGGGAAAATCGTCTCTCTGGATATTGGCCTGCCGCAGCTCTCTGTTCCACAGCCGGTTGATATCACGGTCTTTCACATCGGCAGCGTTTTTTAAAATATGAGACCGGAACATCAGATGGGAGAATGTATGCCGCAGCATGACAATGACAAAGCCGGCCAGCCAGACGGCGGGCGGGCAGTGTCATTCCTGTTTCCTCCTTTATACGGATTTGATCGTTCTATTTTTATTCTACAAATGTAGAATAGAAAAGTCAAGAGAGAACACCGGTTGCCCTCTTTTCTATCAGCCGACTGCGGCACCCTCCGTCTGCGGCTGGCAAGGCCGTCCGGGCTGTGCCAGTCCCTCTGCGTCACAGAATTTATATTTAAAACAGCTGACAGATTCCCCGCAAAATGTTACAATGGTAAAATAGCGCTTATGGACGGAAGGAGGGAAAGCTGTGGGCAGAGAGAGAATTCTGGAGACAAAACGGCTGTATCTGCGGCAGATGGATGAGGGGGATTTTCCTGATCTGTGTAAAATGCTGCAGGATGAGGAGGTGATGTATGCCTATGCGCATGCATTTCCCGATGAGGAGGCCAGGGAGTGGCTGAACCGGCAGATGGACCGGTACCGCCGGTACGGCTTCGGCCTGTGGGCTGTCATATTAAAAGATGATGAGGAACTGATCGGCCAGTGCGGCCTGACCATGCAGGAATGTCAGGGCAGGGAGGTGCCGGAGGTGGGCTATCTCTTCCGGAAGGAATACTGGCATCAGGGCTATGCTATTGAGGCGGCTTCTGCCTGCAGAGATTATGCCTTCAGGCAGCTGGGTATGGGGGAAGTATACTCCATTATCCGGGACAATAACCTGCCCTCCCGGCGGGTGGCACTGCGGAACGGGATGACCCTGCAGGGGCAGCTGGTAAAGCATTACTACGGGATGGACATGCCCCATGATATCTACAGGATTACCAGAGAAGCGTGGGCTGCCGGACAGAAAGACGGACGGGCGGAACCGGCGGGAGAACGTGAAAAGGCCGGCCGGGAACGGGAGAATGGTGTGTAACAATGAATGTGATGGATGTGCTGAAGCAGGAGTACCACTCCTTCCGGGAGTTGGAGGAAGGGATTGAGCAGCTGGAGAGCAGGACCCAGAGGGGAGATGCCTTTGAGCAGTTCTGTTATTTTTATCTCAGCTATCACAGGGATCTGTATCAGATCCGGGAGATTTATTCTCCCAAGATTCCGGGAAGGGAGGTTCCGGAGGCGGTCAGGCGCAGGCTGAGGCTGTCTGCCCGGGATGACGGCGTGGATGGGGTTTACACCACCTGGGATGGCCGGTATACGGCGTGGCAGTCGAAATTCCGCTCCGGCAGGAAGAGCCCGTCGGGCAATGAATTAAATGATTTCTGGGCGGAGGCGGAATACGCAGATCACCGCCTGGTGATGGCCAACTGTATGACGCTGCCGAAGGATGCAGATAAGCGAAAGAACAGCGGCAGCATCCTGGCGGATCAGTTTGACAGTCTGGACGGGGATTTTTTCTGTTATCTGCGTCAGGCAGCGTCGGGAACGGAGGTTTCCCTGCACAGGGAGAGACTGACGCCCATGCCCTTTCAGCGGGAGATGATCGAGGCGGCCGCGGAGGGCTTCCGCCATGTGAACCGGGGAAAGATCATTGCGGCCTGCGGTACGGGAAAAACCCTGGTTTCTCTCTGGATCTCTGAGCGGCTGGACAGTGAACGGGTTCTTTTTTTCGCCCCCAATCTGTCCCTGGTGAGACAGTCCATTGCCCGGTGGACCCGGAATGCTTCCCGGCCCTTTGTGTACCTGGCGGTGTGCAGCGATGAGACGGTGGGGGACGGGGTGGACGACGCCTTTGTGACAGATGTCTCTGCCCTGGATGTGCCGGTGACCACAGACCCGGCGGCAGTCCGTGATTTTCTGCTGGCGGGGCGGGGAAAACAGGTGGTTTTCTCCACATATCAGTCGGCGCCCTGCATCGCGGCGGGAATCAGGGAGATCCCCGGGTTCCGGTTTGACTTTGTGGTTTATGATGAAGCCCACCGGACGGCGGGCAGTAAAGAAAGCGGCCTGTTTTCTCTTTCGCTGCAGGAGGGGCAGATTCCGGCGGAAAAGCGGCTGTTTATGACGGCTACCCAGCGTCTGGTAAAGCCGTGGGTGAAGGACCGTCTGGCCCGGGAGGATATCACCGTTTTTTCCATGGATGATGAAGAGATCTACGGCCCGGTCTTTTACCAGTTTCCCTTCGGGGAGGCGATCCGGCAGAAGATCATTGCCGATTACCGGATTGTGATCGGAGCGGTGACAGACGGGGAGATCGCCGGGATGATCGGAGAGAACCGGTATCTGCGGCTGCGGGACGGCTCCGGCCGGGAACTGGGAGAGATGTCGGCTGACGACGCCTTTAAGGCCTGCCTGCTGGGAAAGGCGGTGAAGGAGCTGGGACTGAAAAAGGTGGTTTCCTTTCACTCCACCCTGGCGGCGGCCAGGGCTTTCGCCCGGTTCTATCAGGAGGCGCCGGAGGATTTTCTGTGGGAGCAGTTCGGCATAGATAAAGAGGAGGCTGTTTTTCTTCATGTCAATGGCTCCATGGCGGCTGGGGAGCGAAGTCTCCTTTTCACCCAATTTGAACAGGCAGGGTTCGGCCTGCTGACCAATGTGCGCTGTCTGACGGAAGGGGTGGACATTCCCCTGATTGACAGTGTGCTGTTTGCTGACCCCAAAGGTTCTATGATCGATATCGTCCAGGCGGTAGGCCGGGCGCTGCGGAAGCCGGCAGAGGAGAGGGACCGGACGGCTTATATCCTGATCCCTGTCCGGGTGCGGGAGGACGGCAGCTGTGTGGAAGACGATTTTGCGCCCCTCCACTGTGTGATCCAGGCCCTGCGGGACCAGGACGATACCCTGGCGGAATGGATTGACCAGCTGAATCTGGGCGTGGTCAGAGGAAAAAGGGGCTTCGGCGGCAGAGGCGGCGGCAGGATTCAGCTGCTGCTGCCGGCCTCGGTGGACGGAGAGCGGTTTGCCAGGGAACTGTCGGTGCGGATCGCCACGGTAAATGCCAGACAGGCCGGCGCGGCGGGCCTGGGCTCCAGGCTGGGGAAAAAACAGCGGGACAGCGATTATAAACGGGTTTTCAAATGCATCGGCGACTATAATTATGACAAGTACAGAGATTCGCTGGTGATGCCTACCCTGGAGCGGTTTGGCGGAAGGGGAGAGCCCCTTTCCCGCAGGGATCTGGTGATCAACAATAACAATGTATCCCACAGCCAGCGGCTGGGGGTGATCCGGAAAACAGGGGCCAACAGCTTCTGCCTGACGCCTTTGGGGCGGACTCTGGGTGACGGGGATATTTCTTTTGAGAATCTTTTCGTCAATCAGATGATGCTGTACGGGATTGAGGAGGGGGAGGATCGGCTGTATCCCTACCGGATGATGGTCAGGCTGCTGCTGGCCTGCGGTTCCCTTCATTATATTGAATTTCTCTTTGGTCCCTATTCCATCCGGGCCGGCGGGGAGGAAAGGGAACTGAAAAAGGCGCTGGATATCATTCAGATGATCCGGGAGGAATACCCCAATGTGCTGCTGACCAGCGAGGGAAACCGGGAAGAAGTGGGAGCCAGGCTGAATCAGCTGCGGGGGACGTCGTTTTCCCAGCGGGACATCTGGACAGACCGGACGACCACCGGGAACCAGTACCGGTTTATGCTGAATCACCTGTCTCTGCTGGATGGCTGCTTCCTGACTGACTGGAAGAAGAAAGTGATCCGGGTCAGTGAGGATGGACGGCCGAGGCTGGAGCAGATGCTGGAGAAAAGCCGCCGGACGCTGGGCCGCGAGGATTATGAATACGGCGCCGCTCTCTGGCTGCCTGGAAGTGAGGAAACTGTGTGAAGATCGATTATATCAGGGAGGGGATACGGGCCCAGGCCCATACCCCTGTTTACAAAATGCATAAATATTTCGCCCGCCGGCCCCAGAATGTGTTCCGGCAACTGGCAGAGCATTATTCCCGGCCGGGTGACCTGATCCTGGATGTGTTCTGCGGCGGCGGGGTCACCCTCTTTGAAGGGCTGTCTGCCGGCCGCCGGGTGGCGGCCTGTGATATCAATCCTCTGGCGGTTCTGATTTCCAGGATGGAAGTGACGAAGGTGGATGAGGCGGCATATGAGGCGGTGATGGGGCAGATCCGGGACGAGGTGGAGGCTTTTGCCCGGCCCTTTTACATGACCAGAAACCGGGAGACGGGAGAACTGCTTCCGGCCCGGTGGTATGAGCATGCCTATCAGGTCAGCTGCCCCGAATGCGGCGCCGCTGTGCTGCTGTCCAATGAGCGGAAGGAGAAGCGGGCCGGCTGGTATGTCTGCCCCTGCTGCGGCGCCTCCTTCCCGGGGGTGGACTGTGAGCGGCAGGGGGAAATGCTGCTGAATGTCACCTACAAGGTGACCACCAGAAAAACCCAGCGCACTGTGGCGCCGGATGAGGAGGATCTGCGGGCCTGGCGGGACGGGGCGGAGCATTTTCAGGATTATGTCCGGAAATATGATCTGTGGATACCTGACATTCCCGTTCCGGAGCAGTGGGACCGGCAGCAGGAGGACTGTCTGTACCGGAAAGGGGTGCGGACCTTCAGTGATTTCTTCGTCAGGCGCAGCCTGCTGGTGATGGCTTATTTCCTGAAAAAGGTGCGGGAGCGGAAAAACCAGGTGCCGCCCCGGCTGTATCAGATGCTGCTGCTGACCTTCAGCGCCACCCTGCGCTATACCAGCAACCTGACCATTTCCACCAGCGCCTGGCAGGACGGCCGCCCCTCTGCCTGGGCGAAGCATGCCTACTGGCTTTCCGGCCAGTTCGTGGAGGTGAATCCGGTGGAATATCTGGATAAACGGATTACGGCGATGAAGGCGGCTTTCGCCTGGCAGCGGCAGAAGCTGCCGGATGTGACGGAGGCAGCCTCCGCCGAAGGGCTGGTGAAGGGGGAGGGAGACTATTTCCTGTGGCGGGGAGATGCCTGCCGGCTGCCGCTGGCCGATGAGTCAGCGGATCTGGTTCTGACAGACCCTCCCTACGGCAGCAATGTCCAGTACGGGGAGCTGACAGCCTTCTGGCTGGCGTGGCTGTACCCGGATCTGGGCATGAAGCGGGAGGAAGTGACGAACCTGGCGGATGAGATCCTGGTCAACCGGAAGCAGAATGAAGGGGCCAAGGATCACACCTTCTATTATCAGCGTCTGTACCAGGCATTCCGGGAGTGCCGGCGGGTGCTGAAGGACGGCCGGCCTCTGGTGTTTACCTTTAATAATAAGGATCCCAGGGTGTGGATGGCGGTGATGAAGGCAGTGCTGGACGCCGGCTTTGTCCTGGAACCGGAGGGTGTGATCTACCAGCGCCCCATCGAGGATTACAGCAATACAGCCCATGCCAAATATGCCGGCGCCCTCCAGGGAGATTTTATTTATACCTTTGTAAAGCAGAAAGGTCATCGCACCCGTCCTTTCCGCCCCGGAAGTGAGGAAGCTCTCTATCAGGAACTGGAGGATACGGTGAAGAAGGCCATCCTGGATACGGTGGCCCAAAAGCCGGCGGGGACAGAGGAGATTTATATTCAAGTGTTAAAGGCCATTATCCCCATCCTGACATCTCTGGCGCTGGAACAGAAAAATTTCCGGTACGCGGGAAGACTGTTCCGCCAGGATGGCATCGAGGAGCGGATCAGGGCCCTGTGTCAGTGGGACAGAGAGGAGCAGGCATGGAAAGCCAGGTGAAATATTTCAGCGATCCGGTATGTGTGGAGATTCTGGGAGACTGTGAACGGCGGTATCCCTTCTGGGACGAGTCTGCCCTTTTCTCCGGTCTGGTGAATTTTTCCACTGCCGGGCAAGAGCCCTATCAGCGCTGGGTCCGGTACCGGGAGGGCTATTCCACCCGGCTGGTGGAGGAACTGATCCGCAGAGCGGGGACAGACCGGGATCGGTTTTATCTGGCTGATCCCATGATGGGCTCGGGCACAACCCTGCTGGCAGGGGCCAGGGCCGGCTATGACTGTCTGGGAACAGACGTGAATCCTTACTGTAAAATCATAGCAGATCTGAAGCTGGCCAGGCCCTCCCGGCAGACATTGCGGGAGACGGAATGTCTTCTGGACCGGCTGACAGCGATGAAGCCGGAGGAGGGGAGCCTGGAGAGAGCCGCCGCGGAAATACGGAAGGCCCAGAAGGCCAGACCGGGGAGGAAGGACGGCGGCTCTGATGCCGGTATCCGGCCCCTGGCCCACTATTTTCCCCTGGAAAATCTGCGGTGGCTGCTGATGGCCGGGGACGCCATCGGACAGATGGAGCCTTCTACGGCCCGGGACATCCTCCGCGGGGCCTGGCTGTTTTCTCTGGAAAGCTGTTCCAACCGGCGCAAGGACGGGAACGGGCTGTCTACCAGGCCCTCTCCGGTGAAGGACCCGGCGGCCTGCTACAGGGCTGTGGTCAGAATGATGGTGGAGGATTACAGCCGCAGCCCTGTTCCCGAGGGGCATTACACTGCCCTGGACAGTTCCGCCGCAGACTTCGCCGCCCAGGCCCGCCGGTTCCGGGAGGAAAACGGAAAGGGACTGGGGCTGGTGATTTTTTCCCCGCCCTATGCCAATTCTTTTGATTATTTCGAATCTTATAAGCTGGAGCTGTTCTTCGGCGGCATCCTGAGTGAGGAGGCATTCTTTCAGAGAAAAAAGGAGCTGATCCGCAACTACCGGATCTGCTGCCGGCAGGAGCTGGATTCCGGCTTGCCTCTGGTGGAAGGGCTGTGCCGGGAGCTGTGGCAGGCCATCCCCCGGAAGGAGGCCCGCACCGGCAGAAGAGACAGCAGAACCCGGCTGATGCCCAATATGCTGCGTGGGTACTTTACGGATATGAAGAGGGTGCTGGGACAGCTGTTCCAGGCGCTGGACCGGGATGGCATCTGCTATATCGTTGTGGATCAGAGCGCCTATGCCGGCGTCATCATCCCGACAGATCTGGTGCTGGCCCATTTGGCAGAGGAAGCCGGCTTCACCGTCAGCGGCATCATCAAGTGCCGGCAGGCGGTTACTTCAGTGCAGCAGCGGACAGCCTTTCCCTATTTAAAAACTGCCTTGCGGGAGAGCATTATCGAATTAAGACGCTGAGAAGAGCCGGCTTCTACCTGCCGGCTTTTCTCAGCCTTCACCCGTCGGCTGTTTTCAGGTTCCTCACGTCAGATGTTCTCAGGTTCCCCTGTCAGTTGTTTTCAGGCTTCCCCTGTCAGCTGGTCCAGGGAGCGGAAGGTGTATCCCATCTCCTCCCAACGGGTCAGCAGCTCATCCAGGATTTCCCCGTTGGTTTTTGATGTGCTGTGGAGAAGAACGATGGCACCGGGGTGGATGCGGCCCAGCAGCTTTTCGAAAGCTTCTTCCTTCGTAGGCTGATCCTCCTCATACCAGTCCACATAGGCCAGGCTCCAGAAAAAGGTTTTATACCCCAGTTCTTTTGCCATTTTCAGGTTCTCTTCATTATAAATGCCCTGGGGCGGCCGGTAGTATTTTCTCATCGGCTGGCCGGTGGTCTCTTCACACAGCTGTTCCAGATTTTCCAGTTCTTTTGCAAAGGCTTCTTTGTCAGAGATTTGAGACATATTCGGATGGTGGTAGGTGTGGTTGCCTATGATGTGGCCCTCATCCACCATTCGTTTTACCAGGTCAGGAGCGGTGGATATGTAATTGCCCACCAGGAAAAATGCGGCGGGGGCATTATGCTTTTTCAGCGCGTCCAGAATCGCGGCCGTGTTGCCGTTTTCATAACCGGCGTCAAAGGTGAGATAGAGAACCTTCTCATCCGTCTGATCGGTATAATAGGCATCGAACTGCTGCAGATATTCCGCGCTGGCGTTGGCCACCGGCGGCTGTCCGTTCTCCTGGAAGCTTAATCCCCAGCTGGACTGGGCAGAGGCAGGAACTGCCCGGATCTTTTGATGATGAGAAAATTTGCCTGCGCCCGCTCCCAGAAAGAAAGCCAGGGCAAGGAAAAGGATAGAGTGAAAGGTTTTTCGGTTGAAAATATGGCTGCGCATTATTACCGCCAGAATCAAAGAGTTGCTATATGTATATGCAAAAGCAAGAAAAAAAGAATGCCCGCCTGGGGCGGGCCGCGCCAGCCGGAGCGTGTTCCCGGGATTAGCAGTGTGAGACCGGACACCTCCGATACGGCACAGGCCGCACTCCTCCCGGAACTGGCGCGATAAGATGATTATACGATAAAATATGAGGATATACAAGAGAAATCTGGCGGATGCCGCCAGGTGACAAGTGTTCTTTTCGATATTTTTCCTTTGCTGAAAGGAACCGGATGGAAATTCCAGTCATATTCTGATAGTGGGAGCGGCGCTGATTTTTGCTGCGCAAAGCGCAGATATTTTCATGCAAAAATCGTGCGCATCCCCCGGAGGGGCTATAGAACCCGAATAAAATAGAGAAAGGATGGATTTTCATATAGAATGGATTTGACTTTTTTAAGCAGCTACTGTGTGCCGGTGATCATAGGGATCTGCCTTTGCCTGGGATATGGGATGAAGAAGATTCATATGATTCCGGACAAATGGATTCCTGCCATTCTGATGGCAGTAGGTCTGCTGCTGAACGTCTGGATACAGCGGGGCATCAGTCCGGAGATTATCCTGGCAGGTCTGCTGTCGGGTCTGGCCAGCATCGGTCTGCGGGAGGTGTTCCGCCAGCTGATCGAGAGAAAGGACAGCGGAAGCAGGAAGGAGGATGAGCAGGATGACAGCGGCAGCCGGTAAATTTGGAATCGATGTGTCCGAGCACCAGGGGGCGATCGACTGGGGGCAGGCAAAGGCGGACGGCGTCTCCTTCGCCATTCTTCGTTCTGTGAAACGAAACCTGTCGGCAGATCTGTATTTTGAGGCAAATTACAGGGGATGCCGGGAGAACGGCATTCCGGCAGGAATCTATAAGTACAGCTATGCCCAGACGGAAGAGGAGGCCGGAAAAGAAGCGGAGGCAGTGCTGAGACTGCTCTCAGGGCGGTCTCTGGAACTGCCGGTTTTTATTGATGTGGAGGATGCCGGCCAGCGGACATTGCCCAGGGAGACGCTGACGGCCATCGTCCGGATATTCCTGGAGACAGTTGAGGCCGGCGGCTATCAGTCAGGGATTTACTGCAATCTGGACTGGTATCAGCATGTGCTGGATGTGTCTGCTTTCGTCGGCCGAGATTTCTGGATCGCCAGATATGGAAAAAATGACGGCCAGCCTGCCGAGGCTTACCGGCCGGATGTGGGAGAGGTCTGCTGGCAATATACCAGTAAAGGCAGGGTGGCCGGGATCTCTGGCAGCGTGGATCTGAACCTGCTGTACAAGGATTACGGCACCGTCGGCAGGGCGGAGCCGGAAGAGATGGAATATTTTTCTCCGCCGAAGAGATACCGGAACGGCAGCACTGCCGAGCCGGTTTACAGCAGCACCGACAGACGGCAGAAGATCGGCAGCCTGGACAGGTGGGAAGAGTGTCTGTGTGTGGGAACCTGCGATGATATGGCCTGTGTGATCTACTATATTACCGGCACCCGGACGAGGAAAACCGGATGGGTGAAATGGCTGGGCGGCATTCAGGATTAAAATAAGGTAAGCTCCGGAACATTAAAAAAGCGGCATTTTCCTTGATTTTTCAAGGCTTCTGCCGCTTTTTCCTCTAAGCTGTTGAGCGGACTCGAACCGCCGACCTCTTCATTACCAATGAAGTGCGCTACCGCCTGTGCCACAACAGCATTCTGTTTTTGGAAGCCGTTTTAACGGCGTTTCCGAGAATTTATTCTAGCATAAAGGTCTGATCGTGTCAACAGAAAAATAAAAAAATAAAAAATATTTTTTACGGCCATTCCGGAAGCTTCTCCGGAGTATGAAAAAGCCGTGAAAACAGGCAAAGAGAAGTGGTTTACAATTCGATGAAATGTGATATGATATACTAATGAAAAATATATTTGAGTTGGAGGAAACCTGTCATGGGCAATGAAAATACGGCAAATGTGGAAGCCGCTGCCAAAGAAGGAGCTGTTTCGAAAAATTTTATCGAGCAGATCATTGATAAGGATCTGCAGGAGGGACGTTACGATCATGTGCAGACCAGATTTCCCCCGGAACCGAATGGTTACCTTCATATCGGACATGCCAAGTCCATCCTGCTGAACTACGGGCTGGCGCAGAAATATCACGGAAAGTTCAATATGAGGTTTGATGATACCAATCCTACAAAAGAAAAAGTAGAGTATGTGGAGTCGATCAAACGGGATATCGCCTGGCTGGGGGCAGACTGGGAGGACCGTCTGTTCTTTGCCTCTGATTATTTTGATATCATGTATGAATGCGCGCTGAAGCTGATCCGGAAGGGGAAGGCTTACGTCTGTGATCTGACGGCAGAACAGATCAGGGAGTACAGAGGAACCCTGACAGAGCCGGGCAAGGAGAGCCCCTACCGGAACCGGAGCGTGGAGGAAAATCTGGAACTGTTTGAAAATATGAAAAAGGGTATTTACCCTGACGGTTCCAGGGTGCTGCGGGCGAAGATAGATATGGCTTCCCCGAATATTAATATGAGAGATCCTGTGCTGTACCGGGTGGCTCACATGACGCATCACAATACAGGGGACAAGTGGTGTATCTATCCGATGTATGACTTTGCCCATCCTATTGAGGATGCTGTTGAGCATATTACCCATTCTATCTGCACCCTGGAATTTGAGGATCACCGGCCGCTGTACGACTGGGTTGTACGGGAATGTGAGTTTGAGAACCCTCCCAGACAGATCGAGTTTGCGAAGCTGTATCTGCGCAATGTGGTGACGGGGAAGCGTTATATTAAGAAGCTGGTAGAGGATGGCATTGTAGACGGATGGGATGATCCCCGTCTGGTATCCATCAGCGGTCTGCGCCGCCGCGGATATACGCCTGAATCCATCAAAATGTTTGTGGATATGGCTGGTGTGTCCAAAAGTCAGAGCATCTGCGACTATCAGATGCTGGAATACTGCATCCGGGAAGATCTGAAATTAAAGAAGTCCCGGGTAATGGCAGTACTCAGACCTCTGAAGGTTATCATTGACAATTATCCGGAGGGACAGATTGAGTATCTGGACGTGCCCAACAATCAGGAAAATGAAGCCCTGGGCACCAGGAAGGTTCCTTTCTGCCGGGAACTGTATATTGAACGGGAGGACTTCATGGAGGTTCCGGTGAAGAAGTATTTCCGGATGTTCCCCGGCAATGAGGTGCGGCTGATGAATGCCTACTTTGTGACCTGCAACAGCTTTGAGAAGGATGCGGAGGGGAATATCACCGTTCTCCACTGTACCTATGATCCGGAGACCAGAAGCGGCAGCGGTTTTAACGGCAGAAAGGTGAAGGGCACCATCCACTGGGTGGCGGCGCCCACTGCGGTGCAGGCGGAGGTGCGCCTGTATGAAAACCTGATCGACGAGGAAAAGGGCGTATACAATGAGGACGGCAGCCTGAACCTGAATCCCAATTCCCTGACCCGGCTGGAAACCTGCTATGTGGAGCCGTCGCTGAAGGAGGCAAAACCGGCTGACAGCTTCCAGTTTGTCAGAAATGGCTACTTCTGCGTGGACAGCAAGGACAGCAGCGAGGACCATCTGGTATTCAACAGAATCGTGTCGCTGAAAAGTTCTTTTAAGCTGCCTCAGCAGTAAGGAAAAACAGTATAAAACCACGAAAAAAGAGGAATGACATCCACCGTGATGCGTCATTCCTCTTTTTTTGCGGGATAGGCCCGGCAAGGGGATTTCTGAATGGTCAGGTCTGCTGTGAACTCCAATCCCGGTCCCGGCTCTGCAGAGGCAGCCGTCATGCCTCGGGCGCCTTCTGCTCTTCTGCCTCTTCCTCTGTTTTTTCGTCGGTCGCCTGCTCAGGAGCGGCGGCTTCCTTCTCTTCTGTTTTTTCTTCGGATTTCTCCGGCTCGGTGGTTCCGTCAAAGTCGTCGTCGTAATCTGTCAGATCATCCAGATCGTCCAGATCGTCGAATTCATCGAAATCATCCAGGTCAGAGTCACTGAAGAATTTCTGTTTTACGAAATAGGCTGCGCCTGCGGCTGCTGCCGCGATTGCGGCGAAGGTTGCGATTTTTTTGAATTTTTTTGCCATAAAATCTGTCCTTTCTTTCCAGTGGTTTTATCCCTTGTTATGATGTGATAAATAACTCTGAATATGTTTGTTACTATTGTAATACGAAGAAGGAAAAATGGGAAGGGATATTGTGATTATTTAATATGAATTTCAGAAATTTGTAACAAAAATCAATATTTGACAGATAAAGTGATTGGTGTTACCCTTAAAGGGATGGGCGAGGTTATGTATACAGGAACAAACTGGAGGGAGGTAGTCCTGGATGAATGCCGGGCAAAAAGCGATCTTTTTTGACATCGACGGAACACTGTATGACAGGGATAATCCCGAGGGGGTTCCGGACAGCGCCAGGTTTGCCCTGGACAGGCTGCGGGAAAATGGACACAAAACCTTTATCTGTACCGGCCGGGTCAGCTGCGCTGTGGAGGATTCTCTGCGGGAACTGGGATTTGACGGTATGATCCTGGGCTGCGGAAGCCATATTTTCTACCGCGGCAGGCAGCTGTTTTATCATCAGATGGACCGTGAGACCGGCAGCAGGCTGGTGGAGCTGGTGGCGGAATATGGCGGGATGGCCATACTGGAGGGGAAGGATTATCTTTATTGCGACCCCTGCCCGCCGGATTCGGAGTTTTATCCATATTATAAGAAGCGGCAGGAGATGTTCAGGCCGATTCTGAGGCCGGTGTCAGGGACAGACTGGGAGATCAGCAAGATGACAGTCCGCTTCTCCGGGCGCCACCCTGAGAGCAAAGCAGTCATGGTGAGGGAGGTATCCCGTCTGGCGGACGTGATTGATTCCGGCTCCTCGGCGGAATTTGTGCCGAAAGGGTTTTCCAAAGCCTCCGGCATTGCATATATTCTGGAAAAGCTGGGAATAAATAGAGAGGACACCGTCGCCTTTGGGGACGGCATGAATGATCTGGAGATGCTCTCCTATGTAGGGCTGGGCATCGCAATGGGCAACAGCGCTCCGGAAATCCTGGATGTGTGCGGCGCCCGCACAGACGCTGTGTATGAAGACGGCGTCTACAAAGCCTGCGTCCGGTACGGGCTGATTTAACCGAATCAGAGAAAAAGGCTGCCCGGTTATGGGCAAACCGCAAAGGGAACCGGGAATATCTCTGTGACAGGAAAATAAGAAAACAAGAGAATGAGAGAAAAAACGAGATTTCACCGGAAAATATAACAAAATTGAGCAAAATAGAAAAATTTCCGTTGTTGCAATTCAACGGTAATTTTACTAATATATAACCAGTCGTTAGCACTCAGATGTGTTGAGTGCTAATAATCAAACAGGAGGAATCAGATATGAAATTAGTACCATTGGGTGACAAGGTTATTTTAAAACAAAAAGACGCAGAAGTTACAACAAAGTCTGGCATCGTGATTGCGGGCGCCGCAAAGGAAAAACCTCAGGAAGCTGAAGTAATCGCAGTGGGCCCCGGCGGTGTAGTAGACGGCAAGGAAGTCACGATGATGGTAAAACCCGGCGATGTGGTTATCTATTCCAAATATGCGGGAACAGAAGTAAAGCTGGGCGAGGAAGAATACATCGTCGTAAAACAGAATGATATTGTAGCGATCGTTGAAGAATAATTCTATCAGAATTTAAGAAAGAAACAGGAGGACAACAGTCATGGCAAAAGATCTGAAACACGGCGCAGAGGCAAGAGCTGCCCTGGAAGCCGGTGTAAATAAATTAGCAAATACCGTAAGAGTTACTTTAGGACCGAAAGGCCGGAACGTAGTTCTGGACAAATCTTTCGGAACACCGCTGATCACAAACGACGGCGTTACCATTGCAAAGGAAATTGAACTGGCTGACGCTTTTGAGAACATGGGCGCTCAGCTGGTAAAAGAAGTTGCCACCAAGACCAATGATGTAGCCGGCGATGGCACAACAACCGCCACTGTACTGGCACAGGCAATGATCAACGCAGGCATGAAGAACCTGGCAGCGGGCGCTAATCCGATTATCCTGAGAAAGGGTATGAAGAAGGCAACAGACGAGGCTGTAAAGGCGATCGCTGAGATGAGCAGCCCGATCTCCGGCAAAGAGCAGATCAGTAAAGTAGCTGCGATCTCCGCAGGCGATGAGAAGGTAGGCGAAATGGTAGCGGACGCAATGGAGAAAGTATCCAAAGACGGCGTTATCACTATTGAAGAGTCCAAGACCATGCATACAGAACTGGATCTGGTAGAAGGTATGCAGTTTGACCGCGGATATTTATCTGCTTATATGTGCACCAATATGGAAAAAATGGAAGCGGTTCTGGAGAATCCCTATATCCTGATTACAGATAAGAAGATCTCCAATGTACAGGAAATTCTGCCGATCCTGGAGCAGATTGTACAGAGCGGCCGTCAGCTGCTGATTATCGCCGAGGATATCGAGGGCGAAGCGCTGACCACCCTGATCGTGAATAAGCTGCGCGGTACCTTCACCGTAGTTGCGGTTAAGGCTCCCGGCTATGGCGACAGAAGAAAAGAAATGCTGAAAGATATCGCCGTTCTGACAGGCGGCACCGTAATCTCTTCCGAACTGGGCTATGAGTTAAAAGAAACCACAATGGATATGCTGGGCCGGGCAAAATCTGTTAAGGTTCAGAAGGAAAGCACCATTATCGTAGACGGCGAAGGCTCCTCCAAGGATATCTCTGACAGAATCGCTCAGATCAAGGCGACCATCGAGGAGACAACCTCTGAATATGATAAAGAGAAATTACAGGAGAGACTGGCGAAGCTGTCCGGCGGCGTAGCGGTAATCCGTGTCGGCGCGGCAACAGAGACAGAGATGAAAGAGCACAAGCTGCGTATGGAAGATGCTCTGGCAGCGACAAAGGCAGCTGTAGAGGAAGGTATCGTGTCCGGCGGCGGTTCCGCTTACATCCACGCTTCCAAGAAGGTTGCAAAGCTGGCTGAGACTCTGGAAGGCGATGAGAAGACAGGCGCTCAGATCGTTCTGAAAGCTCTGGAAGCTCCGTTATACCACATTGCCGCGAACGCAGGCCTGGAAGGCGCTGTTATCATCAATAAGGTAAAAGAGTCTGAGGTAGGCGTAGGCTTTGATGCTCTGAAAGAAGAGTATGTAAATATGGTAGAGAACGGCATCCTTGACCCTGCCAAGGTTACCAGAAGCGCTCTGCAGAACGCCACCAGCGTGGCATCTACTCTGCTGACCACAGAAGCAGTTGTGGCAAATATCAAAGAGCCCGAACCCGCAGGCGCCGCAAACCCCGGAATGGGCGGAATGATGTAATTTTAAAGCATACAGAAAGAATGATAGAAAAAAGGGACGCTGTCGTCTGGACAGCGCCCCTTTTTTGGACAGAGGGAGGTTCTGCCGCAGCATGATTCTGGGGAGGCATATCGGGAACTGAGATGTCTGTGCCTGGTTCCCCGGACGCAAAAAAACCGGAAACGCAAACCCGCGTCTCCGGCTCTCTATGGAAGCAATGGGGCTCGAACCCATGACCTCTCGCGTGTGAGGCGAACGCTCATCCCGGCTGAGCTATGCTTCCGTGATTACCATTATAGCACGTTTGCCGGGAAATACAAGAAGAAAATGAAAGAGAATCTGCTGAAAATGAAAAAATTTGAAAGGAGCAAAAACAGATGAAAGAGATGACCGGAAAGGACAGGCTGATGGAGGCGATGATCGCCTATGACGGGTGTTTGACACCCTTCTAAGGAGGAAATAAGGTAGGAAACCTTATTCCAAGCCGTTTTCGGCTTATTTTTTTGTCAAATTTTA